>JASGCE010000281.1 GCA_030054295.1 Minisyncoccota bacterium
GGGGAATAGTCGAACTTAGCAGCTTGCTGCTTAGTGAGACTAAGGGGGGTTGCCTAACTGTCTTTAAATTTAAGTTTTTCAGACCTTCCTTAAGTCACTCGTCTTGTCATTTTTTACCTTAAAGGGTCCTGAGTGGAAATCTATTTGCCGATTGCCGAAATCTCGATGAATCCCATCCCCCTGTTGCTTCTGGGGGCGGTGGTAGGGATTATTTCGGGGCTATTTGGCGTGGGTGGCGGCTTTATCATGACTCCCCTGCTGATTTTTATTGGCGTGCCGCCGGCCGTGGCGGTGGGGACTCAGGCCAATCAGATTGTTGGGGCTTCGGTTTCGGGGATCAGTGGCTATTGGCGAAGGCGGCATATTGATTTTAAGATGGCAGCGGTATTGCTGGGGGGGAGTCTGATTGGCTCGATCCTGGGGGTTTGGATCTTTTCGTTTTTGCGCCAGATTGGTCAGGTCGATCTGGTCATATCGATTCTCTATATCGTGGTGCTGGGTTCGATTGGCGGCATGATGCTGGTCGAGTCGGTATCGGTGATTTTAAAGGATCGCAGCGGGGTAAAACCGAGGCGAAAACTTCATCGTCATAATTGGCTCCATGGCTTGCCATTTAAGTTAAGGTTTCCCCGCTCGAGACTCTATGTCTCGGCAGTTGTGCCCTTTGCCATTGGGTTTTTGGGTGGGTTGCTGGTCTCTATCCTGGGGGTTGGCGGGAGCTTTTTTATGATTCCGGCCATGATCTATCTGCTCGAGATGCCGCCATCGATGGTGCCGGGAACCTCGTTGGTCAGCGTACTTATCACCACCGGAGTCGCCACCCTCATCCATTCCTATACGACCCATACGGTCGATATTGTTTTGGCGGTTTTTTTGCTGATTGGCGGGGGAATCGGGGCGCAGATTGGCACCCGATTCTCGACGCGAATCCGTGGCGAGCAGTCTCGAGCCCTGCTGGCGGCAGTGATCTTGATTGTGGCCTTAAAGCTGTTGATTGGGCTGGTGATTCGACCGGATAATCTCTATTCCCTGATTATCGATGGTTAGGCAGGGTTTGATGGTATTTTTAACAGGCAAATTCGGGCGAATGGCATCGAGTCTCCTTGTGTTACTGGCGGTGGTCATCACGAACCCGAGCGATGCGGCTCAATCGCCCTTACCCGCGACCGAAGAGCCCAGCCTTGACCGGGGCGGTGAGTTGCTGGCGGCTGACCTGTCGCAGCATCTTATCGCCATCAATACCAGTTTCAGCGGTGCCGAGATGGTGCTGTTTGGCACGATCGAGAAGCCGAGCGACATTATCGTGGTGGTCACCGGCCCCGATGAATCCATGACCATTCGCCGCAAGGAGCAGGTTTTTGGCCTGTGGCTCAATCGCACCATGATGGAGTTTCCGGCCCTTCCCTCTTACTACGCAGTCTCGGCGACCAGACCGATTTACGAAATCGCCTCCCCTGAGGTCTTGGGACAGAATCGAATCGGCATCCATACCATCCCCATGATTCCCAAGGATCTGCGCGCGCCTGAAGACCTTACTGATCTTAAGGAAGCCTTGATCCGCGAAAAACGCACTGCGGGTCTCTATCCCGATACGGTGGAAAGGATCTATTTTATCGGCAGCCATCTGTTCCGAACGACTCTGCAATTTCCGGCCAATCTGCCGACGGGAAACTTTACGGTTTCGATCTATCTTTTTAAAGATGGACAGATTATCGCGGCGCAAACCACACCCTTGCAGGTGACACCGGTGGGGATCTCCTCCTTTGTCCAACGCTCGGCCCTTGACTGGCCTATCTTCTATGGTATTGCCTGTTTGTTAATTGCCATTATGATTGGTATGGCAAGTCAATATCTTCTGCGCAAAGGGTTCTAATCGTGAAACAGAGTCAAAATCGCCGCAATTTTTTGGTCGTGGTCGATGAATCGCCAGAGATGAAGGTCGCCCTGACCTATGCTTCGCTTCGGGCCAAAAAGGTCGATGGGATTGTCACCCTGCTCTATGTCATGACTCCGATTGAATCCCAGCAATGGCTGGCGGTCGAGGAATCGATGAAGCAAGAAAAACTCGATCTCGCCCATTCGACCCTGGAACGATATTCGGCCGAGGTGATCAAAAAATCAGGTCGCAAACCAATCATCCACCTGCGCGAAGGTCAGGTAGCCCAAGAACTGCTGCAATTGCTGGAGGAGGAGATCAGCATCTCGGTCGTGGTTCTCGCCACCAGCACCAGTCCCGAGAATCCTGGCCCATTGGTCGAGTTACTCTCCCGTCGCATGGCGTCAAAACTTCGGGTTCCGGTTACATTGGTGCCGGGTTCCTTAAGCGAAGCCGAACTCATCAGCCTTACCGAGCGATAGGTTTTTTTAGAGCATTTTTATGAATAACGGGATCATTATACCTCCCCTTCCTGCTTTAGG
>JASGCE010000282.1 GCA_030054295.1 Minisyncoccota bacterium
CGGACTGTTCTAAGCTCAGAATGACAAGTTTGGAGTTTTTCAGGGTTTCCTTAAGTGAACTGATTCTATCATTTAATTGCTGACCCAAATAGAGTTTGGGTCTATAGTAAAACCGTTTTTAACCAGTCGCACTAAGCAGTTTTAAGGTGAATGGAATGCATGAGGTTGCAATTTTTGGCGCGGGAAGAATCGGTCGGATTCATGCCCATAATTTGGCGGCTATGGCCGGTATCAAACTGAAATATGTCTTTGACCCGATCCGAGAACCAGCCCAAGAACTGGCCAATGCGCTCGGGGCCACCGTCGCCGACCCATCGACTATCTTCGCCGACAAGACAGTGGGTTCGATTGTCATAGCATCTCCCGCCACCACCCACCGCGACCTGATACTGGCGGCGGTCAAGGCTGGCAAGCCGATATTTTGTGAAAAGCCCGTTGACATGAATGCCGCCAGTGCTGCCGAATGTGCCGAGGCGACCCGCTCGGCCAGGATCGGCTGTATGACTGGATTCCAAAGACGATTCGACCCCACCTTTAGTTCAGCCAAGGATCGACTCGACCGCGGGGAGATTGGCAACCCCGAGATGCTGATTGTGACCAGCCGCGACCCGGGAGCCCCACCGGTCAGTTACCTCAAACAGTCGGGCGGAATCTTTAACGACATGTTGATTCATGACTTTGACATTGTTCGCTGGATCCTCTGTTCGGATGGCGACGAACCCGAGTGGATTTTTGCCGATGGCTCCTGCATCATTGACCCCGCGATGGAAGCGATCCCCGATCTCGGCAGCGTGATTGTCAATATCCGCACCCGCAGGGGCCGACTTGCCCAGATCAATGCCCAAAGAAGGGCTGCCTATGGCTATGACCAGAGATTCGAGGTTCTCGGCTCCAAGGGCATGTTGCAATGTGGTAACCATCGCCCGTCCGAAGTCATTCAGTCCGACGGCCATGGCATTCACACCGACCTGCCCGAGAATTTCTTCTTGCAAAGATACCGCGAAGCCTATCGTTTGGAACTCGAACATTTCTTTGCCCGCCTGCAGGATGGTAAGCCCTTCCGCACCACGATTGAAGACGGAGTCGCGGCGCAAAAACTAGCCGAGGCCGCAACCCAATCCTGGCAAACCGGCCAAAAGGTCAAACTATAATGTCGAGCCAAAGGGTTTTGCGGATCGGTCTGGTTGGACTGGGCAGAATTGGTAAAAAACACGGCCAGACCCTCGCCTGGGAAACGCGCCACTGCCAACTGGTGGCGGCCTGTAGCCCGATTGAGTCTGAACAGGACTATGCCATTAACGAATTAGGTCTTGATAGCTATTATGATAATTACCAAAAGTTATTAAACGATAAAAAGGTTGAGGCAGTTGTACTGGCGACTCCGACCAACCTCCACGCCGAACAGACCATCATGGCCCTGCAGTCGGGCAAACATGTTTTTGTCGAGAAGCCGCTCGCCCTCAACCTTCAGGATTGCCTGCGCGTCGAGGCGGTGGCCAAGAACCATCCGCAGCTGGTCGCCATGGTGGGTTTTGTTCGCCGTTTTGACCCCAGCTACCGCGAGGCCAAATTGATGATCGAGCAGGGGCAGATTGGCTCGCCCTATCTTATTCGCTCCCAGACCTGCGACCTTTATGATCCAACCGGGTTCTTTGTTAATTTTGCCCCGACCTCAGGGGGGATATTTATGGACTGTAGCGTCCATGATATTGACCTCGCGCGCTGGTTAATGGGGGTCAATCGGGCGCGACGGGTTTTTGCCACTGGCCTGACCGCCATCCACCACGAACTCATGCACTATAAAGATGTCGATAATGGCATTGCGGTCATTGAATTTGAGGGCGATGGTCTTGGAAATGAAGCCCGGGCGGTCATTACCGCCTCCCGCACCTGGCAGATTGGCCACGAAACCAGCAGCGAGGTGATTGGCACGGGTGGGAAACTGCTGATCGGGGCTGGCGCGGCCCGTGATCGCGTCGAGATCGGCGATGGCAGCGGAATTCGCAAACTGGCGGTAAGCGACTTTCATCAAAGATTCGATCAGGCCTTTAAGATCGAGATCCAGGCCTTTGTCGATGCCTGTTTGGGACTGGCTCCCTTGTCATTATCGATCGAGGATGCTACCGAGGCAACAAGGATTGGTTTGGCCATAACCCAGTCGCTCCATTCGGGGGAGCCGGTGAGTTTGTAGAGGGTTTTGTTACTTATTGCACCCCTCATCGCCCCGTCGGCGTAGGCCGACATGACTCGGAGAAGCAAGGCGATCCAGCGGGGGAGTCGAACGAAGTGAGACGGGGGCGTCAGCCCCCACAATTATATACGCCGTTTCCTTAAGAATTCTAGAAGTTTCAACCCAAAAATTGTCACTGCGAGCCTCGGCGGCGCGAGCGAAGCTCGCATAACCGCCGACGGCGTGG
>JASGCE010000077.1 GCA_030054295.1 Minisyncoccota bacterium
CAGCGGGGGGAGTCAAGCGAAGCTTGACGGGGGGCATCCGCCCCCCGCTAAAAAAATGAGTTTTTGGATTTTCAAAGAATCAGATTATAGAATAAAAAAAGCCACTACGAATAACTGTCAAAATCGTCACCCATCCCCGACTCGCCCTTGCCGCCAATCAAGACCTCCCGCTTGCCAACATGATTGGCCGGGCCAACAATCCCCTCAGCCTCCATCCGATCAATAATCCGCGCCGCCCGATTAAAACCAATCTGCAAATGCCGCTGAATGTAACTGGTCGAGGCGCGCCGCTCCCGCGTGATAATCGCCAGTGCCTGATCATATAACTCATCCTTATCGCCATAATCATCGCCACTGCCAAAAAGCCCAGGCGAGTCCGGTTCATCATCCGTCACCGCCTCGACATAGACCGGCTCCGCTTGACCCTTGAGGAACTCAACCACCCGCTCGACCTCGAGGTCCGAAACAAAGGGCCCATGAACCCGAGTCAGCCTGCCCCCACCCGCCATGTAAAGCATATCCCCCTGACCCAAAAGCTGCTCCGCCCCCGACTCGCCCAAAATCGTCCGACTGTCAATCTTCGAAGTCACCATAAAGGAGATCCGCGTCGGAAAATTGGCCTTAATCGTCCCGGTAATCACATCAACCGAAGGCCGCTGAGTCGCCATAATCAAATGAATCCCCGCCGCCCGCGCCATCTGCGCCAGCCTTTGAATCGAGGCCTCGATATCCTTGCCCGCGACCAACATCAAATCCGCCATCTCGTCAACAATCACGACGATCTTAGGCAGTTTTTGCAGTTCAATCTCCTGATCCTCGGTAATCGGAATTCCGGTACGCGGGTCAAAACCAATCTGTACCCGCCTTGTGGTCTTGCCCGAAACCCCGCCACCCTGAAGCTCACCAATCCGAGCATTATAGGCCTCGATATTACGAACCCCCAGCCGCGTAATCAAACGGTAGCGATTCTCCATCTCCCGCACCACCCACTTCAGCGCGACAATCGCCTTCTTGGGTTCGGTCACCACCGGTGTCAAAAGATGCGGAATCCCATCATAGACCGACAGTTCCAACATCTTGGGATCAATCATAATGATCCGACATTCTTCAGGAGTCAGCCGGAAGAGCAACGAAAGAATCATCGCATTGATTCCAACCGACTTGCCCGAACCGGTCGTACCCGCAATCAAAAGATGCGGCATCTTGGCAAGGTCAACAATGATCGGTGAACCGCCAATATCCTTGCCCAATATCAAGGGCAATCGAGCATCAAGATTGCGGTAAGTGTCCGACTCGGCAATCTCGCGGAAGACCACCAGTTCGCGGTTGGTATTGGGCAGTTCGATACCAATGACACTGCGCCCCGGCACCACGGCAATCCGCACGGCATGGGCGCTCATGGATCGGGCAATGTCATCGGCCAGGCCAATGACCCGCGATGATTTTGTCCCCGGGGCCGGGTCGAGTTCATAGAGTGTGACAATCGGCCCGGGGCGGGTCTTGACAATCTCCCCCCTCACGCCAAAGTCGCCCAAGACCGCCTCAAGCTGCCTTTCGCGGGCCTTGAAAACCACCGGATCAAATTCAATCCGCGCATTGGGTGGCGGCGGATTAAGAAGAGTAGTTGGCGGCAGTCGATAGGCTCCATCATCCATATCATCATCCTCGCCCAATGGCGCATCGGGATCAAAAGGCTGCTGCACCAAGGGCGAAAGCGGCGGCAACTGACCCTCAAAACCGTATGAATTATCGACAACGGGGGTTGGCGGCGGAGTCGCGGCAACAGCCACTGGCTCAGGCGGCAATGGGGCAGTAAAGGGATCGGCAAGCAAGGATGGCGATGGGGTATATTCACTCCCCTCAACCCGTGGTGCGGCCATGGTTACAACCGCTCCGGTCTGGGCCTGCAGAGGTTGCAACTGCGAACCATCCCCCCGCCACCAGGGTCTATTCTGTTCCTTGCCCAAGACCGTTTGACCAGCCTTTTGCCACCAGTTCGGCTTGCCGTCGGTCACAGCCGGTTCAGCCATCTTGGTTACGGGAACCGAAATGGGAGGGGCCTCCGCGGTGGTTGTTGGGGCGAAAGAATCAGAGGGTTCAGACAGGATTGCAACCGCCAGGGCATCGCTAAAGCTTTCGGGCGGTTCAGCCGTCACCACAGGTTCAGCAGGCAATTCAATCGCAGCGGCAGTCATGTCGATAGGAACAGAAGCAATGATCGGTGCAGAAGTTTTGCCAATCACAGGCGACCTCGGTCGCTGATGTGGTTTAATATTGGCCTTTCTTTTAACGGGCCTCTTGGGTTGGGATTCAAAAAAGAAGCCCTTGGCCGCTGCCCCCAGCCTTGCCGCCTGGCCGCGAATTTCCTGCCTTGTAAAGCCAAGGCTGAGGCATAAAAAAATCAGCCACAGACAGAGCACCACCAGCTTCAACCAGATTGGCACTAAGTAATGACCAGCCGAAACCGTAGTGACCAGATTGACCGCCAGACTGGTGCCAAACCATCCACCCAGCCCGCTTGTGACCCATTCCAGAACCATACTGGCCAGCATAATCATTACCAACAGCGCCGGTAATCGCAGCATCAAATGACTGAGGTTGCGGTTAAAAATTCGACGGTAACCCCAAAAAAGCATCACCCCAGCGGTAAAGAAATAACTGAGACCCAAAAGCTTTTGCCCCCCTACGGCTATGGTTGCGGCGGTTAAGGATAACCAGCTGGCCTTCTCTGGCCCGGCATAAAAGAGCGAGGGGGAGGTCGCATTAAACATAAAGGCAATGGCGATTAAGCCAAGGGCCAGCAGCAGAATCACCAGACCAAAAAACTCCCTCAGCCGCCTGCGGTAATTGACGGAATTAGCCGAGGGGAGTGCTAAGAATTTTCGTGATTTTGGTCGTCGTTCCACAGCCATATTAACCCTCGATCACAAGACCGTCCAATACTGCTACCAGCCGCCTGAGGGCCAGAGCGGTAACCTCGGGCGGATGAACCAGGGCGACACGGATAAAATCATCCCCTGGGGTCTTGTATCCCACGGTCTTGCCGCCAGAGGAGTCTAATCCAGCTTGACCCGCAGGGCGCGAAAAATCGGTCAAGGGGGCCGAAAGAAATCTCCCCGGCAAGACTCGGACATGGCCCTCCTGCCATAGTTTTTTGGTTTTGGCCTCGCCATCCCCCACCTCCAGCCACAGAAAAAATCCGCCCGCTGGTTTATAGTTACGGTAGCGACCGCCGATAATCTCCTCGGCAAGGGTAAAGTTGCGGCGGTATGACTCACGAATCTCCTTGACATGCTGTTCGTCCTGCCACAGGGCAGTAGCAGCCGCCATGATGGGAAGGGGGGAGGCGGTTCCGCCAAACTCCAGAACCTGCAACAGCTTGGCAATCACGGCTGCATCCCCGGCGGCAAATCCCGAACGAAGCCCCGGGGCCGATGATCTTTTAGACAGGGAATGGAAAACCACAACATTGGCCAGGGGGTTATGACCAAATTCCGTGGGGAATTCCCGCGCCAATTCAACACAGGCCTGAAGGGCCCCGACGGGGGCCTCGACGGTATTATAGATCTCGGCGTAGCATTCATCAAAGACCAGGGTAAAATCATATTGCCTTGCCAAGCGGATGACCATCTTCATCCCCTCGAGACTATGGCACTGTCCCTGCGGATTGTTTGGCGAACAGACATAGGCCAGGGCGGTTCTTTGCAAATATTGGTCGCGAATCTCGAGCGGCACCGCATCAATATTGGGCAAAAAATTGGTCGTGCGATCGACCGGAATAAAAAAGGTCTCGGCGCCCGAAGCGGCCGCGGCACCGGCATAGACCTGATAAAAGGGATTGGGCATAACCACAATCGGTCGCTGGCCATTTTTTAAACTCGGCACCACCGCCTGAGCGATCATAAAGAGTCCCGTGCGGGTTCCCGAAACCGGGGCAATGTTTTTGTTGCTATCGAGTAAATCAATCGGCAGTTGATAGCGACGACTGAGCCAATCCTTGACTGCCACTCTAAATTCGGGCGTACCCGCGGTTGGCGGATAGCGATTCCACTTGTCGGCATTTTGCAAAATGATGCTTGGCACCATTTTTGGAATCGGCAATTTAGGCTCCCCAATCGCCAGATCGAGCAGCCCCAGCTTGGGATTTGGGTCAATCCCTTCTAACAAGGCGGCTAACCGCTTAAAAGGATATTGCCCGAGGGAATTCAGTCGGTCGTTCAGCATAATTACCTTGGGATCAAATATTACAGGATGCTAACTCTGTACCACGATAGGCAAGCCAGAGACAAACAGCAAAGACTTAAATCAGTATATGACTTCCAAAAATAGGGAATCAAGTGCCAGAGTAAAGGAAACCCTGAAAAACTCCCTTTTATGTCACTCTGAGCGTCGTCGCGCTTGACTTTGCGAATGCAAAGTCATTAGCAAGACAAGCGAAGAGTCCAGAAAACTTATCAATTACAATAAGTTAATCTTTTCTGGATTCTTCACTAAGAACAGTTACCCGAGCTAAAGCTCGGACTGTTCTAAGTTCAGAATGACAAATTTGGTGATTTACAGACCTTCCTAAAAAATCAATCTGGGCGAAAATAAATTATTTTTTGGCAGCAACCAAACGAACCGGCGAAAGGTTCGATTCGACCGAGGCAAAGTCGCGGCTCTCGCTGATGGAAGCAATTGAATCGCGGATGGCCTGGAATCGGTGCAGCTCGGCACCGGCGATTTTGCTCGCCCTTTGCATTTGCAGAGTCATGGGATTAATCGACCTTCCATTTAACTTGACCTCGTAATGGAGGTGCGGGCCGGTGGCCTGACCAGTCTTGCCGATATAGCCAATCACCTGCCCCTGGGTAACCCGACTACCGACATGGGAATTTGCGGCAAAACCATTCATATGGGCATAGAGGGTTGAATAGTTGTTGCGGTGGCGAATCTCAATCGCATTGCCATAGCTATTTGAATATTTGCGGGAAGTGATGACTCCATCCCCGGCGGCAAAAATCGGGGTGCCAATAGCCGCGCCAAAATCGATCCCCTTGTGCATCGCCGTATAGCCAAGGACGGGGTTTTTCCTCATGCCGAATTTCGAGGTCAATCGGGCCCCATTGACAGGGGTGCGCATCAGGGACTTGGCGAGTCCCTGACCCTTGTCATCAAGATAGGTAATCTTACCATCCTTGCCTTCAAAGCGATAAATTTTAATCCATCGGTTCCCCAGTTTGAGTTCGAGTCCATAGACCTCTCCGCCAATTGCCTTGGCCTCGCTTGTGGCAAGATTGGCTGAACCAAGACCAGAATTGAGGGCAGGATTGGGAATGGTTCGATAATCGTCATAGATTATCGATAGCTGGTCGCCAGACTGAATATCCCTTTGAAAATCGACATCCCACGATAGCAGCCTGATCGCCTGTCCCATAACATTACCGGGTACACCAGCCTTGTCAGCCGATTCATAGAGACTGTTGGTGATGGTCAGATCGACGCGGTTGATCCGGTGGCTGAGGCTGCGGGGGCGGGTAGTGGTGATAAACTTGACCTGAGGGTCTGGAGAAGCAGAGCTAGCGACTTCAGGCTGGCGAGCGACATTAATCTCGCTCCTGACATCGGGGTTAAAGGAAATCCCGAGCAGCCGATATTCAATCGGCGGCGAATGGGGCTTGCCGTTGATCGCCCGGGTCTCGATGGAGATCGGAATGCCCGCGGGAAGGCTGCGAAGATTATATTCGCGATTTAAACTTGAGATAGCGCCGTTAATATCCTGCGATTGAATCCTGGCATTGGCCAAGACCGATTGCAGGGAATCACCGGCCTGTAAAACAATCAGCCTCTGTTCGGTTCTTGGTCGATTGTCACTGTTCGGGGTCAAGCGATTAAGAATGACCGCGATCAGCGAGGGTTTAGGGTGGGCAGCTTGATTGGATTGAGATAGATCAGTCTTGACGAGATTTTTGGATTCGACAATCGGAGCCGCCATCGGGGCATGACAAGCCAGGCCGCCAAGGGCTATAGTGATCCCTGTCACGATTAGAATTCGGTTGATGCTGCGCAAAATCATCGACAATCGCTTAACCCTCTGTCCAATTCAGTCAATTACGAGTGACAATGCCGTTGAATGGCTTAATTGTCAAACCCTTATATGAAGTTACGACCTCGCCCATTCGGTGTTATAAATTGATGAATGATTCTAATCCTTTACTCGAACTGTCTGGGCTCGCGGTGCGATATGGCGAACTTTACGCCATCAAGGGCATCGATCTATCTATCTTCCCGGGCGAGATTCATGGCGTTATGGGCGATAATGGCGCGGGGAAATCGACCCTGGTCAAGGTCATGGCCGGGATCGTAAGGCCCTCAGCGGGGAGGATAGTTTGGCAGGGGCGGGCGGTAAAGCAAATCTCTCCCGCAGTGGCAAGGGGATTGGGAATTGCCTGGGTCGATCAAAACCTCTCGCTTTTTGATGGATTGACGGTGGCGCAGAATCTGGCCCTGGTAAGGTCGAGCCGGGAGTCCTTGCCCTGGCCGAAACTACCGCCACCCCCGATCCATCTTGGAAGCGATCAAAGGGTGGCGACATTAAATACAGAACAGAAACAGCTTTTGGCGATTGAGATGGCCTTGGCGGGCAGGCCGCAGATGCTGATTCTCGATGAACCGACCACCAGCTTGACCCCCTTGCTGAGGGATTGGCTGCAAGGGGTGATTCGAACCTTAGCCGAGTCTGGTTGCGCGATTGTCATGATCAGCCACCGCCGCAGCGACCTCAGCCCCTTGATCCAGACCGCTAGTTATCTTCAGGCCGGACGGCTGGCCCATCGCTGGCGAAGGGGGGAAGATGAGTCGCGCCTCTATCCCCCGCTGATGGAGCCACAGGCGGTAGCCAAGACCTCGAACCCACAAAGACCGATTCTCGACCTAGACTGGCAGGGCAAAAACTGGCAAATTATGGCGGGAACCATCACTGGTTTTGTCTTTAGCGAGGCAGCGACCGCCCAGGATTTTTTTAACACCATCGGCAACCTGAGCAATGGTCTAAGACAAATGATTGGGCTGCGCCGCCTGCCCTCGCCGCAGTCGGGTGGTGCTCTGGCACTGGGTCTAGGTTTGGTTGAGAATATCCAGATTACGGCGGATGACAGTCTCAGCCGCCTTGGCTGGTTGCGAATCGCGGCGGCGCGCCGCCTGGTGCGGGCGATCAAGGCCGAGGCAGGGCTTGGCATCCAATGGAACACTCAGCCCGTAAACCAGCTCTCGGGCGGTAATCGCCAGAAGCTCGCCCTGTTGCGCGAGTTACTGCAAAATCCGCAGATATTGATTTTGCAGCAGCCCCTGAATGGTCTCGACCGCCAGGTCAGTCAAACCATGGCCAAAAGACTGCGGCTAGCCCAGAGTCGCGGCATGACCATCATTGTTACTGGTTTTAACCGCGATGAAGTGGCTCCATTCTGTGATCGGATCTTCGATGTTTAGCCTCCGCCAGATCAATAACTGGGCCAGGATTGGCAGCCCAGTCTTGGCCTTGAGTCTGGCCATGGTCTTGACCGCTCTGCTGCTGCAATTGCTGGGTTACGATCCTTTAAAGGTGATGCGGATTTTGTTTTGGCAACCCTGGTCTATGGTAGGTGGATTTGCGGCAATCCTGAACCGCGCAGCCCCCTTGACGATGATTGCCATGGGGCTGAGTTTTGGCCTTAGGGCCGGAATCTGGAATCTGGGGGCCGAGGGGCAATTGATCATCGGAGCCTGCGCCGCAACCGCCGTTGCGCTCACTGTTCCCCTTAGCCAACCGATCCTCGCCCTGTTGGTCATGGCAGCGGCTGGAGCTATGGGCGGGGCCATCTGGGGCTTGATCGCGGCCGGACTCTATCTGCGCTTTAAGTCCAATCTGATTGTCATCAGCCTGATGCTGGTCTTTGTCGCCCAGGCGGTTTTGAATGGCTTGGTTTTTGGCCCATGGCGCGACCCGAGCGGCTATAACTATCCGCAGTCGGCGGTTTTTGCGCCGCAGTTTTGGTTACCGAACATAGATGGATTCCCACTGTTCCATTCTGCCATTCTGATTGCGGTGGCGATTCTTGTCGGTGGTGGCATCGTAGCAAAATATTCGCGTTGGAACCTTGGATTAAAACTGGCGGGCGAGTCGAGTCAGGTCGCGGCCTATGGCGGCTTTAGTTCCAGCCATCAAATTCTATCGACCCTGTTGGTGGGTGGGGCGGCGGCGGGGATGGCGGGCATGACCATGGTCGCAGGCAGCCTAGGTCAATTGAGTGGCTCGGTGATGCAGAACTATGGATTTACCGCCATACTGGTGGCTTTTTTGGGGCGGCTTTCGGCTGTTGGAATCGCTTTGGCTGGGCTGCTGGTCGCCCTGCTGACCGTCGGCGGCGAGTCCTTGCGAATTGAACAGGGCATGTCGGACTCCTTTGTCATGGGGATGGCGGGTTTGATTCTTCTGACACTGGTAGCGGTCGATGGACTGTTAAACCGCAGGGGGCAGCATGACCAATGAGTCTCTGGCCTTAGTTCAGGTGATCATAACGACCCTGATCATCAGTGGCACGCCGCTGGTCTTGATCGGACTCGGGGTCATGGTCGCCGAACAGTCGGGGGTTATCAACCTCGGGGTCGAGGGCATGGCCACGGTGGGGGCTCTGGTCGCGGTGATTATGGTTCTTCATGATAGTAATCCGACTCTGGCCCTGTTGGCTGCGGCCTTGGCGGCGGCGATGGTGGCGGGGGTTTTTGCTCTGGTATCGGTGGTTTGGCGCGGCAATCAGATTGTTACGGGTCTGGCGGTAAGCCTGCTCTGTCTTGGTTTTACCAGCTGGTTGGGACAGCCCTATCAGTCCGCGACCCTATCCCTGCCGCGACCCTCTGAGATTCCATTCTTGGCTGAGATTCCGCTGGTCGGAACTATTATTTTTGCCCAGCCGCCCCTGGTCTATTGGTCATTGGCGATGGCATTGATGGTGGGATGGAGTCTTAACAACCATCGGCTCGGTTGGTTGATTCGCGCCTGCGGCCAATCGCCGCAGTCCCTCTATGCCCTTGGTCATAGTCCGCAATGGATTAAAACTGCGGCGGTGGTTTTTGGCGGAGCCATGGCCGGTTTGGGCGGGGGATTTGTCTCCCTTTACAGCAGCGGAATCTGGCACGCGATTCCCTTGGCGGGTAAGGGCTGGATTGCCCTGGCATTAGGGGGATTGGCGGGAATCAAACCGCTGCGGCTGGTGGTTTTTGCCTATGGCTTTGGCGCGGTGGTGGCGGGGCAGCTTGCGCTGCAGGCCAGCGGCAGTGGCTTTGGCCTATCGCCCCATCTGCTTTTGGCCCTGCCCTATTTGGCAATTATTTTGGTTTTGCTCCTCTGGTCGCGGCGGTTCAAGTCATAGGCTGAGTGCAATTAACTTGACGAGATTTAACCCTGCACTATTGTCAGGGTGATTTTGGATGGGGTGTTAAGAATAGGAATCAATGATGCGTAAAAGACTAGTCAAATTAATCATAACTGTTTTTGCCCTGGCTGGGATTGTCAGCGGTTCTGCCGAGGCCATCGATAGGGTCGCCTTTGTCTATGTGACTCCCCTGACGGCGGTCGGCTGGAGTCACCAGCATGATCTCGGGAGGCTGGAGATGGAGAAGAACCTGCAGGGCCGCGTCTCCACCAGCTTCGTCGATAATGTCGCCGAGGGGGCCGATGCCGAGCGGGTCATTCGCCAACTGGCCCAGGCCGGCAATCGCATCATTGTCACCACCAGTTTTGGCTATATGAATCCGACCGCCAAGATCGCCGAGGAATTTCCTCAGGTTTCGTTTCTACATGTATCGGGCTATAGATCCAATGGCACTAATTTTGCCAATTACAATGGTCGCTATTACGAAGCGCGTTATTTGAACGGGGTGATTGCTGGTGGTATGAGCAAAACCAATCTGATCGGCTATATTGCCGGATTTCCCATCCCCGAGGTGGTGATGGGAATCAATGCCTTTATGCTGGGGGCGCGCAGCGTCAACCCCAAGGCCGAGATTCGGGTGGTTTGGCTCAACAGCTGGTATGATCCGGTGCTGGAAAAACAGGCCGGCCTGGCCTTGATTGCGCAAGGGGCGGATATTTTAGCCAACCAGAGCAGCTCCACCGCGACGGTGCAGACGGCGGAGGCCAATGGTATCTATGCCTTCTCCTACAGTTCCGACATGTCAGCCTATGCCCCCCGCGCCCAGCTATCGGGGACGATACAGAATTGGGGCGATTACTATACGGCGGCGGTAAAACAGATTCTGGATGGCAAGGGAATGCCCAAAAACATCTGGGGCGGGATGAGGGAGAATATGGTCAGCCTCGCGCCCTTGAATCCGGCCATTCCGCCCGCCCTGGCCAAGCGGGTTAATGAACTAAAGGCGGGGATTATCGCTGGCAAACTACAGCCCTTTGCCGGAGAGATTCGTGACCAAAGGGGCAAGATCAGAATTGCCGCGGGCAAGGTTGCCAGCGACGATGACCTAAACCGCATGGATTACTTCGTCGAGGGGGTGACAACCGAATTCCCGAAATGAAGTGGATTTGGATTGGGTTTAGGGTCAGAAATGAAATAAAAAAATTGTCATTCCCCGCAAGCTTGACCCGTCAGCGGGGCAAGCGCAGACGGGGAATCTCGCTTTGCTTTTCAAAAGGAAAGTCTGAAAAACTCGAAATTTATAGTGCAACCCCTCCAAGAAAACCTAACGCTCGCCTTCGGCTTCGCT
>JASGCE010000283.1 GCA_030054295.1 Minisyncoccota bacterium
GTTGTTTGTTAAAATCGCGGTCGATCTTGTGGCGCAGGCGGCTGATATGGACATCGATGACATTGGTTTGGGGGTCGAAGTGATAGTCCCAGACATTCTCCATCAGCATGGATCGGGTCACGACATGGCCTTGATTCTTCATCAAGAACTCGAGCAGTTTGAATTCGCGTGGTTGCAGATCGATGACCTCTCCGTCGCGGCTGACCTGGCGGGTCAGCAGGTCTAGTTCGAGGTCTGCGACCTTTAATTTGGTGATGGATTCGGCGTCGTTGGTTCGTCTTTGCAGGGCCTCCAGCCGCGCCAGCAGTTCGGCAAAGGCGAAGGGTTTGGTCAGGTAATCGTCGCCCCCGGCCTTCAGTCCCTTGACGCGATCATCGACCGAGGCCAGGGCCGAGAGCAACAGCACCGGCACGGTGATTTTTTGCTGCCGCAGATTCTGGACAATGGTCAGTCCATCCATCTCGGGCAACATGCGGTCGATGATCAGAATTTGGTAAATTCCCTGCTGCGCCCGGCTAAGGCCTTCGCGGCCATTGAGGCAATGGTCGATAGCATAGCCGCTTTCCTTGAGCCCCATGATGAGGGTGCTGGCGGTCTCTTGATCATCCTCGATGAGTAATATTCTCACAGTTTCACCTTACAATCGTCATTGGCTCCATGATAGACTCTTACATACTATCATAACTATGGTTAAGTTTAACTGTGGAAGCCTCCTATGACTTCGGATTTAACAAAGATCGAATCGCTCTTTACCTATCCCTTAAAGGGATTTTCGGCCCAGGCCGTGACCAGCGCGGTTTTAAAAAACGCGGCGGGTTTTCCGGGGGATCGGCAATGGGGATTTGCCAAGCCGGGGGATGCGGTTGATCCGCTCATTCCGCAATCGATGGTCAAGAATCGCTTTTATGTTTTGCTCAAACACGAGAAACTCGCCGAGTTGCAATCCCACTATGATGCCGCGAGCCAGAGACTGGTGCTGCGCCATCACGGTAAGGTGGTTCTCGACCATAGTCTGTCGAGCAGCTCGGCGGCGGCGGTGGTCACCGAATTTATCGGCGATTTTTTGAACCTATCGCCCCATGAAAGACCGGTTCTCGCCCATGCCGGGGCGCACCAATTTACCGACAGCGCGGCCTCGTCGCTCGAGATGCGCGGGGCCTGGCGCAAGGATTCGGTATCGCTTGTCGGATTGGAATCAGTGGCCGATTTGGCGAGCAAATCTGGGCGAGCGGTTGATCCTTTGCGATTCCGTGGCAATATCTATTTTACCGGTTTTACGCCCTTTGCCGAACTCGACTGGCTGGGGCGAGAGATTCGCATCGGCACCGCGCGGCTGCGGGTTTTTGAGAGAACCGTGCGTTGCAAGGCGACCGAGGTTGACCCCCGTACCGGACTTCGTGATCTTCCTACGGTCAAGCTCCTGCAAGACCATTATGGCCATGCCGATATGGGAATCTATGCCATGGTCGAAGAGGGGGGAGTGATCAAACCCGGCGATGAACTGGTTTTGGTTTAGGTACTCTATTCCTTTGGCGCATGTTTGGACAGGATGCGCTGGAGACTGCGGCGGTGCATTCGCAAACGCCGGGCCGTCTCCGAAACATTGCGGTCGCACTGCATATAGACGCGCTGGATATGTTCCCACCGCACCCGCTCGGCCGTCATGGGCTTGTCGGGTGGCGGCGGCAGGCTGCCTTCGCGCGACAACAATGCCGCCTCAATCGCATCGGCATCGGATGGTTTTGGCAGATAGTCAATCGCCCCGGCCTTGATGGCCGCCACCGCCGAGGCAATGGCACCAAAACCAGTGAGCATCACGACCCGCGTGTCGCCCCTGACCTCGTGCAGGGCCGAGACCACATCGAGCCCCGACCCATCGCTCAACCTTAGATCCACGACCGCATAGTCGGGCGGCGAGAGTTTGGCCGCGGCAATCCCATCCTTAACCGTACTGGCCGAGGAGACAACAAAACCCTTGCGCTCCATCGCACGGGTCAAGCGGGTGAGTAAGGGGCCATCGTCATCGACAATCAAAAGCTGCTTGTTGGGACGATTGATTTTAACACTGGTACTATTGATTGGAATCACGATTAAACCTCCGTTGATTTCATTCTAGTTTAGGTCTATTTGGCAGGTTAATCAAATAAAAAATATTTGAAATAGTCTGATTCTTTTTTGAATCGAAAAACTTATTTTTTAGCGGGGGGCGGATGCCCCCCGTCT
The DNA here is from genome assembly GCA_030054295.1 of Minisyncoccota bacterium. GTDB lineage: Bacteria > Pseudomonadota > Alphaproteobacteria > Elsterales > Elsteraceae > JASGCE01. Next base: position 2,224 of record JASGCE010000283.1, read on the forward strand.
CACTCCGTTCGACTCCCCCCGCTGGATCGCCTTGCCCTTAACAGGGCAACGCGATGAGGGGTTTGTGAAGGTTGAACCCAACCGACTCCTCAAATCCTTCTGGTCTGACATACTAATGGAAGGTCTGAAAAACTCCAAACTTGTCATTCTGAGCTTAGAACAGTCCGAGCTT
>JASGCE010000078.1 GCA_030054295.1 Minisyncoccota bacterium
GAGCTAAAGCTCGGACTGTTCTAAGCTCAGAATGACAAGTTTGGAGTTTTTCAGAGTTTCCTAAAGAGCAAACGGGGACATTCTTTTCCTAAACCAAACTTTAGTTGATGCAGCAAAAATTCAAATTATACTCGTTCAACCCCCTCGCCAGTTTTGTACAAACTCAGCCACCTGTTCGGGGCGGTTCAAATCCAAAATCGGGCTTGCGGTCTGTTGCAGCACTCCAGCATCGCGGTCATCGCTTGCCACCGCAATGACGCGATTGTCCTGCAATGCCCACAGTTCTTTATTCAGGCTCGGGCGGAAAACCTCAATCTTATCAATCTGTTGGTTGCGGAATCCCTCGGCCAGCACCAGATCGACCGCCGTCATCCGCGCGAGCAGTTCGGGCAGGTTTGGTTCGTCGCGCGACTCCCCCGCCGTCGCCAATTCATGGAGCAATGCCCACCGCTCGCTCGAGGCCAGCATCACCTCGGTCGCGCCCGCCGCGCGGTGACGGTAGGAATCCTTACCCGCGCGATCAATATCGAAGCCATGGTGGGCATGTTTAATCACCGAGACCGACAGGCCAGCCTGCCGCAGAATTGGCACCATCGCCGTAATCAGGGTGGTTTTGCCCGCTCCCGACCAGCCGCAGATGCCGAGGCAGGGTAGGGCCATGGTTGCAAGACTCTGCTGCATCGGCCCTATTCACTCTCCATGTGCCGAAGCCCAACGCGGAGATAGTCATAGCCCGTCACCACCGTCAATCCCGCCGCAATCCCCAGCAAATAGAGCCCAATCGGTTCGATCTGTCGCAGATAGGGTACGGCCAGCAGATGGTCGCCGAGAATCAATGTCGAGAGAGCGATAAACTGGATCGCCGTCTTCCATTTTGCGAGTTTGCTGACCGGCACCGAAACCCGCAGCTCGGCCAGATATTCGCGTAGCCCCGACACCAGAATCTCGCGGCAGAGAATGATCAAACCGGCCAGGATCCACAGCCCCGGCAAACGACCCTGAGACACCAGCATCAGCAGTACCGCCGCCACCAACAGCTTATCGGCAATCGGGTCAAGAAAAGAACCGAGTTTTGACTCCCCCTGCCAATTGCGGGCGACAAAACCATCGGCCCAGTCGGTCAGGGCCGCCAGACAAAAAAGGATCAATGCCGTCCAGGCCGCTCCAGCCCCGGGGAAATACATAAATCCAACGACAATCGGAATCGCGGCGATACGCGACAGGGTTAAGATATTGGCGAGGCCTCTTGTCATAATTCTATCCGCAATAACGAGTTGGAGATTCGCACTACTATGAAGATTCGGGATGGAAATAGCTATAGATTTTCTCAGCCTCGCGGTGACTTATTCCAACCACCATTTGCAAATCGGACAGGGCAGCTGCCCGCACCGCGCTCGCCGAGCCAAAATGGTGCAGCAGGGCCCGCCGCCGCTTGGGGCCAATGCCGTGAATTTCGTCGAGGTCACTGCGCAGGGCCGATCTATTGCGCTTGGCGCGATGGGTGCCGATGGCAAAACGATGGGCCTCATCCCGCAGCCGCTGAAGGTAAAATAACAGCGGGTCATTGGGAGCAAATTCAAGCGGTTCGTGCCCGATTCGATAGAATTTCTCTCGCCCCGCATTGCGGTCTGGTCCCTTGGCAATGCCGATTATCGCTACCCCGGTAAAGCCAAGACTATCCAAGGATTCCCGCGCCACCGCAATCTGCCCCGGGCCGCCGTCAATCAGCAGCAGATCGGGCAGGACCTGATCCCCCGATTCAGACTGGGAGTCACGAGCGGACTCGGCTTCATCGCCCTGCTGTTCGCGGGCCAGCCGCCCGAAGCGCCGCCCCAGCATCTCCCGCATCATGGCAAAGTCATCCCCGCCGCGATAGGCAACAGTTGTAGCCGGGTCATTGGGGTCGATGGTCGGGGCGGCAAAGAATCCCTTCATGGTATATTTGCGATAGGCGTTTTTTTGGAATCCTTCGGGGGTTGCCACCACCATGACTCCCACCGCATTGGTGCCGCTGATGTGGGAATTGTCATAAATTTCAATCCGTTGCGGCGGAGCCTCCAATTCAAACCGCCGCGCCAATTCATCGAGGTTGCGGTCGAGGCTCGCTGATTCGGCAACCCGCCGCGCATGGGCCTGGCGGGCATTCATCATGGCATGGCCGAGCATGGTGGCCTTCTCCCCCCTTTGCGGAGTCTCGAGCTTGACCGCGGTCTTGGATTCCCCCCCCGCTTCGCGTTTTAAACGCAGGGCTGCCTCCAGCACCTCGGTCTCGTCTGGCTCGATGCTGGTCAGGATCAGGATCGGCGGCTGGTGCGCGGCATAGAACTGGCCGATGAAGGCGGTCATAACCTCGGCCGAAGTCACCGCCTCGTCATGGCGCGGAAAATACGAACGGTTGCCATAGTTACTGCCGCCCCTAAAGAAGAATATCTGGATACAGGTGACTCCCCCGGCCGAATAGAGGGCAATGACATCGGCATCGCCCTGGCCGACAAAATTTATCTCCTGCCGCGACTGCACCTGAGTCAGGGCGCGAATCCGATCCCGATAGCGCGCCGCCAGTTCGTAATCGAGCGACTCGGCCGCCTTCTCCATCAATTGCGACAGGGTGATTTGAATCTCGCTGGATTTACCGCGCAGAAAATCCTTGGCCGCCGTGACCAGCCGACCATAGTCCTCCGCCGTGATCATCCCGGTGCAGGGGGCCGAACAGCGTTTGATCTGATATTGCAGACAGGGACGGCTGCGGGCGGCAAAGTAACTGTCGCTACAGTTGCGCAGTAAAAAAGCCTTTTGCAGGGCCTCGAGGGCAAGATTGACCGCCAGCCCCGAGGCAAAGGGGCCAAAGAAACTATTGCCCGACTCGCTGCGGCCGCCACGGTACTTTTGCACCAGCGGAAACTCATGGCTGTCGGTAAAGCGAATATAGGGGAAGGACTTGTCATCGCGCAGCAAAACATTATAGCGCGGCATAAATCTTTTAATCAGATTGGATTCCAGCAACAGGGCCTCCGCCTCGGTCTGGGTTGTCACCACCTCCATGCGGGCGACCAATGCGACCATGCGGGCAATGCGGATCGACAGGCGCGTGGGTTGGGTATAGCTGACCACCCTTTTTTTAAGCGACTTGGCCTTGCCGACATAGATTACGACTCCGTGGCGGTCGATCATGCGATAGACCCCCGGGGTTTCGGGCAGGGTCTTGACGAATTCCTCAATGACCTCTGCGCCCAAGGGCGCGACACCGCTGGCCGTGACGGCGGCTGGCTCGGCCTGATAGGCTGCGCTGTCCTCGGCCATGCCCGTCTGTTTGAAGCTGGCATCCCGCGAAGGTCGATAATCCGGACTGTTTGCCTTTACCATCTTAACCCTTTTATCCCCCATTCCTGTGGATAAGTCTGTGAATAAGCCCTGTACGACCACCTGTATAGCAGCAGATTCGGTTCGATTTAACCTCTCTGCTGCAAAATAGGGCAGTTTCTTTAAGCCATTGATTTTATTGTATTTTATTGTAGTCTCGCAAAATAACCAATTGAATCAGGCGAATAATCGACTTGTTTTAAAGCCCCCTTGCCACTAAATTTAGGAATTATTACCCCTGTGTACAATTATCATAGCCCTAGGGCAAAATTAATCAATTCCCGCCTGAAAGATTTCTAGGTTAGCATTTGACTCCATTAGCAATTTGTTAAATTTATCCCGTCTTGGTTGCGTAGATTTAGGGCATTCAACCGCCATGGTTGTGACTGCGGGCTTGATCTTGACCGCTCGGGTTGCTATAGATCGCAGTTGATCGCCCTGCTCCATCTTGCGATTGCATTGGCGATTTTACCCTATTATAGTGCCATATCATGACCGGTTACTTTAAATCCATCACCCTGCAGGGGATATTGTCCTTTGCCCCCGACTCGCCGCCGATTGAACTCAATCCGGTCAATGTGATTATTGGCCCCAATGGCTCGGGCAAGTCAAACTTCGTCGATTGCCTGAGGTTCATTACCATGATGCCCGATGATATTGACAAGGGATTTCGGGAATTGGGAGGGAAGACTGATTTCTTTTGGCGTGGGAAGAAAGATGTAAACAAACAAGCAAGAGTTAACTTTGTAACTTCTGTAAATCAGTTTGGTTCATATAAAATCTCTTTAGATTATACTATTGAGATTATTGCCTTTGTGGATTTTGCTGTTATAAAAGCGCAAATACTCGCTGTTGCAGGAGAAAAAAGAGTAGTTGGGGAAAATTTTTTTAGACCTTTTAATAAATATTTTGATTGGAATTCGTATGACAGCTTAGATAATTCACACATACTAAAATCATTAAATTCCGATGAACTTTTTTTTAATGATACGAACATAATTGTTGATGACCAAGAGAAATATGATTACAGATTGAAAGATGTGTCATATGGTCATAGAGGGATTCTATCAAAAACCCTATTTCTCACAACTTGGGAATCTTCACGGCGTTCTGAAGTAAGGCAACCCCAACGAACAGACGAAGTTATTACACGATTACTACCCGACTATAGTAATCTTGCACTGGTATTGAACGAGATCAAGAATCGGGATCCAAAACTACTCAATGAACCTTTGAGCCATATTATTCCCAATTTTGAACGACTCAATATCGAAATTTTTGGCGGCAATATTGCCATCAGTATTTCAGAGCGGGATGTAATTGGCACAACTTCAGCCCATAGAATGTCCGATGGCACCCTGCGTTTTCTGGTCATATTGGCGGCACTGTACTGTCACGAACGCCCGTCAATCCTGGTGATTGAGGAGCCGGAGATTGGCCTCCATCCCGATGCATTGGTCTGTCTGGCGCGGCTGTTCAAGGAGGCCTCGGCCCATACTCAGATTTTCATCACCACCCATTCCGAGGTGCTGCTCTCCGCCTTCCGTGACCAACTGGAGTCGGTTCTGGTCTGCCAGAATCACGGGGAGGGCACGGTCATATCGCACCTCGACCCCGATGACATTGTGGACATTGAAGAAATGCTTTTGGATCACAGTCTGGGTCAGGTCTGGGCCTCGGGCAAGATCGGCGGTAATCCATAATGCGAGTCATTATCTTTATTGAGGGTGGAAACCGCGCCGAGTCGCGCAACTTTAGTGATGCCTTTAAACTATTGTTTAAAAAGATAAATCCATCTCTGCAAAACATTGACATTCGCATCCAAAGAGACCGCGGTCGGGTTGTCCGCGATTTTACGAAAGAGTATAATAAACAAGGTCACAGGGATGACTGTCGAATTCTAATGTTAATCGATGGTGAAAAACCACGAAGCCCAAATAGTACAGCCCATAGCCATATAAAAGAAACCGATAAAAATCTGAAGATGGATCACATACCCGAAGATGCGGTTTATATTATGCAGATATGCATGGAATCATGGTTGATTAGTGACTCAAACCAATTCCCCGAGGTGGATTTTGCTGGTCACTCTGATCTTTTGGGCAAGGCAAAGGTAGATGAACTGATTAATCAAGCCAGTAAATTAAAGTACAATCTGGAATACCATAAGATCGACCACGGCATTAAATTCATCGCGAATCTCGACCCGCAGGTGGCCAAACAAAAATCCCATTCCTTTAATGAATTCTATCATGGGTTGGCGAGGTTGTTCTAGTGCACATGAGAGCAGTTCCTACTTCGACTAGCACATTGAATTGTCATTACCCGCCGCTACGAAGTAGCGAGACGGGTAATCTCGCTTTGCTTTCAGCGATCATAAAAGGAAGCGAGATTCCCCGTCTTCGGTTGCCCCCGACGGGGTCAACCTTGCGGGGAATGACAAAATTTCTCTATCAATCAAATTGTGAAATTCTCTAAACTATCCCCCGCTGCGGCGGCGGCGCAGATTGTCGGTATAGACGGCGAGGATAATGATGAGGCCGCTGACCAGAGTCTGCCAATCTGGGGCCACCGACATGATCCGCAGGCCATTGGTCAAGACCGACAGGATAAAGGCCCCAATGACAGTACCAAGAATCGAACCCACTCCGCCCGCCAAAGATGTCCCGCCGATCACCACTGCGGCAATCGCATCCAATTCATAGCCCATTCCCAAGGATGGCTGGGCCGAGTTCAGGCGCGAGGCAATCAGCAAGCCAGCTACTCCACACAAGGCACCCGAAAAGGCATAGATGGTCATTTTCCAGCGATCGACATTGATGCCGCTCAGACGCACGGCCTCCTCGTTACTGCCGATGGCAAAACAATAGCGGCCAAAAATCGTGTGGTTCAAGATAAAATGGCAAAGAATCGCCACCAGAATCAAGATCAAGACCGCATTGGGAATCGGCAGGGCGGGGATGATCTTTTGCACCACCGAATCGAGCGAAATCATGCTAAAGGAAGGCGTATCGTTAAAATAGATGGGCTTGCTCTGGGCAATAATCAGCGACAGACCCTTCAGCACCAGCATCATCCCGAGGGTCGCAATAAAGGGAGGAATCTTGAGCTTGGCGATCAAGGTGCCAGAGAGCAAACCACTCAGTCCGCCACTGACAATCGCCGCCACCACCCCCAGCCACATGGGCAGCTGCCAATAGGTCAAGAACACGCCGGTGATAACAGCCGTAAAGGTCATCAGCACGCCAATCGACAGGTCAATCCCCGCCGCGACAATGACAAAGGTCGTGGCAATGGCCAGGACTCCGTTGACTGCCGTCGCCTGCAAAATGCCAATCAGATTATCGAGCTTAAAAAACTGCGGCGATGCCACCGAGAAGAATAGGATAATCACCAAGAGACTGGCAAAGGCCAGCAGCTTCTGCCGAGCCGAGGCATTCAACAGTCGGTGCTGGGTGAGGGATTTAAGGATAAAAGCCATTTTTGCGCCTTTGCTTGGTGCGGGGGTGAGGATGGAAAGACTATGTTCGTTCGGTTGCCAGTTTCATAATCGATTCTTGGTTAGCCTGGTCGCGGCGGAGTTCACCGGTCAGGCGACCTTCGCACAGGACGATGATGCGGTCGCTGAGTGCTAAGACCTCGGGCAGTTCCGACGAGATCATGATGATGCCCTTACCGGCCGCCGCCAGCTGGCGAATCAAACGGTAGATCTCCTGCTTGGCTCCGACATCGATGCCGCGGGTTGGCTCGTCGAAGATCAGAATGTCGCAATCGCGGAGTAACCATTTGGCAATGACGATCTTTTGCTGGTTGCCGCCCGATAAAAACCGCACCAGCTGCATCAGGTCGGGAGTCTTGATCTCGAGTCTTTTGACCTGTGTCGCGGCCGTGTGACTCAATCGACTATGGCGGAGGATGAGCCAGCCCCATAGATGGTGATTGACCGTCGCCAGATTGACATTGAACTCCACATTAAGGCCGAGGTTCAAGCCAAACTGTTTGCGATTCTCGGATAGATAGCCAATCCCCGCCGCGACCGCATCCTTGGGGCTTTTGACTCGGCGGGCTTGTCCCTTGACGATAATCTCTCCGCCATCGATCGGGTCGGCACCGAAGATGGCCCGTGCGACCTCGGTACGGCCGGCCCCCATCAATCCGGCAAAACCGAGAATCTCGCCGCGATGGAGTTTAAAACCAATATCCTTGATGATTTTGCCGCGGTGCAGATTCTTGACCTCGAGCAGAACGACGGGCTTGGCTGAGGATCTGTGTGACTCAACCGCAATCGCCCGCCCCACCATCATCTGGATGATTTCGTCAAGGCTGGTTTTGGCCATCTCCATGGTCTTGATGGTTTGACCATCGCGCATGACGGTGACGCGGTCGGCGATCTGTTGCAGTTCATCCATTCGGTGGGAGATATAGACAATCGCCGTGCCGGTTTTTTTAAGCTGGCGGATGATGGTAAAGAGTTCGGCAATCTCTTGATTATTGAGGGCGGCGGTTGGCTCGTCCATAATCAGGATTTGCGAGTCGAAGGACAGGGCCTTGGCGATCTCGACCATCTGTTGTTTGGCGACGGTTAGGTCTCCGACTCGGCTGCGCGGATCGAGGGTTAAATTCATGGATTTAAATATCTGGGCGGCCTTACGATTCATCGCGGCCTCGTCGATCATCAGGCCAGCCAAGCGGCGGTCTTCGCGGCCGATAAAGATATTCTGGGCGACGGTTAGGTGATCCATCAGATTGAGTTCCTGATGAATGATTCCAATCCCGAGACTCTGGGCCATTTTGGGGCTGGTGATGGTGATGGATTTGCCGTGGAGATTAATCTCTCCTGAATCCATCTGGTACACGCCAGCCAATATCTTCATCAGGGTCGATTTGCCGGCGCCATTCTCTCCCATCAGGGCGTGAACCTCGCCTTTTCGCAAATCGAGGCGACAGCCATTCAGGGCGCGCACCCCGGGGAAGGATTTATTGAGATTCAAAACGGTAAGAATGGTTTCCATGACCCTATAGCTTTTTTATTTGAACCCTATCTTAATGGTATAAATGGGTAAATTGTCAAATTTTAATTACTATAGCCCACACTTTAATACTGCAAAATAATAGGGGGCGGATGCCCCCATCGAGTTTCGCTCGATTCCCCCTCTGGATCGCCTTCTGCTACGCAGAACGCGATGAGGGGTTTTGGGAAGTTTTAACATTCCCTAACCCCTCATAGCGTCGAGCGAAGCGAGAGGCTATCCAGAGGGGGTGAGACTTACGAAGTAAGTCGAGGGGGCATCAGCCCCCTTTTTGTTTTATCAATCTTTAAATGGGGGCTGACCACCCACTCCCCCGTCCCCCTATTCCCGTTCGGGCAACTCCATCCCGATCTGCCAGCGATTGGCAAATTCAGTCGCAAATTCAATCTGCTCGGCATCGAGTCCGACCATAAAGCTGCGAGGAATCCAGACTGGCACCTCGCCGGCAAATCGGTTGGCCAGCTGGGCAAAAAGATAGGCCAAAAATGGACTGGGGCGCAAACCCTGACCATAATGGTACATAAAGCCGAGGGCCTTGAGGGCTTCACTATGACCCTGTAAGGCGGCCTGCCGATAGTGATATTCGGCCAGGCCAAAGTCCGAAGACCGATAATATTCCAAGGCCTTGACGAAGTATTCGTTCTCGGTAACCACCAATTCGGCATCAGCGCCATGGGGTTCCGAGATAGGTTCAGTCGGCGACAAGGCAATGTCTTGGCGCAGAAAATCAGGAATCACCGAGACTCGCTGTTCCCCTGATTCCGCTACCTCGGAATCCGCATCCGAATCGAGTCTTACCGCCACCGCCTCTCGGCTTGGCCCCAGTTCAAAAACCAAACGCGAACCCTCGCCCAGATGGCTGAGTTTGGCATCGCGCAGCAGCCTTCGGCCAATCCAATATTCCGTGCCATTATCACCGAGTACCTTGCGGCTGCTATGGTGCCGTTCAAAGGGCAGAATCGTGCCAAAATGAACGCCCGACTGAGGGTCGGAACCAAGGGTGATCTCGACCTCGGTCGCGGCGGCCACGCTGGTAATGACCTGTCCCTTGACCACCTCCAGAATCAATCGGGTGCCTTCGGTCATGTTGGTCAGCTCGGCATCGACCACCAGTCTTGGGCTGATATAGACATCGGTGCCGCCATCATCGGCAATGGCAAAACGAAAGGACTGAGTCACGACAAAGGCCTTGATCGCCCCACGGAGCGAAATAGTATCGGGCAGGCGATTGGGCGAAACCATAGGGGCAATCGGATTTGAAACCTGGTCATTTGAATCATCCCTTACCTCGACCATCTCGGCGGGCAGATGATCAAGCCCATCCAGCGGCGTCTCGGCAATGGTCGCGGTTGTCAAGGGTTCCAGCACGGCAACCGATTGATCGCCATCAAAATCAATGGTGGTGTGGCGCGGCGAAGGGTGATCAAAACCCGCAAGGTCTTGCCGGGCCAGGGCGAGATCATCGACCCCGGTCTCGGCCGTAAATCCCTCCCCCCTATTGTCGGCAATCATCGGCTGAGGCGGCAAGTCCTTGGCTGATTCCAACGGCAGGGGCAGGGTCGGCTCCGACGATTCATGGCTCAGTTGAACGGGCTTGGGGTCGATGACCGTGATGAACTCGGCCAGTTTGGCGGCATCCCACCAAAAAATACTATAGGCCTGGTCCATCAGTTCGACGGAGACACTAGCCTCGCCATCGTTTCGCTCGATTCCCAAAACAAAGACCCGCAGCCCGCGCAGCCGCCCATATTGTTTGGCCTTGGACAGACCGGGCAGATAATCGGCATCGCCCGAGAGAAGAATAATGTCGCTGATCGATTCCTCCAGCCCCATATCGATGAGATCGGCGGTAATCGCACTATCGACACCCTTTTGGCTACCATCCTCGTAATTGGGCAAAAGATCGGCAAAATAGTCGCAATGATCAATCACCGCCTGCTGTTTGCGGGTGTAGCCGCGCTTTCTGCTATAGCCACTATACCAGCGCAGCCGATCAAGACTCGCTTTGGGCGCAATCCTTGCTGCCAATTCAGACAGATGACTATGCAGCCCGTCAAAGTCAATCACCACCCGATGATCATCGGATGGAGCGGAGGATAGAATTTTTCGCGCCGAATTTACAAGATAACCCGAATCGATTAATATACTCAGCCGAGCCATGATTTATTAAGTCCAATCCACAGTTTACAAGCCTCACCAATCTATTGTCATTTATTAAACCATTTTGCGTAAAGTTTCTAGAGGAAGGACTGACGAACTCCAAACTTGTCATTCTGAGCTTAGAACAGTCCGAGCTTTAGCTCGGCAAAC
>JASGCE010000079.1 GCA_030054295.1 Minisyncoccota bacterium
AACTTAGCAATTACAATGATTTAAGTTTTTCTGGATTCTTCGCAAAGAACAGTTACCCGAGCTAAAGCTCGGACTGTTCTAAGCTCAGAATGATAAGTTTGGAGTTTTTCAGGGTTTCCTTACGGGACAACCTGGCGGGGAATGACAATTGGCGGGGGGGCAGATGCAATCAGTGAAGAATGACAATATTCTGTAACCGTTGAAGTAGGAAATTCTCTGATATTACGACCTATTACCCTGGCCAAAAAGCAGCTTGTCCAGCCTATTGTTGCTGTCATCGCGGGCAATGTGGCTCAGGATTGTCCCCTCGCCTTCGTTCTCGCACAGCAAAACCGATTCCAATCGCCCGCGCAGGGCATTGAGCAAAATATCCGAATGGGTCACGACGATAATCTGCATTCGCTTGGATGCCTCGATCAGAAGCTCGGCCAGCAGCATCAGGGCCTCGGGGTGCATTCCGATCTCGGGCTCCTCGATACAGAGCAACGAAGGCGGAGTCGGGGCCAGCAATGCCGCCAGAATCGCAATGAATCGCAGAGTGCCATCCGACATGCGCGAGGCCGGAATCGGCGAATCATTGCCATGTTCATGAAGGTAAAGAATCGGCGCCCCTTCGCTGATGCGCAATGCACATCGTTCAAAGCGCGGCAGGAATTTCTGCATCGCGCTATGAAACTGTTGCCTCGGGGTATTTTGCAAAACCAGTTCATTGACGACCAGGGCGAGGTTGCGGGCATCGGGCAGCAGATAGTCGGTTGGGTCATCGACTCGCTGCGGTTGCCTGACCGCGGCTTCAGGGCCAAAACTCCAGCCGCGAAAAAACTGCATCCGATTGAGATAGTCACTGAGCCAATAGAGGGTAGGGTAATTTTCTTGATCGCGCAGCTGCGACAGGATCGATTGATTCTGTTTTAAAAAACCAAGGTCGGTGCGGTTCCTTTGTTTTTGCGCCTGATCGATTTCCTGAATCGTGACCTTCGGCTCGTCGCAATGATAATGGAGCAGCATCCGCGACTGATCGTCGAGGCTGTGGATAATCTCCTCCTCGAGAATATTGACTCCATGTTCCTGGGAGTTAAAGGCAATCCGATAGTCAAGCTGGCGGTTCTGGATGTTAAAATTACCGAGTTTGATCTCGAAGCCAGCCTCCTTTAGACTCTGCGGATTGCGTTTGCCTTGCCACAGCAGCGAATCAATCCCGCCAGCCCGCCGCACCGCGCCAGCAAAATCAACCGGGGTCGCGGCCAAGAGTTGCAATGCCTCGATCAGGTTCGACTTGCCCGAACCATTGGGGCCAATCACCACATTCAGCTGATTGAGCTCAACCGTCGAGGCCCCCTTAGCAAAGGACAGAAAGCCATTAATCTTAAAGGATTTTATATTCGAATAGGGCATGGTTTTCTCCGCACGGGCAATGACAAACATTATACACAGTTAATCATCCAAGAATAGAGGGAATAGTTTAAACCTTTTATTGGGGGGAGTTAAATTGCTTTTGCAGCCGACGCAAGACACTATTCGCTTGTATTGCCGCAAATTAATATCTATGATTTCGCCATAAAATTAAACCAGGTGCCAGAGATTAAAGAGAGAGATGACCATGTCCCAAACCGATCCGCAAAAGACCGAGACTGCCAAAACACCAAAATCCATGGTGAAACTGGCGCAAAGCTATTACCGCGGACTGTTGATTTTTGCCGCGGCGGTGTCCTGTGCGGTCAGTATCTATCTGGTCAATGGTCGGACTTCTTTTGATGGCTATCTATATGATATTTTGGTTGCCGAGCGGGCCAGATTCGATCCGATCAAACCGACCGATCCAAAACCAGTCGCGGTAATCGCCATGGACCTGCCGAGTTTGTCGGCTGAGGAACTGGCCCCGGTACCGCGGGTTTATTTTCTGGCCTATTGGGGTAGTCTGCTCGATGGGATTTTTGACGCCGGGGCCAAGCAGGCCTCCTTTGACTATATATTCTCGTGGAGTGCGGCGCAGCTTTACCCGGGGTTGGAAACCCCCTTCTTGACCGCCCTCGGCAAGTACCGCGATCGGGTGGCGATTGGCCGCACCGGAGTCGTGCCGCCGCTCAAACCATTTTATTACGCGGTCAATGGCGCGGCTGACCCCAATTCGGTACCGAACCTCGAGATCACCCCGGATTCCGATGGTATCCAACGCAAGGTGCAGCTGAAACTCGATTCGAGCAATGGAGTCCTGCCATCGATGGTCGGGGCCATTGCCAACCGCCTGAATCTGACCGCCGAGAATGACGAGATTCTGCTGGCGCCCCGCGCGCCGCTCGAGGAACAGATTCCGACCTATTCGATGGTCGAGGTGATCCGTTGTATGGAGCTCGACCCGGAAGCGATGAAGCGGGTTTTTGGCGGCAAGGTGGTTTTGTTTGGCACCACTGTGCCAGACGAGGATCGCAAATATTCGTCGGACTATCGCGTGACTAAACTCGATAATGTCGTCGATGCTCCAACCAGTTCTGTGGCCACCGGCAAGTGCAATCTGGTGCCGAGCCCCCGTTCGGCCCCTTCCTCGACCACAGTGCCGGGAGTCCATATTCACGCCCTGGCGATTGAACAGCTGATCAATGGCGACATTATTCACATTGTCCCGACCTGGGTCTTGATTATCATCGGCGGTATTTTTGTCGCCCTGGTCACGGCAATGGGTCTGATGGTCTCTCTGCCCCGCGCGATCATTGTTACGGTGGTGGCGGAGATCGCCCTCTTTGTGACGGCGACGGTCTTGATCGTCAATCGCTTTTATTTGCCGCTCAGTATGTTGATGATCTCGGTCGCGGTGGCGATGATGCTGGCCTATATTGCCCGCTATGTGTTTGAAGAACGCAAACGGAAGAGGCTGATGAAGGCCTTTGGCACTTACCTTGCCCCCGAAATCGTCAGCCAGTTGGCCGAAGACGAATCGCACCTCAAGCTCGGGGGAGAGAACCGCGAGCTGACGGTCTTCTTTGCCGATCTGTCGGGCTTTACGATTCTGTCAACCAAGGTCGGGGCGGAGGAGCTAACCGCTACGGTCAATCGTTACTTGACCGCGCTGGTCGATGCGGTCGATGCGACCGGCGGCTATGTCGATAAGTTCATCGGCGATGCGGTCATGGCATACTGGGGTGCGCCGGTGCCGGTCGAGGATCACGCGACTCGCGCGGTGCTGGCGGCGATGGATGCCTATGACCGTGTGGTCAAACAAAAGGAACTCGACGATGCTGAAGGTCGCCCAGGGTTCAAGGTCAAGATTGGGCTTAACACCGGTATCGCGGTGGTCGGCAATGTCGGTACCGAAGGCCGCCGCAACTATACCGCGATTGGCGAGGCGGTCAATGTCGCAGCACGGTTGGAATCGGTACCGACCGACTATGGCTGTAACATTGTGGTCGGCCCGGGAACGGCCGAGCAGATTGCCACCACCATCTTCAACCACGAACTGGATGCAATTCAGGTCAAGGGTCGCGCAAAACCGGTTGCAGTCTATCGTCCGCTCGGGCTGGTGTCGGACATGACGGATGTGGAGCGGGATTTCGCCCGCGACTATGCCGCGGCACTGGCACTCTATCGCGGGCAGAAGTTCCGCGAGGCGCAACAGGCCTGGCGCGAACTGGCCGAGCGGTCGAGCGACTTCCTGAAGGGGCCAGCCCTGGCCATGATCGAACGGGCCGAGGGCTATATCCACCACCCACCCGCCGCCGACTGGGACGGAGTCTGGGTCAAGCCGACGAAGTGATGTAACTGTAGCTTTACAATAAACAACTTGACAATCGAATGCAGAGATTTTAACAATCAGAATGTAACTTGAAAGGGTAGATTCTTGATTTACCGTGGGACAGGCTATGAATCTCTTGCTCTTGAACAACAGAATAAATACCAGAGGTAAGTAAAATGAATCTTTCGCTCGTAATTCTTGTTATTTCGTTGTTTTTTGGCACCTACTCAACTTCATATGCCTATATTGATCCAATTACGGGAAGTTTACTTGTCCAAGGAATTATTGCCGTCGTTCTTGCCGGCGTTGCCGGGGTAAAAAGAATCCGAACGGCCATTATCGGGTTTTTTGTCTCCCTTTTTAAAAAAAATGTTAAAAAATAATGACTGACCTATTGGTTCGTGATTCTGGCTCCTTTCGAGACAGTTCTGCCTATCTATTTCGATTTGGCAATCGGATTATTCGCGGTCTATCGGCAAGGGCATTGGATAATTATCTCGGCGCGCTTAAATCGGGCTTGATAGAACGGGCGGTTGAACAGGGTTTGCTGATTGCTTCAACCCAATTAAACGAAGATCAATTGTTAAATATTGTCGAGCAAAGTTCATCAGATCATCCCCAACCCTCCGTTGGGAGAACAGGAATGATCGGGGCAAGGGGAGAAAATTTCGCTGCCTTTTTGGAACATCCCCTGGTGCCGATGATTACCTATCCCTATGAATGGTGTTTCGAGCAGTTAAAGGATGCGGCCTTGCAGCATCTTAAACTACAGTTATTGGCGTTGGAATTTGATTATGAACTATCAGATGCAACGGCCTATAATATGCAATTTAACGGGAATATGGCACTTCCTTTACATATTGATCCGCCGTCTTTGCGTCCCTATCGACCGGGTCGTCCGTGGGAAGCCTATAATCAATTTTGTCGGCAATTTTTGTATCCGCTTCTGCTTGAAAACCGAAAGTCAGTGCCGTTTCAACGATATTACCGAGGGTCATTAAACGGAATCGATGTCAATGACATGGCGCAATTTCTGTCACCATGGCAAAAATGGTCAAGTCTTACGATGCTTATCCATGTACAGTTGCAGGCTTCGGCAATTAAACGCTCGACAAGTAATGATATAGGCGAAAACAATGCAGCCGCAAATAATAGATTAAAAATTCCCGTGATTTCAAAATCAAAATACCAAACTATATTAACAAATTTGCAGGATGTCATACAGGGTTTAAAATCCCAAAGGTCAAAAACCTATTGGGCAGACTATGCACAGATCAACAGCTATTCCGACCAGCAAAAGCAAGCAAAAAGAAAATTTATCAAAGAAAAAATCGAAATTTGGGGCTGTAACACCATTGCCGATATTGGTGGCAATACGGGTGAATATTCCGAAGCGGCACTGAAAGGCGGGGCGAAAATTGCACTCTGTCTTGATTCGGACATTGATGCAGTCTCGGTTGCTTACGCGAAACATAGATCTTCTGATCATGGTCTTTTGCCCCTTGTGATGGACTGGTCTGATCCTTCCCCCTCCCAAGGTTGGGGAGGCTATGAGCGCAAATCCTTACGAGATCGAATGAAGGTCGATGCTGTTTTGGCTCTGGCGATTATTCACCATATTGTGATTGGCGGAAATGTGCCAATGATGGAATTTATCAAAGAAATATTTTCCTATTCAAATCGCGCCATAATTGAATTTGTACCCAAATCTGACCCAATGGTGATGGGATTATTACGACACCGGGAAGATATATTTTCTGATTATAATGAAGAAAATTTTGTTGATTTGCTAAAGCAAATTGCTAGGATTGAGGGTGTATATCGTTTTTCGGATACTAAGAATATTGGCGGGCATGAGGGAAGAGTTCTTCATGCAAATAATTTCAATCAAGGGAGAGTGATCTATGCAGCAGAAAAGATCTAAGCTATCACTAGTTATTAATAAACTAATGGGTGGTATTTACACTATATTGCAATTGGTGATTAAATCATTATTAATTTTTATTTTAAAAGCAATTAAGTTTCCGTTTTTTATTGCCAAACATATTTATTATTTTCTGCGTTCAATCGAGAAACCCAGTTGGTTAATGGCAACAGTCGTTCCATTTCTGTTGATTTTTGCTTTAATATTCGGAATAACGATAGAAAATGGATTTTATTATCTATCGCTTGAGACAGTCTTTGCCATTACTGTTTCTGCACTCTGTGCAATTGTAATCGGTGTAATGAGCAGAAAACTTCCATTGCTACATTATCTGTTCATTGGAACAATTATTTCAATTAATATTGATGCCTATATTGTCCGAGACATGAATATTGCAATGATTGTCTACGCAATCGCAATAGTCATATCTATCATAATGCACAAATATTTGACTAATGTTTTTTATATTGTTTTGTCGGTCATTTTTATATTTGGTTTGGTGAGGGAATATCCACCAAAAGATGATGAATATGTAAAGATTACTCAAACTAATCTTGCCAATGCGAATAATTCAGCATTAAAGGGCCTGCCTATGGCAGACATAAATAAAAAAATAGTAATTCATTTTGTAATGGATGAAATGGGTGCGCTCCATTCAATGCCTTTAAACGACGACAGAAAAAAAGATGTTAAATATATATCAGCAGAATATAAAAAGCGAGGTTTTAGTATATTTGAACCCTATTATAGCATATCTAGACACACCCCAATATCACTAGGGTATCTGCTTTCACTCGAAGAGAATAAAAATAATGTTGAAACTATTAATAATGAAACCTCAAATAGATTAATTAAAAATGATATCCATGATTTATTTGTAAGTAACAATTGGAATGTTACAATTTTGCACTCTAATTATGTGGATATTTGCACTTCAAAAGAATTCAATTGTAAAGTTTATAAAGTATTCAAATATGTTAGGGAGTATCAAAAACATATTAATGTTTTTTCTGAGCGATTTGATTTATGGAATTTTGAGGTTCTGCATAATTTTACCAAGATAAACAGGGAGATTTTGCCCTTTACCCTGTTAAATAGTGTTTTGCCAGATTGGTTAATGAATCATGTTAGAATTGTTCACCAAGGGAGCAGTACCTCTCTTGGAACGCTTAAGATTATGGAAGATGAAAAGAAAATCATAGAACAGGAAATAAAGAGCTCAACTCAAAACATTATGTTGTTTAAGCATTTAATGCTTCCGCACTATCCTTATAACCTTGATCGGGATTGCCAATTAAAACCTCGTAAAGATTGGGATGATCCTGAAAATTGGGGTCAGCATGACTATGAACATATGGTGCAAGCCTATTGGGATCAATCAGTTTGTGCGCACGCGAGGTTACTGGATCTTATCGACCAAGTTGACAAGAAATTTCCCAATCAAATTCAATTTATTATCCATGGAGATCACGGTTCACGAGCATTGCGTGAAGGCGAAATACGAAAAACAGCACAATATGATGACCCACAATATTCAGATGCTGTAAAATCAGCTTTGTTTTCACCCTTTATCGCTTTCCGTGTAAGTGATCCCTCCATCATTCCGACCAATGCCAAAACGATGCAAGAGTTGGTTCGTCCAGTTTTGATTTCGCTGGCAAAATCTTCACGGCAATAGAGGTCAAAATGGTCATTTTTAGGCGATGGTAAGATAGGGTCAGGACTCATTCTTTTCGAAAGAATGTGAATGCACAGGACAGACAAATGATCGAACGAGCCGAGGGCTATATCCACCACCCACCCGCCGCCGACTGGGACGGAGTCCGGGTCAAACCGACGAAGTGATTCCAACCCCCTTGACTAAAAACCAACTAAGGACTATCTTTCACTCTGTACAATCTTTAAGTTCACATGGTGACGAAAATGGAAATTGTTTTGCAGAAGCTTGGCAATAGCACCGTTGCGGTTTTGCCGCCCGAGTTTTTGGCTCGGTTCCATCTTGCGGCTGGCAGCGAGGTGACTGTGAGTCCCCGCTCGGCTGGAAAATCGCTCGATGACATGATTGCCCTGTGCGATTTGAATGGGCTCAATTCTGATGACATGCCGAACGACATTAAAGACTGGGACAATATGAAACCCGTCGGAAATGAAATTTGGTAAAGCGGCTGGTATTCGACCGTGGTAATATTTTTTTTGTCACCATGGATCCGACCAAGACCCGCCGTGGCTCCCACTTGTCATTACCCGCCGCTGCCCTCAGCCCTCCCCCCTTGTGATTAGCCGCCGCTGCCTGCAGCCCTCCCACTTGTCATTACCCGCCGCTGCGAAGCAGCGAGACGGGTAATCTCTCTTTCTTAAATAAAAGCGAGATTCCCCGTCTGCGGTTGCCCCTAACAGGGCAACCTTGCGGGGGATGACAATTGAAAGGATTGCAAGCTTACCCTTGTCATCACCCGCGCGAAGCGTCGGGTGATCCAGAGTAACAATACTGAATCTCCATTCTGCGACTCTGGATTCCCCGACTGCGGTTGCTTCGCAACCTTGCGGGGAATGACAATAAAATGGATAGACTTATTCGGATGCAAGGCAGCGCCTTGCTGGATTTTTAAGGCGAAGCCTTAAATGGGTCTGGGCGAAGCCCAGCACGAGGCCATCTCCGCCGAGGTGAGGGTCGGCAAGCGGCGCGTTTTTGCTGCGGTGTTTGCAGCAAGTTAGCGACGCCTTGACGATCCCGAACCGATGGCGTTGGTAACGCAAAATCAAGTTTATGCGTTGTTAAAAAAATGAAACAATCATCACCTTGGTGTCCAAACTCCCTTGTCAATTCGCAACTTGACAAAATTGAATGAGAACCTAAACTGATATTCAAGACTATAAAGGTTTAACCATTAGGCGATTCAATTAACCGAAAGCAAAGACAATGAGAAGCAAAGGATTTATTTTGGCAGCAGTGATTGGTTTTGGCCTATGGGGTTATTTCATTTATCATCAACCCTCGGCCCATGCTGAAACCAGTGCGGAGGCGACAAAGGCCGAGAATGAAGCAAAATATACTGATCTTAAAACCATTAAAGCAACCCATGGTTTGGTAAAGCGAAGCGGGGCTACACTTGAATTGACCATTGCCAATGGCAAAAACATATCTCTTACTGACGGGGGTGGATGTGAAGAAGAAGATGTAGATACTTGTTATAGCTATGGATTTATTGAACATAATAAAAAGCTAAAGGCTTATCTCGTTTTTAATCGGTTTTGGGAAGGTTATCAGTTTCTTTGGATTAATCAGGTCACTGGAAAAACAACAGAGCTGGGTGATACACCGCATCTATCACCCTCGGGTCAAAGGGCTATTTTGGTCAACAATGTTGATCCAGGTTTTGGGTTTATGGGTATAGAAATCTGGAAACTTGAATCGGGTGATCCGGTCTTGGAATGGAGATATCAATCTGGGTGTGAGAGTGAATGCAATAGTTATAGCTTTGGTAAATGGCTTGATGAGGATCGGGTTGAATTGATTCAGGAGGTCGAAGACCATAATTATCATTACCTCTACCGTCCCGTTGGTAAGGTGGTGCTGGTCAGGCAACCCAAATGGCATATCGAGAGCCAAAAACAGTAAAATCTTTGTTAATCTTAACAATGGTTTAACAAACAGGCGATTCATTTAACGGAAAGCAAAGAAAATGAGAATTAAAAGATTGATTTTGGCAGCAGTGATTGGTTTTGGCCTATGGGGTTATTTCATTGATCATCAACCCTCGGCCCATGCTGAAACCAATGCGGAGGCAACAAAGGCCGAGTATGAAGCAAAAAATCTTGATCTTAAAACCATTAAAGCAACTCATGGTTTGGTAAAACGAAGCGGGGCTACTCTTCAATTGACCATTGCCAATGGCAAAAACATATCTCTTACTGACGGGGGTGGATGTGAAGAAGAAGATGTAGATACTTGTTATAGCTATGGATTTATTGAACATAATAAAAAGCTAAAGGCTTATCTCGTTTTTAATCGGTTTTGGGAAGGTTATCAGTTTCTTTGGATTAATCAGGTCACTGGAAAAACAACAGAGCTGGGTGATACACCGCATCTATCACCCTCGGGTCAAAGGGCTATTTTGGTCAACAATGTTGATCCAGGTTTTGGGTTTATGGGTATAGAAATCTGGAAACTTGAATCGGGTGATCCGGTCTTGGAATGGAGATATCAATCTGGGTGTGAGAGTGAATGCAATAGTTATAGCTTTGGTAAATGGCTTGATGAGGATCGGGTTGAATTGATTCAGGAGGTCGAAGACCATAATTATCATTACCTCTACCGTCCCGTTGGTAAGGTGGTGCTGGTCAGGCAACCCAAATGGCATATCGAGAGCCAAAAACAGTAAAATCTTTGTTAATCTTAACAATGGTTTAACAAAATAGTTTGGATTAGGTGCATTTTCTTGTTGACGGGGGTTAGTTGTCGTTTTATAAGCAGCACTCCAAGGGCGATTGTGGAACGGCGGCGGTGCGGAGCGAGAGCGATGCATCGGCTGTAGTTTGCATTCAAACGCGGCGTTATTTGACATGGTTGATAGAGGAAAGGGATGCGCGGGCGGCGCGGCAATTTGCCAAGCCGAATCGCGTATCCAGAGTTAAGGATCGCATAATTCGGGTCGATCTTATTCTGTGATTTATCATGGTTTAAGTGTCGATTTTGTTTTGAGTAATCAAAACAATAACCTGAGAGTTTGATCCTGGCTCAGAACGAACGCTGGCGGCATGCTTAACACATGCAAGTCGAACGCTTGTAGCAATACAGGAGTGGCGGACGGGTGAGGAACACGTGGGAACCTGCCCCTCAGTAAGGAATAACACCGGGAAACTGGTGCTAATACCTTATATTGCTCTGGAACTTCAAAGGGTTTCAGAGTGAAAGATTTATCGCTGAGGGAGGGGCCCGCGTCCGATTAGCTAGTTGGTAAGGTAATGGCTTACCAAGGCAACGATCGGTAGCTGGTCTGAGAGGATGATCAGCCACACTGGGACTGAGACACGGCCC
>JASGCE010000080.1 GCA_030054295.1 Minisyncoccota bacterium
TAAGAGACTAAGAATATAGTCCGCTTGCTGCCGCAAGGAACCACTCCGCAGGGCTGCCTGTTTTTTCGCCGTCAGCCCGGCCTGCGGCGATTCGGCAGGCAGGCCCGCCGTCGCCATAACCCGCGGCAGATGGGCGATTTTCTTCGCCGCAATCTGTTTGGGATCGGTTTGAGTCTGGTGATATTTCATCGCATCCAGAGCCATCAGCACCAGCCGATGGTCGCGCACCTGGTCCAAATCATCGGGGTTATAGCCCCATTTGGGCAGATGCAGCCCGAGTTCACTGACCAGTTTTTGCCGCTCGCTCGGGTCGCGCCATTGCGGCAGGGATTCGCCCAATCGCGCCTGGGTCGCGACCTTTTGTTGCGCTGCCGCCTGTTCGATCAATTCCTTGCGCATCGCCATGGCTTTTTTGATCGAATCGCTGCGGCTTTGGAATTGCGGAAACCGCTGGTCATAGGCCGCCGGGTCGGATTTTTGCAGCTCCTCCCAGTCGGTTTCAAGTTCCTGTTTCAAAAGCGGATCGATAAGCGGCGCGGCCTCGATTAACTGATTCAAATGATCAGATAATGTCAGTCGTTCCTCGGCCAGTTCTTGCAGATGCTTGGCAAATTGATCGTTGCGCTGACCGTCGAGGGCTGCGATTTTGCGCTGTGCCGCCACGGGCAGGGTGGCAAAAATCTGCTTGCCCTCGTCATCCCAATAGACCGGAGCGACCACCGGTTCTTGGCTGGCCGGGTCTGAATTGGAATCATCGGTGGGCGAATCGGCCTCGATCCTGGACAGGACATCGGCCATCTGACCGTGAATGTCCTGGGGAATATCGGCCGGGCTATTCTGGTCGAATTCGTTGCTTACCGCGCGATTGCGGTTACGGTTTCTTCTGCGAGTCATGGGAACCTCGTATGGTTGTGGGAAATGGGGTTTTTTGGGGAGACAGTCTTTTTTTCTGCCCCCCCTCCCTTTAGGGAGCGGGGGGAAGGCTCACGATGCGAAGCAGAGTGAGACAGGGGGGGTAGGACTTGAACTATTGTGATCGTGTTAAGACATACCCCCATAATCTTGATATTTTTCCCCCCAACCCTGTATAGTTGCCACAGAATCAAATCCAAGGAAAATTCAATGACCACTGACATAAAAACCGTCACCGCCGCCTTCGTCGTTATCGGCAGCGAGATTCTGTCGGGGCGAACCCAAGATGCCAATATCAAGGTCGTGGCCGAAAGATTAGCAGCCAAGGGCATCACCCTGTCCGAGGTGCGAATCATCGACGACAATCCCGACCAGATCATCACCACCATCAATCAACTCCGTCACCAGTTTGATCATGTCTTGACCAGCGGCGGAATTGGCCCAACCCACGATGATATAACGGCGGGCTCTATCGCCAAGGCCTTCGGGGTTGAACTCTGCCGCGACCCCCGGGCGGTCGAGCTCTTGACCAAACACTATGCCCCCTCGCCGGTCACCGATGCGCGGCTTAAAATGGCCGAGATTCCCGTTGGAGCTGAACTGATCGCCAATCCAATCAGCAAGGCCCCCGGCTTTAGGATCGGCAATGTCGCGGTAATGGCCGGGGTTCCCAATATTATGCGGGCGATGCTCGATGATCTGTTGCCGCGGCTGGCGGGGGGCTCCGTGGTTGAATCGCGCACCATCACCGCGGCCATCGGCGAATCCCGAATTGCGGTTGAGCTTGAAGCCATACAGGCGCAGTTTTTGATGGTGCAGATTGGCTCGTACCCCTATTATCGCGGCGGCGGTTTTGGTACTTCCTTGGTTCTTCGCTCGGCAGTGCAAGATAAGCTGGACAAGGCGACCTTGGCTGTGCGAAAACTACTCGACCAGATGGGGGCCGAGATTATCGACGCTCCCCCTGAAGAGTAAATGACTTAATCCTAAAATTAAGATAGGATTGCTTCTGTGGCCCCTTGGCGGAACTGGTAGACGCAAGCGACTTAAAATCGCTCGACCAAAAGTCGTGCCGGTTCGATTCCGGCAGGGGCCACCACCCTTTAGTATTAATCCCTTCTCGCCTCCCCTAATGCTCGTAAACTATGGGTTGATTATTTTGGCTTAAGCTGTTATTTTACACATATATTAGCTTGGAGTGAGTTATGGGTTTAGCAGCTGTATCCAATAGCGATCTCATTCGCGCTGGTTTTTCGCAAGACCAGGTGATTGTTCTGCATGATTTTTTGCAGGATCGCGCGGCGCAGGACTACCGCAATCTGGCCAGCGGCTCGGAGTTAAAGGCAGCAGTCTCGGACCTGCGACTGGAAATATCGGAAACTCGTAACGAACTCAAGCAGGACATCGCCGATGTTAGGCAGGAGATTTCTGTTGTGCGCACAGAAATGGCCGATCTGCGTACCGAACTTAAGCAGGATATTGCCGATGTTAGGCAGGAGATTTCTGAACTTCGTACCGAACTCAAGCAGGATATTGCCGATGTTAGGCAGGAGATTTCTGTTGTGCGCACAGAAATGGCCGTGCATCGTACCGAACTCAAGCAAGATATTGCCGATGTTCGCCAAGAAATCGCCGAGCTGCGCACCGAACTCAAGAAAGATATTGCTGATCTGCGCACAGAAATGGCAAAACAAACGGTTGAACTTCAGCGTTGGTTCATTGGCTCCTTTGTTGGCATGGTAACTGTGTTGGTTGCACTGCTGACCTTTTTTAACCTTCGTTAACCGCACGGCCTATTCCGTTTTTGGCCGCCGCGATTCGAGCTCCCGCCATACCTGTTCGGGAGTCACCCCCTTGGCGGCCCACAGCAGGCACAGGTGATAGAGCAGATCGGCCGATTCATAGATCAATCTTGGACTATTGTTTTGAATCGCTTCGATCACGACCTCCACGGCCTCCTCCCCGACCTTTTGCGCGACCTTGGCTGGGTCACCCGCAAGCATCCGCGCGGAATAGGATTGATCGCTCTTGCTGGCCTGACGGTCCTTGATCGTCTGGAACAGGCGGTCGAGGCATGTCCCGTCGATATTGGTCTCGGTCCTTTCGGTCATTTGGCACGGCCTTTAGGGTAAGGGTTAATCGCCTGCGACCTTACCACAGGGCGCTATTCCCCGCGAGTGGGATGTAATAGTCCTCGGTCAGGGATTCATCATTCTCGCTGGAGCTGATGGTTGTATTCATCGAGGCGCGGAGTCGGGGCATGGAGATATTGCCGATCTTTAACTCCGGCCTGGCCTCAGCACTGGCGGAGGAGCTGACGGTAAAAAGCACCCCCTGCCCATCACCGACCGTTGGGCGACCAAAGCCAGAATTGACAGTAGCTACCGGGGTTACAATCTGGATTGGGCCATTATCGAGGACAACCTCCTTGGCGATGGTTTCAACCGTGGTGGCTGGGATATTGGAAATAGGGGCTACAATGGTAACGACATTATTGACGATATTATCGGGGTCAGAACCCACGGGCTGGGAGAGGGTGATCCAGATATGACCAGCAACATTATTCTCGAGATATTGTTTATTATAGGTCGGGATCAAAATCACCTTGCCATTGGCTCCCCTGGTGCCGAGTTGCAGGTTATTCGATGCCCAATGGAGCTTCGTCGCAATAATATCAATCGTGTTATATCCGGTCAGGCTGACCGATGAAGTAATGGTGCCTTTGACTTGCAAATTGAGCCTGCCATTACTGGCAGACATCCCCAATATGGCCAGATTGGTTGAATTGCCAAAATCAATATCGCCCAGAAGGCTGGTCATTGATCGGACCGTGGTCACTTTGTTGGTGGGATTTTTCAGGGTGATCGAGCCGCCCGCCCGCGCCGTGAGGAAGGTGGTTTCGATTGCCCCTCCATCGGTTTCGATTGCCTCTCCACCGGTTTCGATAATATTCTGACCCGTGAGGTTAAGTTCACGAGCCGTAACCCGAGCCTGAAACTCGATATTGCCCCTGGTGCTGATTAAAAAGAGCGGCTGATTTCGATCCTTCATGGTAACCGCTCCCGTAACCTTTATCCCGCGATCGGCCGAAAGTTTGAAGAAGTTACTGTTGGCGATCTCCCCCTCTATCGTCAAGGTTTTGGTGGTTTTAAATCCAGCGGGTGTGGTGGTTTTAAAATTGATTTTTGTCGGATCCAGCAGGGTATCACCGCTAGGGATGATATTGCCATCTTTATCCAGGGCTTGATTATCGCGGATGGTAATGTCTTCGGTTGATTCAACGCCAATGCCGGTGGGTGTAAAGGTAGCGATCTTTGTGCCGCTGCCTTCGCTAAAGCTGTGGGTACCCTCGGGGGTGGTAAGGTCGAAGATCGAATGGCTGATGGTCAGGTTGCGGTGATTGGTATTGAAGGTTTTGCCGCCGTCGGTATAGGTCTTGCCCTCCGCCCCGAGCAGCGATACAGCACCGCCAACGGTATTTATGTTACTCGTCAGGGTCACATCCTTAACATTAAAGACAATGGTGCCATTATTGCCCGAGGTGATGGTGAGTCCGTTTACTCCCGACTTACCGATGGTCAGTTTGCCGCCAACCGTAATATCGATTCCGCCGCCACGATTGGTGATGTCGTCGGTGATGCTGGAGCCAGTCTCGACCGCACCAAGATTAATGCTGAGGCGCGACAGCGGATCGGTGGTCTTGGTCGAGCTAACCATACCCAGAGTCTTGATCTCATTGGCCGCTGAATTCAGGGTGATCGACCCATTGGACTCGGCGGTAAAGATACCAGAGACAATAATACTACTGGTCGCAGTTTGGGTCACCGCGCCGCCGTTCTTAACATCAAACTTCAGATCGGTAAAGCTGCTGCTGTTGGTAAAATTCACGCTGCCTTCGCGGCCGGCGGGAAGGGTGAAGGTGATGGGCTCGGTAAGGATTATGTCTGCCACCGTCAGGGCCGCCGAGGTACTGATGATCAGGGTTTTGCTGCCAGTGGTCGTAATCTGTCCCGCGTTAAAAATCATGGAGGAGCTGATCTGACCAGCCGCCGAGCCAAGGGTCCTTGCACTGTTTACGACAATGGTACTGTGTAAATTACCGCTGCCGAGGAATATGCCACTCCCCTCAACAGTTAGATTATAGCTGCCCAGGCTTATGGTCAGGCTATTGTTGCTGGTCGTGAAGCTTTTTCCGCTGTTGATAAATTGACCCGTCCCGAGGTTGATGGTCACGGCCCCGCCGCTGGTGGTGATATTGTCGCTCAGGGTCAGGTTGCCATTGCCCAAGACGCCACGGGTCAGGTCGATAGTAATGGCTCCGCCGGCACTAATAGGGCCAGACAGTTCTAGATTGCCATTGTTGAAAATGGTTACTGTCTTGCCCGCGCCACCCGCTGTGACGGTGCCCAGTTTGGCGATACTATTGCCGCTTTGGTCAAGGGTGATGCTGCCAATGGTCGTGGTCAGGTTCAAGACATCGACTGTCGTCAGGCTCGTACCCGCGGTCTGGGTGATGGCACCGCCGGCCTCAAGCGACAGGATCGCGCCATAGGACAAGGTGCCGAAGGTGATGGCACCATTGGTGATGAGTTTATTCTCAACGATTCCTCCACTGGTAAAGGTAATATTATCGGCATTAAACAGGTCACCGCTAGCGATGCTGGTGGTATCGAGGGTAATGGCACCGGTCTTGGTGATGGTGCTTCTGAAACCACCCCCCCCCATGGCAAGGCTGGTTACTCGGTCTGTCAGACCATATCCCCCAAGGCTGATGGTCAGGTTCTTGCCGTTGGTGGTCAGAGTCTTGCCGCCGTCATAATAGGTTCCGCTGCCGAGAGTAATGGTGATCCCGCCCGCAACCGCACCAATGGTGCTGATGTTGTTCCGCAGAGTCAGGTCGCGTGTAACAATCCCGGCCGCCAACACCCCCTTGGTCAGGTCAATCGTTATCGCGCCATTGGCAGTAATATTGCCGCCCAGCGACAGGTCGCCATTGTTCCAGATGGTGACCGTGCTTACCGTTCCGCGCGCGGTGACAGTTCCAAGCCTGTTGAGACTATTTCCAGTCTGGTTGAGGCTGATATTACCATCGGTGGTAATCAGGCTGAGAACCGAAGTTCCAGTCATAACAATGGTGCCGCCGCTCTGGGTAATGGATTTACCGCTGCCGGTGGTTTCGAGCGACAGAGATAATCCATAGTTCAAACCATTGATGGTGATATTGCCATCGCTTTTTAAGATGTTGCTAGTGACATTACCGGTAAATTTACTGGAATCGAGCAGATTGTCAGTGCCAATTGCGGCGGGAATGTCACCGGTCTTGATGATGGTGCTGCTTAAAAAACCGGTTCCGAGATTAATCCCGCTCCCCGCTGTGGTCAGATTATAGCCGCCAAGGGAGATGGTCAGGTTCTGGTTGTCGGTGGTAAGGATTTTTCCGTTTGCGATAAACTGACCCGTCCCGAGAGTCATTGTCACCGCCCCGCCGCTGGTGGTGACCGATTGCGCCAGAGTCAGGTTGCCGCCTGTCAGGTTAATCGTGATGCCACCACCGGCAGAAATAGCCCCATTCAGCGACAGACTGCCGTTATTCCCGATGGTAACCACCCCGCTGGTCGCACCAATCACCCCCAGTTGACGGAGGCTGTTACCGGTCTTGTCGAGGCTGACACTTGTTCCGCTTGCCGTCAGTTCGCCGCTTCCCCCGATCGTCAAGGTGCCGCCCGCCTGATTAATCGCACCCGCCGAGGCCGTAAGGGTCAGGTTGCCGCCAAAACTGTTGGTACCGTTCAGTACTATGCCGCCAGTATCGCTGGTGGTGATGGTAACGGCGGTGGTGCCCGAAAGATTGACATTAAACAGGATAATCTTTTGGTTGGTGGGAAGGGTCGCGGGGATCGGAGCGGAGGCCCAGATGACATTCCTCCCCAACTCCCGAAGCCCAGCGGTGGCGAGACGATTAATGCCGGTGGTCAGACTGGAGCTGTGCATCCAATAGAATCCCGTCCCAGTATAGGTGACGGCAGAGCCGGGAGTCGTGCCATTGACGGTGACAGAGTCGCTAATCACCAGACTATCAGTGCCCCCGGCCTCGGGGGTTATGACCGCCGCCTTAATGCCTAGGCTGCTGCTGCCGCCGCTGTTGGTAAAGCCCTGGAATAGAATGGCACCATCGACCGGGGCGTTGATCCTGCCGGCCGTGTCGACATAAATATTATCGGCGGTCAGGATGAGATTATTGCCGCTGAGAGTCCAATCAAAGGGAGTGGTTCCCGTGCTGACTCCCGCGGTGTAATTGCCGATGCCAAGGTTGATGGTCACGGTTCCGCCTGTGCTGGTCACCGCCGAGCCAAGATAGAGGCCGGTTGCGTTCAGGCTGATCGGGCCGACACTGGTCAGGGTCAGGCCCCTCGCTTTAATCAAGCTCATGCCCGCACCCGAGGTCAGGGCGATGGTTCCCGCCGAATTAACATCCCCCATGAGGATCAGGGCAGTGGTGGAGCTGAGGGCTATACCATTGCCGCTGCCCAAACTGGTCAAGGCCCCGATGGTGGCAAAACTATTGCCAGCCTCACTTAACTTAATCTCGCCACTGGTCTTAACGGTGGCGGAAAGGGTACCGCTGACGGTCAGGGAACCACCCGACTGGCTGATGTTACCTTTGGAACTGAGGGTCAGGTTGTTGTCAAACCTATTGATGCCATTAAAGCTGATGGTTTTACCCGCGACCTCGGTCTCGATGGTCAGGATGGGTGTATAGGTCAGACCGGTGATGGTGACATTACCCGTGCTGCTGATAATTTTATTTTCGGTAAGGCCTCCGCCGCCAAACTGTACCTTGGTTACATCAAGCAGATGGCCGTCAGCAACACTGGTGCTGCCAAGCGGAATGTCACCGGTCTTGGTAATGGTGCTGCTCAGGTTTGCCGTCCCGAGCCTAAAGGCAATGCCAGAACCAAGTGTGTATTTGCCGAGATTCAGGGTCAGAGTCTGGTTGCTGGTGGTCAGGCTATTGGCACCGGAAATAAATTCGCCGCTGCCGAGGTTCAGGGTCACGGCCCCGCCGCTGGTCGTTACATCGTTCAATAGGGTCAGGTTGCCACTGCCAGTGGGCACGGCGGCATTTTGCCTCAGGTCGATGGTAATGGCTCCACCGGCAATAATACTGCCGTTAAGCGACAGGTCGCCATTGTTGTAAATGGTTACTGTCTTGCCCGCGCCACCCGCCGAAATGGTTCCCAGTTTGATGTTACTGTTGCCGCTTCGGTCAAGGGTGATACTGCCAATGGTCGTGGACAGGCTCAAGACATCGCTGATCGCCAGGGTCGTGCCTGTGGTCTGGGTGATGGCACTGCCGGCCGCAACCGACAGCAGGGTGCTATAGGTTAAATTACCGAACTCGATGGTACCGGTGGTGGTCAGGCTATTGCGGGCGATCTTACCCACACCCGTAAAGCTGATCCTGGTGGAGTCGAGAAGGTCACCGCCCGTGATGCTGGTGTTGTTGAGAAGCACCGCCCCCGTTTTGGTGATGGTGCTGCTGAACTGCCCAGAACCGAGGTCAAAACTGATCGCAACAACAGACGGAGCGGCCGCAACCCTCGTCAGACTATATTTCCCAAGGTTGAGTGTTAGGTCTTGATTGGTGGTTGTGAGTAATTTACCGTCATCCTTATAGGTTCCGGTGCCAAGGTTAAGGGTCACCGCCCCGCCGCTGGTGGTGATATTGTTGAGCAGGGTCAGGTTACCACTGCCATCTGCCGCCAAATTCTTGGTCAGGTCGATGGTGATGGCCCCACCGGCAGTAATATTGCCATTGAGCTTCAGGTCGCCATTGTTCCAAATCTCGACGGTCCTGGTGGAACTGACTCCATCGATCACTTTAAAGTTATTGCCAGTCTTGTTGAGGCTGATACTGCCACCGCGGGCGGTCATGGACAATTTACCATTGGAGTCGGTAAAGGCGATGGTTCCGCCGCTCTGGGTGATGGCACCGCTGGCATCCAAATCAAGGTTTTTGTCAAAACTGTTAGTGCCGTTAAGGATAATATTTGCACCGGCTGTGGTTTCAACCCTCAGCGCCCCATTATAGGTCAAGCCCTGGATGGTGATTATGCCACGGCTGGTAATGCTATTGGTGGCGATTGTGCCCCTGACCTTGGTAACATCAAGCAGATATCCATTGCCGACGCTTGTGGTGTCAAGAGGAACGGTATCGCTCTTGGTGATGGTGCTGCTGAACTGCCCTGTGCCGAGGTCAAAGCTGGTCGCAACAACAGTCGCCGTCAGGATATATCTACCAAGGTTTATGGTCAGGTTATCAATACTGTTAGTAAGAGTAAAGCCGCCGTCGGTATAGGTTCCCGTGCCGAGATTCATCGTCACATCGCCTCCGCTGGTGGTGACATTGCTGCCCAGGGTCAGGCCCGTTGCATTCAAGTTAATGCTGGTACCGGTGTGCAGAGACAAGCCCCCCGCTTTGGACAGGGTTATGACCCTGCCCGATGTCATGCTGGCGATTCCCGCGGCACTGATGTTGTCGCTGATCGTAAAGTCGCGGCTGGAATAGATCGTCACCCCGTTGGTACCGTCACGGCTGGTGATTGGACCAAGAATGGCAAAGCTATTGCCGGTCTCGCCAAGGGTAATGGCTCCGTTGCTAATGACAATCGCCGAGAATGTCCCGGTGACCGTTAGCGAACTTCCTCCAGCCTGACTAATAGTGCCGTCGCTGGTCAGAGCAAGGTTACCACTGAAACTATTGGTTCCGCTGAAGCTGATGGTGGTCGGGGCAAAGGCGGTCACAGTGGTCGCGGTCGCAACCGTGACCCCGGCAATCACCATCTCCTTGCCGGTCGCCAAAGAAATATTGGTCGCAGGGTTGTATGTAGCATTCGCTGTATCCACCCAGGTTACATTGCCTGAACTATCCTTTAACAGGCCCGCTGTGAGAACACCCTGGTCACTGACGGTTTCCTTAGTGCCAATGACCAGTCCGCTCGCCGCCAAGGCCGCGCCGGGCAGGTTGAGGGTAGCGTTACTGTCGGTCAAGGTTCCCGTATTAGCATTGGCAAAACTATATGTTGTGATGGTGCCACTGGCCCCTTCAATCGCCGCAAGAATATTTGCATCAACGCCAGTATAGCCCGCACCTACAGTATATCTGGTTTGGACACCGGTTCGCTGAACCCGATTGCCAACTGTTGAACCTGTACCGAAACTCAGACTACCCGTGCCAAGCTTGAAGATCACCGGAGCGGAAGTATTGAAAATCGAAGCCGTCTTCAGGGTCAGATTCTTGTTGCTGGTATCGAGCCAATAGCCCGTTGCGCCATTGACATAATTATACCTGTCAAGGTCAATCGTCACCGCCCCGCCGCTGGTGGTGACATTGCTGGACAGGCTGAGGCCAGCTGCGGTCAAGGAAATTGCGCCAGAGCTGGTCAGGTTGCCGGTCAATGTCACCGCCGCGCTCGAGGTCAGGTTGATAACACCTGCACTGGTGAATCCACCAAGGGTGGCAAAACTATTTCCGGCCTCGCCAAGGGTAATGGCTCCGCTGGTTGCGTTGGCCAAGAATGTCCCGCTCACCGTTAGCGAACTTCCCACATCCTGTGTAACACTGCCAGTAGTATTCAGAGTCAGGCTGGTAAAACTATTTGTCCCCCAAAACTTGACCGTATCGGCGGCGGCGA
>JASGCE010000284.1 GCA_030054295.1 Minisyncoccota bacterium
GGGAATAGTCGAACTTAGCAGCTTGCTGCTTAGTGAGACTAAGGGGGGTTGCCTGTCTGTCTTAAAAATTAGTTTTTCAGTCCTCCCAAAAGGAAGGGGAGGCATTCGGAATGATCTTCTATCCCTAATCCCTTAACCAAACGAGAATTCTATGCACAACTGTCAGATCATTCAGATTCCGGTCGCACATCTGGTCGCGGTTTGGCCACAGGTCGAGCCTCATCTGCGGGCAGCTCTTGACTATTGTCACGGCTGCTGGGAACCGGTGGATATTCTGTCTGAATTGATGCAGGGGCAGGGACAGTTGTGGATTGCTTGGCAGCCAGCCGAACTGGCCCAGGACTCCAGGCCAAATTTAGGCGATGGCGGTCAGGTTCTCGCGGCCATGGTCACGCGGATCATTACCTATCCGCGCAAAAAATCCTGTCAGGTTTTTTTGATCGGCGGCAAGGGCATGAGGCACTGGAGCCAAGCCTTTTTAACCGCAGTCGAATCCTATGCCCGCAGCCAATCCTGTCATTTTTTGGAGGGCGGGGCGCGCCGCGGCTGGATGAGAGTCGGCGGTTTCTACAACAATGGCGTTACCTTAACCAAGGAGTTAAACTATGGGCAAATCGACATCAGCACCACCGACACCGGTACCAACCAATTCCGTGACTAACAGCGCGCCCTGGACCGGGCAGCAACCTTTTTTGAACTATGGCTTTGAACAGGCTCAGGCGGCTTTTCAAAATGCCCAATGGCAACAGGCCCATAAACCCTTTACACCCTCCGCCGCGACCGTCGAGGGGCAAAAACAGATTCTGGCCGCAGCCCAAAAAAATGCCCCCCTCTTGCAGGCCGGGCAGGCGCAGTTACAGAATACCTTGAATGGCGATTATATGAAGGCGGGTAATCCCTACCTTCAGGCGATGATGGAACAGACCATTCAGGGTTTAAAGCCGACGATCGATGGCCAGTTCGCGGCTGCTGGTCGCTATGGCTCGGGGGCCTATGCCAATGCCCTCGATTCTTCGCTGGCCAATGCGGCTTCCAACCTTGCCTTCCAGCAATATAGTCTGGAGCGCGGCAATCAAGTCAATGGCTTGACCCAACTGCCAGCGGTCGCAGCCGAGCAATATTCCGGAGCCAATGCCATTGCCGCCATTGGTGCCAGCCAGGATGCCGCCAAGATGAACCAACTCAATGCCCCCTTTGATGCGATTGGCAAATATATGGGGCTGGTCAATGGAAACTATGGTTCATCGTCAACCCAACAGACCAGTTACTACACCCCGCCCGCCGCCAAGACCGGGATCATCGACACTATTTCTAAACTGTTTTAGGGAGCCGATCATGGCTATATCCGATTTTTCGACCCAAGCCGACAATAATTCCTTTTTGTCGCGGATCAATATTGGCGAGAACTGTCCGCCATCAACCCTCAATAATGCCCTGCGCCAGATCATGGCCGACATGCGGCAATATGCCAATGATAACAGCTGGTTTGCCTATGGTTCGGGCAGCGGTACGGCCACCTATGGCAAGCAGAACGACGGTAGTTTTACCGTCTCGGGTGGCGATTCGACCAAGGCCTATAGCAGCTATCGTCGGGTCAGGGTTCTGCTGGATAATGGTAATTTCGCCTATGGTTCGATTGCCTCGGCGACCTCGCGGCCCGGTGCCGGCGATACGCTGGTGCAGGTCAATTGGGACGGCGGTCAAGTCCCGAGCGGAAACTATGTCACGGTCTATCTGGGGGTGGATAATCTTAGTCTGGTTACGACTACGGTCATGCCGAGCGGAACCGTGCTTTACATTGTTTCGCAGCGCGTTCCAGCGGGATTTTTGGAATGTGCGGGCCAGACTCTGCTCAGGGCCAGCTATCCCAATCTCTATAGTGCGGTTGGTAATGTTTTTGGCACCAACTATGTCGATAATTTTAAACTGCCCGACCTTCGTGGCGAGTTTATTCGCGGCTGGGACAATGGCCGCGGAGTCGATTCCAACCGCAGCTTTGGTACGGCCCAAGCCTCGGAAAATCTTCGCCATGGTCACCAATTCTCGGGGGTCGGGGTTGGCGCGCCGAATAGTCAATCAAACTGGGTCGCCTTGCCCATCATCGGTACGCCCGAATCCATCAATCACATAGGCAATCGCCAAACCGCTGGCGATCGCTTGGGGGCCATCTACCCCCACGGCGGCGACGAGGCGCGGCCACGAAACATCGCCCTGCTGCCGATTATAAAGACATAGGGGGAATCGGTAGAATAGAGGATGTCCCCCCTCCCTTTAGGGAGCGGGGGATACTGGTTCTTGGTTTTTAGCAAGCG
>JASGCE010000285.1 GCA_030054295.1 Minisyncoccota bacterium
AGACTTTGCATTCGCAAAGTCAAGCGCGACGACGCTCAGAGTGACAAAAAAGTGACTTTTTCAGACTTTCCTTTAGAAAGCGGGGGATAGTAACTCTTGGCGAAGCCGTAGGCGAGCCTTAGAGTTACTTGGGGAGTATGTTTAGGTTTATTTTACAATAACTTCGACCTACCCCCCAAGCAAGTCTAACGCTCGTAAGCACTCGCTAAGACTTGCTATCCCCCGCTCCCTGAAGGGAGGGGGGACAATCTTTAAACCGTCCTAACTCGCGGGTGCGACGGTCAGGCGGCTCATCATCCCGCTTTCCATGTGGAAGAGCAGGTGGCAATGGAAGGCCCAGTCGCCGACCTCGCTGCCGGTCACAATCACCGATACCGTCTTGCCCGGCGGCACCGCCACCGTATGGCGCAGCGGCAGGTAAGGGTTCAGCTGGGTAACCTTGGCTGTCGGACTATAGCCACTATCCTGAAGCATATAGAGCCCGTGGAGATGCATCGGATGGGCCATCAGAGTGTCATTGACAAAATTGATTCGCACCCTTTCATTATAGGCCAGTCTGATGCCTTTTTTCATGTTGAACTCCCCCATGCCCCAGCTATATTTGGCCATATTGCCGGTCAGGTTAACCGTAATGGTGCGGGTGGGGAGGCGGAGGTCGCTGGCCGGGGCGAGGGACTCGATCTGCGTTTCGTCCAAGGCCACCTTGCCTTCGGGGGTATCGGCAAAGCCCCAACCCTTGCCATTGAGTTCCTTCGCCTGTTGAACAATGTCGGGGCTGGTTGAATGATGCATCCCTTCCATCCCCTCCATATCTTCCATACCCTCCATCGCGCCCTGGTTAGATTTAGCGAAGTTGGCGGAAATATCCCCCTCGTTCAGCAGAGTGTGGCTGCGCGGGGCGGGCAGGGTGAAGCTGGCCCCAGCCATCGGCGCGACCAGAGCCACCGCCGCGGCACTACGGTCGATTGATTCGGCGATAAGCGGAAATACCTTGCCGCCGCTTGGTTTGATCAGGACATCAAAGGTCTGGCCGGGTTGGAAGCGCAGTTCATCGACGGTTAAGGATTTTGTTTCCTGGCCATCGACGGCGACAATGGTCATGGGCAGGTCCTGCAGCCAGAGGTCAAATATCGAATTGGCCGAGGCATTGATAAGGCGCAGCCGCAGGGTCTCGCCTTCGCTGTAGATATAGCTATGGGGTTGCTGGGATTCCTCGCCATTGATCAAGAACTGGAGCCCCTTGACATCGGCCAGATCGCCAAACATGGCATGGGCATCATCCATGGCCATGGTGCGGCCCACGACCTCGGTGAAGCCCTTCTCAGCGCTGCTCGGGAGGCGGTCGGAGATTAAAACCACATGGTCGCGGTCATAGCTGCGATCGGGCGTAGGGTTGGTGCCACTATCTATGGTCTTGGGCAGAATCACAATCGAGCCATAGAGCCCCTCCTGCTCCAACAGGCCATTGTGCGAATGGTACCAATAGGTTCCGGTCTGGCGCGGGGTAAAACTATAGGTAAAGTTCGCGCCGCTCTTGACCGTCATAAAACCATTAAAGCCGGGAGCCCCATCCATTTTGGGGGGGATCACAAGACCATGCCAATGAATCGAGGCTGGTCTTTTTAAACCATTGCTCACGGTGATGCTGACGGTTTGTCCCTCCCTAAAGACCAGGTTAGGGCCAGGAAAGCCGCCATTAATATTGATCTGCGGAATCTTTTTACCGTTTTTGGTAAAGCTGCTCTCGCTCAGGCTTAGGTTATAATGGCTGGGAACGGTCTGTTGTACCTCCGCAGCGACATTGGCCATGGCGGTTTGGCTGATGATCGGACTCAACGCCAGCACAAGATAGGTGCAAAGCCGAACAACAGTGGTTTTTGATGGATTGATTTGTTTCATAATTCACCTAATTTGTTAGAAAACAGATAAGTTTTTTAAATATATTTGATTCTGCTTCTACAAGCAAGGTTATTGATTGGCTTTAAGCAGTTTCAACTTTGATAGATACATAATTTTTGTCATTCCCCGCAAGGTTGCTTCGGCATCGAAGCAACCGCAGACGGGGAATCTCCCTTCATGTTAAAAGCGAGATTACCCGACTCGCTGCCCCGCTGACGAATGTCGGCCTACGCCGACGGGGCAGCGGCGGGTAATGACAAAGGAGAGGAGAGCGCGGGTGATGACAAGGGGGGGGCGGATGCCCCCCCCATCTCACTTCGTTCGATTCCCCCCCCGCTGGATAGCCTCGTGCTTACGCACGACGCTATGAGGGGTTAGGGAAT
>JASGCE010000286.1 GCA_030054295.1 Minisyncoccota bacterium
AACAGTTACCCGAGCTAAAGCTCGGACTGTTCTAAGTTCAGAATGACAAGTTTGGGGTTTTTCAGTGTTTCCTAAAGGAGGGGGGGCAATTAAACTTCACCGCTAACACCTCCCCTACTTACTCTTCCTCAGAATGACTTGGTACTTGCCTTTCCAAAAACCATCATCATCGTCGAACTCATCGATCCAATTTGTTACATCGGTTTTAATCGGTTCGGGTAGTTGGTCAATCGAATCGACTGGGGCATAGACAATCATGGACATGATCGGCTCGTTCGTCGGATCGCGTTCTTTTTGCAGGGCGGAAACCCAGGACTTGACCCTATTGCTATTGGTGGCATTGCCCTCAAAGGAAGACTGGTCGAGGCTGAGGTAATCCGTATAGGAAAGATAGATCGATTGATCCGAACAGATCTGAAGGTAAGAACGGCTGATGCGGTCGTGCGGAACCGAGCCAAAATTGACAATACAGTTTTGATCTGAATTACGGACCAGTTCATCGCCAGACTGACCAAAGCCATATTCAAACTTATCGTAGTTGTCACCCAGAATCTTGTTCAGTCTTTTGTTTATGTTACGAAATTTGTACAGGACTGTTTCAACCTTGCTTTTGGTATGGGTGGTATAGTCGAAATCCCCCGCCGGTGGCTCGGATGGATTGTCGATCTGACCTATATTAATCCATTCCCCAACTCCACTCGCATTTTTTTGCCAAACCATAACCGCGTTACGGTTGTAGAAGGGTAATAGAATATCCGGTACCGCCTGACCTATGGCGAAGCGAAAAAAGACATTGCCCTCGAGGCATAAGCCTTCGGTGGCATCTGCCCGCTTGCCATGGGCATCAAGCGGGCCAAAGAAATAATGATTGTCACCACAGGTACCGCCACTCGCGCTGATCTCCGATAGGATATTCTGGCCAAAGGGCAGTTCAAAACGATTCATTGTCCTAGGGCAGCTTGACTCGCCGCGCATAGATCTACCGTCAATCCTACAGTAACTCGCTTCATCAGAAAGCTTGACAAGGTTACCGTTGTTTTTGGCCGATTCACAGAGTTTTTTCAGTTCAGGATTGTCGGTCGCCTTACATTGTCCGGCGAGAATCTTTTGACGGAGATCCATTGCAGCAACTCTACAATCCCCATCATCATAGCTGCAACGAAACTCATCCAAGCTTTTCTGATCAATGGAATTATCACCATTCTGGAGCAGGTCATCAAACCGTGAATCTATATTCCCCGCCAGCCAATATTTACGGTTTGGAAATTCGGCATCGGTTAGTTTCTCGATCGAAATCCACTCGCCGCCCGAACTCGTTTCAAGATAGAGCCTGCCGTCATAGCCAATGGTTAATTTCTTGGCATGTTTTGTCTCGAACTTGAACCATTGATCACATTGCGCGGGGGTAAGTTTCTCTGCCACATGGGCAAATTTAGGGTCGGTGCAGTGGCTTTTGGATGGGGTAAATGCCGGCAGCTCGGCGCGGACAGTCACACCGAGACTGAGGCCTAACATTAGAACCATAGCTGCCGCAAAAAAACTGTTTATTGTCTTCATATCGAACCCCTTCCCGGATTGATTCAGTTTATGGGTATTATTATATACTCCGTTCACTTGAGAATTCAAAATTATTTTTGGATTTCAGTAACTCTCCATATTCGTCATTGCCCCCGCTCGTGCTTTGAGCGTGCAGGCTAACCAGCGGAGAGTTTGAGGGGAATAAGCCCCATAAATATAATGATTATTTTGTGTAAGGCTTACGCCCGATCTGGATTGCCACTCTACGCTGCTTTCGCAGCTTGAGGGCAATGACAAGGTTTGGCAAAATTAAGAATGTCCCCCCTCCCTTTAGGGAGCGGGGGATAGAGGTTCTTTGTTTTTAGCAAGCATAGCGCAGCTGAAAACTTAGAACCTCTTGGGGGGTAGGCAGGCACGGCCTGAGCGATTCTTTGTTCTTTGGTTTTTAACTCTGCACTTAAAAATCAAAGAATGCAAAATGGCACAGCGACCATCGCGGCCTACCCCCCCTGTCTCACTCTGCACAGCAGAGTGAGACTTCCCCCCGCTCCCTAAAGGGAGGGGGGGCAGTTCTTAAATCTGTCTCCGAATGCAGATTCAATTTACCTACGCCGCTTTTTTCGCCAGGGCTGCCTTGGCCTGTGCCACAAAGACCGCGAAGCCTGCCGCATCGTGCACGGCAATGTCCGACAGAACCTTGCGATCCACCTCGATCCCGGCCAGAGTCATGCCATTCATAAACTGCGAATAGGTCAGACCCAATT
>JASGCE010000287.1 GCA_030054295.1 Minisyncoccota bacterium
CTTTTTCTTTTTCTTTTTCTTTTTCTTTTTCTTTTTCTTTTTCTTTTTCTTTTTTGCTTTATCTCATTCCTGCAAACTACGGGTCAAGACCCTCTGTTCAACCAGGTCAACCAAATGGTCAATAATATCCGCATCCTTCAGCCGATGGGCCGGGACTCCGCCAATATAGACCTGATGGGTGCCATTGCCCCCCCCGGTAAAGCCAATCTCGGTTTCCCGAGCCTCCCCCGGGCCATTGACCACACAGCCAATCACCGACAAACTGACCGAAGCGCTGATATGGGCCAGCCTCTGCTCCAAGGCCGCCACTGTCTTAATCACATCAAAATTCTGCCGCGCACAGGATGGACAGGAGATCAAATTAACCCCCCGATGCCGCAGCCCCAAGGATTTTAAAATATCAAATCCAACCTTAATCTCCTCCACCGGATCAGCCGAGAGCGAAACCCGAATCGTATCGCCAATCCCCGCCCACAGTAACATCCCCATGCCAATCGCAGACTTGACCGTGCCAGACTGTAACCCGCCCGCCTCGGTAATGCCAAGATGCAGCGGATAGTCGCAGGCCTCCGCCAATCCATTATAGGCAGCAACCGCCAAAAACACATCCGAAGCCTTGACCGAAATCTTAAACTCGTGAAAATCCAAATCCTGCAAAATCCGCGCGTGAGACAGGGCCGATTCAACCATTGCTTCGGGGCAGGGTTCGCCGTATTTTTCCAAAAGGTCGCGCTCGAGACTGCCAGCATTGACGCCAATCCGCATCGAACAGCCATGGTCACGGGCGGCCGAGACCACCTCCCTCACCCGGTCAGAGGAGCCGATATTGCCCGGGTTAATCCGCAGACAGGCCGCACCGGCCTTGGCGGCCTCAATCGCGCGGCGGTAGTGGAAATGAATATCGGCGACAATCGGCACCTGCACCGCAGCAACAATCGCCGCTAGTGCCGCCGTAGACTCCTCGTCAGGGCAAGATACGCGAACAATGTCGGCGCCCGCCGCCTCCAATTGCCGAATTTGCTTAATCGTGGCCTGAATGTCGGTGGTCAGGCTGTTGGTCATGGACTGGACCGAGATGGGGGCATCGCCACCCACTAAAACCTTGCCAACCTTGATCTGCCGCGATTTACGGCGGTGAATATCGCGGTAGGGTCTAAGGCTCATTGCGCGCCCACAGTAAAGAGGCTGCCATCGAGCGGAATGCCGCGGCGGGTCTTGCCAACCTCCCCGAGTTTAGGCGCGGTCTTGCCATTCTGGCTGATCACAATCCCCCCGGCATTGCCAGTCGTCAGTCTAAGTCCGGGCTCTCGCGGCACCAGATAGGATTCCCCGGGCATCAGAGTCTTGGACTTGATAATCCGCCCAGCCCCGTTAGTAACCTCGATCCAGACTGGCGTATTGGCCGCAGACAGGGTGAATTGTCCCGATAGAGCCACGGGCGCAGCAGCAGGTGCAGCAGGTGGAACACGAGCAGGCGCAGCAGCAGGTGCAGCAGCAGGTGCAGGCGCGACAGGTGCCGCTTCGGTGGCCGCGCGGGGTTTAAACAGCGGGGCCGGATTGCTCCCCTGACCATAGATTGGCGCGGCGGGTTTAATCGGAGTCGCAGGTACTGCGGCCGGTGCTTGAACCGCTGGCTGCGCGGGTGCGGGTGTCGCAGCTGGTGCTGGGGCAGAAAGGGTTGCCGAGGGTTTGGTGCGGTCGGTCGGGACAATCGCCAGCGATGTCACCGGGGGGGTGGTAATGGCTTGCGGATTGGCGACACTGGCGGCAATCTTGGGCGGGACTTCAGTGACCCGCGGCGGAGTCTCGGGATCGCCCGAAAACAGAAACCAGGCGAGCAGAACCAGGGCCAAAACGCCACCGCCGATGACATAGAACCGTGGGTTAATGCCCTGTATATCCAGTTTCGGCTTGGGCGGTGCCTTGAGGATGACGGGGTTGGTGGTGCTGTTCTCTGCCTTGAACTGGTCGATATAGGGCTGGGGGTCGAGTTCCAAAAACTCGGCATAGGTACGGACAAAGCCAATGCCATAGGCCATGCCGGGCAGTTTTTTAAAATGGCCATTCTCGATGGCTTCCAGATATTCTAATCGGATACGCATCTTATCGGCGACGGTTCGCAACTGAATCTTCTTGGCTTGGCGGGATTTTTTTAAAGCCTCTCCGACCGATAAATTCGGCGGCAGAGAGTCATGCGCGGTGGCTTGGTCGTTCGGCATTTTTCTTCCAGTTTTGGCTGTGCGATTCCGTTGCTTACTTTTGGCAAG
>JASGCE010000288.1:0-1399 GCA_030054295.1 Minisyncoccota bacterium
ATAGTCGAACTTAGCAGCTTGCTGCTTAGTGAGACTAAGGGGGGTTGCCTGACTGACTTATAAAAACAGTTTATCAGACTTTCGTTAAGTATCACCCTCTAAGGCCGTGCTAAAAGCCTTGCCGGGTCGACGGGACTATTGTTTTTAAGAATCCCAAAGTAAAGTTCTGGTTTCTTGACATCGATGCTTTGCCCCGACTTGCCGATCTGCTGACCTCGGAGGACAATATCGCCGCGCTTGACGACATAGCTATCGAGATAGCCATAGACCGTAACATAACCATCACTATGACGGATAATCACCTGCTTACCCAGACTGCGAATGTCGAGGGCGGCATAGACAACCGTGCCATTCTCGCTGGTGGTTACCCCTGTCCCCCGTGGCACCGAAATGCGAATTCCGTCGCTGCGCACACCATTGACCTTGTCACCATATTGGACGGCGACTCGCCCTTCGCTGGGCCAAAGAAAATCCTTACCCCCGCGGAGCGGCGGCGGCGGTATATCGCGGCTGGCCTCGACGGGGGTGACCCTTGGCACC
Organism: Minisyncoccota bacterium; assembly: GCA_030054295.1. Classification (GTDB taxonomy): domain Bacteria; phylum Pseudomonadota; class Alphaproteobacteria; order Elsterales; family Elsteraceae; genus JASGCE01. Next base: position 541 of record JASGCE010000288.1, read on the forward strand.
ACAGGAACAACCGCAGGAGCAGCGGCCTTGGCTGGCTCCTTCGCGCCTGTCTTGGCCGGGATGGGGGCAATGGCCGGCGCGGTTACGGTCGTAGCCGCAGCCGCTGCCGGAGCCGCCGCCTTGACCGCTGGAGCCGCTATGACGGGTGCCTTGGTTGGTGCTGATGCGGCTGGCGCGGTCATTGCCGCTGAGGGGGTCGTTTTGGGCGGCGGGGCGATCTTCAAGGGTTCGTTAGCCCCCGCAGCTGGCGTCGCAGCTGGCGCAGGCGGAGCGGAAACCCCCGCAGCACCCCCCGCAGAGCCAGAAGTCTCGTCACTGTCGGGATAGACCGTATGGTCATCGGGGTCGGGCAGGGCGATAATGGTTCCCGTTGCCAAGGAATAGGGCTGATTCATCTGGTTCATTCGGATAATGGCCTGCTGATCGACCTTGAAGGCGCGACTGACACTAAACAGGGTATCGCCAGCCACCACCGTATAGAGATGCGGGTGTGGAATCACCAGCTTCTGCCCCTTGGTCAGGCTATAGGGTGGCTTCAAGCGATTGACATAGGCAAGAACCGCAATCGGCAAAACATAGTGGCGGCCAACGGCATAGATGGTGTCACCCTGTTGCACAATATAGCTATCGGCCATGCGATTGGGGACGGCCATCTTGTCCTTCGGTACCTTTGGCAAGGCAGGGGCAATCACGGGAGAGAGCGAAGCCGCTGCGCCAGGGTCTGAGGCCAGGGGTGTTGCAGGGGGGGCGATCATCTCAGCGGCCTTGGCTGGCTCGGGCAGTTTGACCAGCGGTTCGGGTTTAGGTTCGGGTTTAGGTTCGGGTTTAGGTTCGGGTTTAGGTTCGGGTTTAGGTTCGG
>JASGCE010000288.1:1499-2265 GCA_030054295.1 Minisyncoccota bacterium
GTTTAGATTCGGGCTCGGGGATCACCTCGGGCGCAGCTGGCTTGGCTGGTTCCTTGGCGGGTTTTTTGGGCGTGGGTTGGCTGGCGGTGGCAAAGTCGCCGGGGTCAAAAATCTCCTCCTCGGCCTTTTTATTCTGGGCATTGTTATTGGACTTCATGGCTGGGGCGCAGCCACTTACCATGGCCAGGATAGCACCAATCATGACCCCAAGGGCCAGACGGTTCATGGTGCTCAGGGGGCGGGCGAGGCGCGGGGACTGTAAAAACATTGTGAACTCCACAATTGGTAAGGCAAATTGGGCAATTTTGGCACAGCCGTAATCTATAGCATAAATTCACAAAATTACAATAGCTTATGCAATAAACCTAAATAAATACTTTAGAGCATTTTTACAAGCAATAGGCTAAAATTATGAACATTTAAGTTTTGCTTGCTGTTGTCTCCCCCTAGCAGGGGGAGATAGGCGCGCTTAGATTTTCGCCCCTTTGCGAAAATCTTTAGCAAGCCTTGTGGGGGTAGAATATATATTAAAAACAAATCGTTAACCCTCTACCCCCACCAAGAAAACCTAAAGCTCGCCTGCGGCTTCGCTAAGGTTTTCTATTCCCGCGCTCCGCTTCGCGGCCGCAGGACAGGCTCTCCCCCTGCTAGGGGGAGGCAACAGAAAATGACTTTTTCAGACCTTCCTTTAGGAAAGTCTGAAAAACTCCTAACTTGTCATTCTGAGCTTAGAACAGTCCGAGCTTTAGCTCGGTTAACTGTTCTT
>JASGCE010000081.1 GCA_030054295.1 Minisyncoccota bacterium
AAATTATGGCAGTCGAAATTAAGGTTCCCAGTCTGGGCGAATCCGTCACCGAAGTGACCGTGGCAAAATGGTTAAAGACTCTCGGCGAAATGGTCAAGGAGGGGGATCCTCTGGTCGAGCTTGAAACCGATAAGGCAACTCAGGAGATCTATGCCCCCCAGACCGGGCTGCTGATCGCCATTGCCGCGCCTGAGGGGACGAGCCTGGCCATTGGCGCGACCCTGGGTAAGATCGGCGGAGGGGCCGATGTGATTCAAAAGATGTCAACCGGAGAGGCTCCCGCCGGGCCCATCGTCCCGCCCATCGACGCTAGCCACTATGTTGGCCAGCCAGTGATGGCGAGCGAGGCGGAGGAGGAACCCGAGGAGGAATCCGAACCGGTGGTGTTTGAAGATTCAATCCAACCCGTAATCCAACCGGTCATTGCCGACCATGAATTGGTGCAGGAGGAGCCGGTCGAACTGCCCGAGCTTTCCCATTCCCTTCCCATCGATTCGGATGATTCGGCGGATGATTTTAACTCCGAAGACTTCGACCGCGAGGAGCCCCGACAATTGCCAGGAGTCGCCCGCATGTTGGCAGAGAATCAACTGGCAGCCGCCGATATTCGCGGCAGTGGTAGGGACGGTCGCTTGACCAAAGAAGATATTCAAGCCCATATCGAGCGACAAAATGCCCGCCATGCGCGACTTCAGGCGGAGGAGGCCAATGTCCAAAAACCCGTTGATAGTCCGGTCGATTTGATCGAACAGGAGGGGGAGGCCGAGCGGGCCGAATCGCCTCATCCGCCCGTGATTGAACCGGCGCTTGAACCCGTGGCTGATCCCGTAGTGGTGACCGCTCCGCAAGTGACGGCGCACAGGGCCGAAGTTCAATCGGGAATCGAAAGACAAAAAATGAGTCGCTTGCGCCTGAAGATTAGCGAGCGATTAAAGCTGGCACAAAATACCGCCGCCATGCTCACGACCTTTAACGAGGTCGATATGACGGCGATTATGAACCTGCGCCGCACCATCAATCCGGCCTTTGAAGCCCAGCATGGGGTTAAACTCGGACTGATGTCGCTTTTTGTCAAGGCGGCGATTGCGGCCCTGCAGGACTATCCGGCGGTCAATGCCGAGATTGAGGGTTCTGATATTCTTTACAAAAAATTCTATGACATTGGCGTTGCGGTGGGGACCGACCGTGGGCTGGTGGTGCCGGTGGTGCGGGGTGCCGAGCATCTCTCCTTCGCCGAAATCGAAAAGCAAATTGCCGACATGGGCAGCCGCGCCCGCGAAGGCAAGTTGTCGCTGGAGGAGATGAGTGGCGGCAGTTTTACCATCACCAATGGCGGGGTCTATGGTTCCCTGCTCTCGACACCCATCTTGAATCCGCCACAGTCGGGGATTCTCGGGATGCATAAGATTCAAAAACGCGCGGTGGTAATCAGCGATGAATCGGGCGATTCGATTGCTATTCGACAGATGATGTATCTGGCCCTGACCTATGACCACCGACTGATCGATGGTAAAGAAGCGGTGGGATTTCTGGTCAAGGTCAAGACTCTGCTGGAAGAACCACAGCTGTTGCAGGTGCAGATATAGGACATTTCTGTTTTGTTTAGCTTAATACAGGAAAGCCTAAAAAAGTAATTTAATTGTTGCCTCCCCCTAGCAGGGGGAGGATAGAAACTCTTGGCGAAGCCGAAGGCAAGCCTTAGAGTTTCTTGGTGGGGGTAGAAGGTTAAAGCACTGTTTTTTAAGATATATTCTACCCCCACAAGGCTTGCTAAAGATTTTCGCAAAGGGGCGAAAATCTAAGCGCGCCTATCTCCCCCTGCTAGGGGGAGACAAAAGCAAGAAAACACTTTTATGTTCATGTTTTGAACCTATTATTTGTAAAAATGCACTAGATTAAAATTTGTGGGGGCGGATGCCCCCCGCTAATAACGAAAAGTTTTTTGTTTTTCAAAGAATCAGACTATAAAAAATAACCAATCGATCTATTTTACGCAATTTTTGGGATTGCTCGGCAGGGATTCAAACCGGGCCAGTTCGGCCTTCACTCCATATTCGCCAAAATTCATTTTGATGCCGAGCGGGATTCCGTTCTCGTTCATTTCTAAATCCACTTGATAGTCGGCAATTTCGGTCTGGTTGCTCATGGCAAAAAAACCCACCGACATGGGCCAGGCCTTTTTGCTGAGTCGCGGTTCTTTTAGTTTAATCTTCGATTTCTGTAACCTGCCGATGACCACCGAAACCAGCACCCCCTTCTCCATCATCGAGCCATCAAAAAGAGTCAGTTTTAAAAACCGCTCGCCGCGCAAGGCGGCATCCAGGATCGTGCGGGTCAGGGTGGCGGGAAATATCGCCTTGGGATCGAGTCTGACCCTAGTCACCTCGGGCAGGTTAAAAAATGCCGTGGATTCTTTTTTGGTGATCGAGGCGTGACCCTGAATGACCTCGGCCTCATTCTCGACCGAGCCAAGAATTCGGGAATTTTTAAACTGGAGGCTATCGCCGTTTTTGGATTCTCGGCTGTTTGATTTGGCGACAAAAATCTGGCTATCGCCTTCGGTATTGCGCAGGTTGATAAAAAACTCTTCGCTACTGATCCAAAAATCACAATGGTCGATCAATTCCGAATGCATCAGTCCATCGGCATCGATGATATTGGTCTCGGGCAGGGCCGAGACCAATTCCAAACTATAGTCGGCTTTAAAGGGCAAAAGCGTCGCCGCCATAACCGTGGGCGCCAGCAGCAATGGGACAAAAACAGTCAGGCTTAACAATCGCCATTTACAGTAAAGCCGATTAAAAGATCCCATGTCCCACCCGAGTTATTCTTATGTTTTCTGCGCTGGCAAATTCAACTTTAGATGAAGTTCGCGAAGCCGCAAAGGATCAATTGGCGAAGGGGCCTGCATTAACAGATCCTCGGCCTTTTGATTCATCGGGAAGGCCACCACTTCGCGGATATTGGGCTCGTCCGCCAGCAGCATGACAATCCGATCGATCCCGGGGGCCGAACCACCGTGCGGCGGCGCACCGAATTTAAAGGCGCCCAGCATTCCGCCAAACCTCTCCTCCACCTGTTCGGGGGAATAGCCCGCCAGGGCAAAGGCCTTGAACATAATCTCGGGCAGGTGGTTACGAATGGCCCCGCTCGAAAGTTCATAGCCGTTACAGACAATATCATATTGGAAGGCCTTGATGGTCAATGGCTCTTGCGACTCGAGGGCCGCCAGACCCCCCTGGGGCATGGAGAAGGGATTGTGGCTAAATTCGATCTGACCGGTATCCTCGTTCAGTTCATACATCGGGAAGTCAACCACCCAACAGAATTTATAACAGCCCGATTCGATGAGCTCCATCTCCTCCCCCAATTTACGGCGCACCAATCCCGCGAATTTGGCAGCAGCCAGAATCTTGGTATCAGCGACAAAAAACACCGCATCGCCGGTCTTGGCATGGGTTGCTTTTGCAATGGCAGCAATTCGCTCGGGTGATAGGAATTTGGCAATCGGCCCCTTGGCGGTCGTGTCAGACTCCAGCACCAAATAACCCAGTCCGGCAGCCCCTTCGCCGCGCGCCCAGTCGTTTAACTTATCGAAGAAACTGCGCGGTCGCTCGCCCGCCTTGGGGGCGGCAATGGCGCGAACCGTGCCGCCCTTTGCGACAATCCCGGCAAAAACCGCAAAGTCGGAACCGGCAAAACAATCCGAAACTTCGGCGATCCGCAGCGGGTTGCGCAGGTCGGGCTTGTCGCTGCCATAGACCATCATCGATTCATCATAGGGAATGCGGATAAAGGGATAGGGAGATACGGTTTTCCCACCACCAAATTCGCTGAAGACTCCGTGGAGTACCGGTTCAATCGCGGCAAAAACATCATCCTGAGTGACAAAGGACATTTCGAAATCGAGCTGATAGAATTCTCCGGGGGAACGATCAGCCCGGCCGTCCTCGTCACGGAAACAGGGGGCGATCTGAAAATACTTGTCAAAACCGGCGACCATCAGAAGTTGTTTGAACTGCTGCGGGGCCTGCGGCAGGGCATAGAATTTACCGGGATGAACACGGCTCGGCACCAGATAGTCGCGTGCACCCTCGGGCGAGGAACTGGTGAGAATCGGGGTCTGGAATTCCATAAAACCCTGGTCGATCATGCGCTTGCGCAGCGAGGCAATCACCGCTGAACGAAGCACGATATTGCGGTGGAGTCGCTCGCGCCGCAAATCAAGATAACGATAGCGCAGACGAATATCCTCGGGGAACTCGGCATCACCGGCGACCGGCAAGGGCAGGGGATCGGATTCAGACTGCACGGTTAATCCGGTCATCTGCACCTCGATCTCCCCCGTGGTCAGGCGGCTGTTGATGGTCTCAGGGCTTCGTTTGACGACCTTGCCGACGACGGTTATGACCGACTCGCTGCGAAGGGCAGTGGCGGCGGCAAAATGCGGCGAGTCGGGATCGACGACAATCTGGGTGAGGCCATAGTGATCGCGGAGATCGATAAACAATAGCTGCCCGTGGTCGCGCTTGCGGTGCAGCCAGCCCGACAGTTTAACCTCCTGCCCCACTTCACGAGTGGTAAGGGCGGCGCAATGGTGACTACGGTACGGATGCATGGTTTAATTCCTGTGGCAAAAAAAGGGCTGCACTGATTTATATAGTCTGATTCTTTAAAAATCCAAAAAAACTTTTTGTTTTTAGCGGGGGGCGGATGCCCCCCGTCAAGCTTCGCTTGACTCCCCCCGCTGGATAGCCTCGTGCTTACGCACGACGCTATGAGGGGTGATGGGAGGTTTCAACCTTTCGATACCCCTCATCGCGTTGCGATAGCAAGGCGATCCAGAGGGGGGGGAGTTGCGCAGCAACTCGGGGGGCATCCGCCCCCCACAAATTTTAAATACACGCCTGAGTTTTTGAATTCATAAATATGCGGACTATAGATTTAATTTTTTGGAATGTCTATTCAGCTTTGTGTTGGATTTTTTCACGGCAATCGTTCATTTTGTGTCATGGTCACCATGGCTTGGACGGAATGTAGAATAAAAACCTTCAAAGGATCGCACAATGAGTCAGCTTAAAAAGAATCTAACCATCTGGAGCGGCACGATACTGTTTTTAAACATTGTCATCGGGGCGGGTCTATTGGTCTTGCCTGGCCTTGCCTATCAACAGGTCGGAGAGGTTGCGATCATCTCCTGGATGGTCTGTGCGATTGTTTCTATGCCTCTGCTGCTGGTCTTTATTATTTTGGGCGAGAATTTTCCTGACTCCGGGGGGATAGCCCACTATGCCAAAAGGGCCTTTGGCCCCTGGTTACAAAAGACCTCGGCATTTTTATTTTTGGGCGCGGTTATTTTTGGTCTCCCGTCAGTGGCCTTGACCTCGGCCTATTACCTCGATTCCATTTTGCCGTTTGAGGTTCATTCATATGCCGCCATACTATTGCTTGCTGCGGCCTCGGCTCATTTTTTTGCCGGTGACTATTTGAATCGCCTGCTGGCCATAATTGGCTCGAGTGTTATTATTGTTTTGTTAGTGCTGCTGGTCATTGGCTATATGGGGCTTGAACTGCCGATTACCCATATGCCAACCGCCCCGAGTTTTAACTTTATGGAGGATAATCTGCTGGTGATTCTATCCCCCTTTATGATGATATTTTTTGCCTTTACCGGGTGGGAGGTTGGCTCTCACGCCGCCGAGGAGTTTAAAAAACCGCGCCGTGACTTCAGGCTGGCGATGGGACTGTCCTTCATCATCGCCACGATCCTCTATTTTGCCATAGCCCTGCTGGTTCACCTGAGTGCCATTGACAAGGGTTTTGAATCGCCCTTTATCGAGGTGACAAGGCCGATTTTGGGCGAGAATGGCAAATATGCGGTAGCCATTGCCGCGACCCTTTTGATCTTTGCCAATCTCTTTGGCGCCATTTGGGGGGTTTCGCGCCTGACCTATTCCTTGGGAAGGGATGGGATTCTGCCCAAATCGCTGGGGGTTACCCGCAATGGCAATCCGCTGGTCGCTGTCGCCGTGGTCTTGGTTTTTGTTCTGCTCGCTACGGGGCTTGACTATAGTGGGATGATTAATCTTAAAACCATGCTCTCCTTGGCCGGGCAGAATTTCTTGATTCTTTATGCCATTGCCGCCTTTGCCCTCTATCGCTTGAGTCAAAGACTGGTGCATAAGCTATTGTCGGTTTTGGTGATTGGAATTGCTTTAACGGTTCTATATTTTACCGGGACGGTTATTCTCTATCCCATCCTGATCATTGCGGTTGCGACCATCTTTCACCTCAATCAAAAACGCCGGGGTAAAAAGGCTGCGGGGAGGAATGAGGGGTAAGTGTGTTTAATCAGTTCAGACTAATTGAAGGTGTAATTTTAAAAGGGACAGGTTAGAAATAACACCAATTTTATTTACTTGCACCAGCCTCTGGAGTTATACTTATAATGAGTAAGGGATACCGGAGGGGAGAAAACGAGATGAAAAATCAGATTATTGGTGCGCTTCGCGATGATATTGCTCGAATCTTTGGTACCTGTGTTTCGGCCTGTCTTATTTCGATTGGAACAGGCGTAAGTGGTCATCTATTATTGAGTTTTGTTGAGTATTTTCAACTTGTTGTTCTTATTTTTGTTTTTCTTGTCTTAATCTTTTTCTTGCGGAGGGCTAAATAATGTCACCATTGTCTTATTTCTTGATCGGGGTGATGATCTTTTCGGTTCTCTTGACCTTCGTTGTCATAAAGATTGACAAATAATTCAATCTTTACGAAGGTCTGAACAACAAAGTTTTTTTGTCACTCTGAGCGTCGTCGCGCTTGGCTTTGCGAATGCAAAGCCTTTAGCAAGACAAGCGAAGAGTCCAGAAAACAAAGCAATTACAATGTGTTAAGTTTTTCTGGATTCTTCACTAAGAACAGTTAGCCTCGCAAGGCTCGGACTGTTCTAAGTTCAGAATGACAAAATTAGAGATTTTCAGATCTTCCTTCAGTCAAACCGCGACGGTAAAAAACTTGGCGGCGGAGCTGTAGCCTCCATAATCAAATCCCCGACAATCTTGGCGGTTATCGGAGTCAGCAATATTCCGTTGCGGTGGTGTCCCGATGCTAAAATCAACCCGGGATAGATCTCCCCAATCAGCGGGGCATCGTCGGGGCTGCTGGGTCTAAAGCCGGTCCAGAATTCGCTGATCTTGGCCTCCTCGAGGGCTGGCAAGACCCGCCAGGCCCCCTCCATCAGACCAAAGATTCCGCCGAAGCTCAGGCGGGGATCAAAGCCAGCCTCCTCGACCGTCGCGCCAACCAGAATCCGCCCCCCCTGCCGAGGCACCAGATAGACGGTGGGTGACCAGATGACCCGTTCGATGAGTGGCGCACCCTCGGTCTCGACCGCCAGCATCTGCCCCTTGAGGGGGCGAATCGGCAGGCGAATCGAGTCAGGCAAACCTACCACCTGTGCCGACCAGGCCCCGGCGGCCAGAATGGTTTGGGCTGCGGTAATCACCTCCCCCTCGGCTAGGGCGACACCGCTTATCCGCTGGTGCGATTGAACCAGCCGCGCGTCACAGTCCTCGACCAACCTTCCACCCGCCGCCAAAAAAGCCCGCCGCAGGGCCGCAACCAGCAGGCGATTATCGACCTGATGGTCGTGGGGTGAAAAGACTCCGCCACGAATCCGACTGCTCACGGCTGGTTCCATCTCGCGGCATTGGCTTGCCGATAACCAATTCAATTCAACGCCATGGCTTAGTTGGAAATCATAACTCTGGGTCAAGCGGCGAAGGTCATCGGGGGTCAGGGCGAGGGCCAATGTCCCTTCGCGGCGGTAATTTATAATCATACCGCTGGCGGATTCGAGTTCGGCAGCAAATTCGGGCCAGAGCTGCTGACTGGCGCGGTTAAGCTGCCACAAATTGGTTTCGGTCGGTTCCACCTCCACCCCCGCCGCCAACATTCCGGCGGCGGCATGACTGGCCCCGCTGCCGGTCTTGGCTCGCTCGATCACCACCACCGACTGACCCCTCAGGGCCAGTCGCCAGCCAATCGCCAGACCTATGACTCCCCCGCCGATGATGGCACTATCGACCATGGCTTAGGCCTGGTTGGCGGCGATGATGGAGCGGCGAATCGCGCGGGTGCGGCTAAAATGCTCTTGCAGAGTCTTGCCGTCGCCGGTGCGGATGGCGCGTTGCATGATGGCCAAATCCTCTTGCAGGCGCATGACCATCTCGAGCACCGGCTCGCGGTTGTTCAAAAACACATCGCGCCACATGACCGGGTCGCTAGCGGCGATGCGGGTAAAGTCGCGAAATCCGCTGGCGGAATATTTGATAATCTCGGACTGTAATTCGGTGCCCAAATCGGTCACGGTGCCGACGATGGTATAGGCAATCAGGTGGGGCAGATGCGAAGTGATGGCCAGGACTCGGTCATGGTGTTCGCTGCTCATCTCGGCCAGGTTGCTGCCGCAGTGCTGCCACAGGCTCTTGATCTGATTTAATGCCGAATCCTCGACTTCAGCTTCCGGGGTCAGGATGCACCAACGATTATTGAAGACCTCGGCAAAACCGGCTTCAGGGCCCGAGAATTCAGTCCCAGCAATCGGATGGGCCGGAACAGTCCGCCGATGATGGGGCAAGAACTGCCGTAAGGCATCGGCCACCGCCACCTTGACCGAACAGACATCGGTAATGACCGTCGCGGGTCGCACGACCTTGCCCAAGACCTCGGCGATCTGGCGCACCGCACCAATCGGGGTAGCGATGATAATCAGGTCAGCGATGGCGGCCTCGGTCGCTAGATCATCGGTGGCGCGGTGGGCAATCTTGAGCTCCATAGCCTTAGCGCGAACCTCGGCCGAGCCATCGACACAGACCAGTTCCGATGCCAGATTGTCGCGCAATATCACCCGCGCGAGGGAGGAGCCAATCAGGCCATAGCCGATGATCACGACTCGCCCGAGTTCCCCCGGAGCAAGGTTTTTGATCGCGGAATCGCTCATGCTGCACCCGCCAAGAAACTTTGCAGTTCTTCGATTAAAATATCCATATCTTCGGTCGTGCCGATGGTCACCCGCAGATAGTCGGGCAGGCCATAGGCAGCGACACGGCGGGTCAAGATTCCATTCTGCTTCAACCAATCATTGGCTGCCGCCGCGGTCAGGTTTGGCTTGGATTTTGCCACCGCAGCAAAACCCACTAAAATGAAATTGGCGACACTGGGGGGGACGGTCAGTCCCAGCTGGCGAAGTGCATTCGTCACCCTTTGCCGCTCGGACTGAATTCTATCCACCACTGTGGCATAGAATTCCCGCTCCCCCAATGCCGCGATGGCCGCCGCCTGGGCGGCAGAACCGACATTAAAGGGCCCGCGAATTCGGTTCATATAGTCGATGGTCGCGGCCGAACCATAGGCCCAACCGAGCCTTAGGGCCGCCAACCCATAGAGTTTGGAAAAGGTTCGGCAGACCAATATATTCTCTGCCCCTCGCGCCAGTTCAAGCCCCGAATCATAATCCGCCGCGCCGACAAATTCACAGTATGCCGCATCGATCACCAGCAAGATTCCTGAGGGTAATTCTTGATGCAGCCGCGCCAACTCATTCTTTGCCAGATAGGTGCCAGTGGGATTGTTCGGATTGGCCAAAAACACAATCCGGGTGCGGGGAGTCACAGCCGCCAATATCCCATCGACATCGGCGGTTAGGTTTTTCTCGGGTACCTTAATCGCGGTGGCATTATTGGCGGCGGTGGCAATCGGATACATTAGGAATCCATGTTCGGTATAGATAACCTCATCCCCCTTGCCGCTATAGCATCGCGTCACCAGATTGATTAGATCCCCTGAACCGGTGCCGCAGATCAGCCGCTCGAGCTCGAGGTTAAACTCCGCCGCCAAGGCCTGCCGCAATTGCAGGGCTGAACCATCGGGATAGCGATGGAGCGACGGGGCGGAGTTATGGAAGGCAGCAATGGCCGCCGGTGCCGCTCCATATTCCGATTCATTGGCGGCCAGGCGAATCCGACGGCTCGGGTGTCCGCTGACCGATTCGCCCCCGACATAGGGTGCGATGGACAGGATTCCCTCATGGGGCAGTGGCGGAGGAGTTTGGTCTTTGTTAAATGGCTTCATGATGGACACTATAGTTTGATTCTTTGAAAATCCAAAACTTTTCGTTTTTAGCGGGGGGCGGATGCCCCAAACTGTCTCAAAATGTTTGTAAGGGGTTAACACAGACCAAAAATTGTCATTCTGAG
>JASGCE010000082.1 GCA_030054295.1 Minisyncoccota bacterium
GCTCGGCAAACTGTTCTTAGTGAAGAATCCAGAAAAGATTAACTCATTGTAATTAATTAGTTTTCTGGACTCTTCGCTTGTCTTGCTAAAGCCTTTGCATTCGCAAAGGCAAGCGCGACGACGCTCAGAGTGACAAAAAAGTGAGTTTTTCAGGGTTTCCTTAATAGACGACTCACTGGCTGTTGCGGATCGAAGGATGCCAAAAGGTAATCCGCCGCTCCAACCAATTCAAAAACAAAATAAAACCCGTCCCCAAAATCGAAGCCACAACAATCGTCGCCCACACAAAATCCAAATTCATCCGCCCAACCTCGGAATTAATCCGAAACCCCATCCCCACAATCGGCGTGCCAAAAAACTCCGCCACAATCGCCCCAATCAAGGCCAGAGTCGTATTAATCTTCAAAGCATTAAAAACAAAAGGCATGGTCGCCGGCAACCTAAGCCGCCACAGACTCTGCCAATAACCCGCACCATAGGTCTTAAGCAATTCATTCTCATACCGATGAGTCGCCGCCAATCCCGCCGTCATATTGACCATCATCGGAAAAAACACCATGATAATCACTACCGCCGCCTTCGATTGCCAATCAAATCCAAACCACATAACCATAATCGGCGCAATCCCGACAATCGGCAAGGTCGAGACCATCGTGCAATAGGGCAATAACCCCCGCTGCAAAAACGGCACCCGATCCATCGCCAAAGCAACCACAAACCCAATCAACCCCCCCACGACATAGCCAAATCCTATCGCCCGCGCCGTCTGCCCCAAATCAGCCATCATCAAAAAATAACTGCGTACCATCCGCTCCACGATCAAAGAAGGCATAGGCAAAATCACCTGCGGAACCTGATAAATCCGACACAAAGACTCCCACAAAAATACAATCGTCAAACCAAAAATAATCGGAGCCAACCAAACCAGCCTCTTTGCCCCAATCGACCTAAACTCCAACCTGACCAGCTGAACCACCGCCAGCCAAGCCACCAACCACACCGCAATAACCCCATAGAGCAAACCACCAGCCGCCTCCATTTCCGCCGTCGCTGAATTTGTGGGAAGATAGATCCAAACCAGGCCACCGCCAACCCCAGCCAGTAGCAGCAAAAACAAAACCCACGCCAGAGAGTTAAACCTCATGATCCATTACTCCCCATAAAACGAAGCATGAGTTTCTCGGTCACCGACACCAGTCCAACCAAGATCAAGGCCGTCGCCGAGGCCGCAACCAAGGCCGCCCAGATCTGCACCGTTTGACCATAGTATGACCCAGCCAAAAGACGCGAACCAATCCCACCATCCTCACTTTTGGTCAGTTCAGCAACGATGGTCCCGACCAGACTGGCAGCAATCCCAATCCTCATACTCGCAAATAGATAGGGCAGAGAGGCTGGCAGCCTGAGGCGCAAAAACACCTGCCACTCGCGGGCGGCGTAGCTGCGGAAAAGCTCGAGGTGTAATGGTTCGGCAGAGGTTAATCCCTTGACCATCCCCAGGGTGACCGGAAAAAAAGACAGATAGGCAGCGATCATAGCCTTGGGCAAAACACCGGTAATCTTAAGCTGATTCAATATCACCACCAACATGGGAGCCAAGGCAATAATCGGGATGGTCTGAGAGGCAATGATCCAAGGCAAAATACTGGCCATAAGACTCCGCAAATAGATGAGCAATATCGCCAAAACCAAGCCAAAACCAAGCCCCAAACCCGCGCCAAACAGCGTCGCCTTGATGGTCACCAGAGTGTGATAGACCAGACTGCGTTTGGAACTGGTCGGGACTTCAAAAATCGATTTTTTAAGTTCAACCAGAATCTGATCGGGGGCCGGCAACTTTGGGCGATCCAGATTAAGACTCTGCCAAACCCATTGCGCGGTGGGAATCTGGGCCTGCGCCGCCTCCCCACTGGCTTGATTATGAATATAGTTTTCGGCCAGCCCACGGTTGAGCAAAATCGCCCCTCCATACCAGACCAGAATAAGCAGAATTCCAACCCCCACAATCGGGACACCATGGTGCCACAGTTGCGACAGGAACCAGGCCAATCCTTGTGACTCGCCCCTGGTCTTGATCGCCGTCAAACCGCTCGGCCTAGGGAGTGACATAGGAATGACCCTCGCGGAGACCCTGCCTAACCCGATTGGCAATGGCCGCAAACTCGGCGGATTCTCGGATATCAAGCTCGCGGTTTGACGGTAGGTCGCAATCAATTATATCCTGTATCCGACCGGGGCGCGGACTTAAGACGATGATTTGAGTCGACAAGAAAACCGCCTCTGGGATCGAATGGGTGACAAAAATCACGGTTTTTTGACTGGCCCGCCAGAGCTGTTGCAGCTGAAGATTCAAACTATCGCGCACAATCTCGTCCAATGCCCCAAAGGGCTCATCCATCAGCAGCAGGTCAGGGTCAAAGGCCAAAGCCCGCGCAATCGAAGCCCTTTGCTGCATTCCGCCCGACAGTTGAAAAGGATATTTTAGGGCAAAATCCTCGAGCTTGACCCGGGCGAGATTCTCGGCAATTCTCTGCTCTCTCTCCCCGCGCGGAAACCCCATGACCTCGAGCGGAAGGGCGACATTCTGCTCAATCGTCCGCCACGGCAAAAGCGCCGGGGCCTGAAAAACAAAACCATAGTCATGGTCGCGCCGCGCCTGTTCTGGACTCTTGCCATTGACCCTGACCCTGCCCGCCGTGGGTTTTTGCAGATCGGCAATAATCCGCATCAGAGTCGTCTTGCCACAGCCCGAAGGGCCGATAAAGGAGACAAAACTACCCCGCGCAATCTTCAAGTTGATATTTTTTAGGGCCTGCACCGGCGCCGCTGACTGAGGGTTAAAAACCAAATCAAGCGATTCAATCTCTACCGCAATCGAACTGTCATCGGCGGTTCTGGCCTTAGGGGATGGTTTAGCCTTCATTATAAACTTGTCTCCGATGCATAAATCACGGAACGATGGTCTTACCGACTGCTGGGGTTATGGGGGTGGCTCGTCCAGTTGCTATAGTCGCGACCATAGGCCAAACCGGTGCGGGGGTCTGTACCGTGGGTTTGTGGGATCATGGTGATGCAGTTCTCAATCGGGCAGACCTCGGCGCAGAGGTTGCAGCCGACGCATTCCTCCTCCTTCACCGTAAATTTGCGCACTCCATTGACCAGTTTGGTAATGGCCTGATGCGAAGTATCTTCGCAGGCCTGATGACAGCGACCACAGGAAATGCAAAGTTCCTGATCGATACTGGCCTTAACCACATAGTTGAGATTAAGATATTTCCAATCCACCACATTGCCAATCGCCTTGCCCCTAAAATCATCCAGCCGCGAATAGTCATGGGCATCCATCCATTGGGATAGACCGCTGCATAGCTCCTCGATGATCTTGAAACCATAGGTCATGGCGGCAGTACAGACCTGCACCGAACCAGCCCCCAAGGCGATAAACTCCGCCGCATCGCGCCAGGTCGTCACCCCACCAATGGCCGAGATAGGCAGACCATGAGTCGCGGGATCACGGGCAATCTCGGCAACCATATTGAGGGCAATTGGCTTGACCGCCGGGCCACAATAGCCGCCATGCGAGCCCTTGCCATCAATCGTCGGAATCGGGGCCATCCGATCAAGGTCAACCCCCATGATCGAGGATATGGTATTGATGAGCGATACCGCATCGGCTCCACCCTGTTTTGCCGCCCGCGCCGGATGGCGAATATCGGTAATATTGGGGGTCAGTTTAACAATGACCGGCAAACGACTATGGCTCTTGCACCAGCGGGCCACCATCTCGATATATTCCGGCACCTGACCAACGGCCGAGCCCATCCCCCGTTCCGACATGCCATGGGGGCAACCAAAATTGAGTTCAATCCCGTCGCATTCGGTGGCCTCGACCTGGGGCAGGATCGCTTGCCAATTCTTCTCCTCGCACGGCACCATCAGGGAGACCACCATCGCCCGATCCGGCCATTTGCGCTTCATCGCCTTGATTTCACGCAGATTGATTTCCAGCGGACGATCAGAGATGAGTTCAATATTGTTAAAGCCCAGCAGCCGCCGATCCGCCCCATGAATCGCCCCATAGCGCGGGCCACTGACATTAACCACATGCGGGTCCTCGCCCAGAGTTTTCCACACCACCCCGCCCCAACCGGCCTTAAAGGCGCGCTCCACATTGGTCTCGCGGTCGGTCGGCGGGGCCGAGGCCAACCAAAAGGGATTGGGCGATTTGATTCCCAAAAAATTGGTATTGAGGTCAGCCATGATTATTTCCCCTGAGACAAAGAACTATGAATCGAACGGGCGGCAATCTTGCCCGCCTCCACCGCCGCGACCGTCAGATCAACCCCGCGAGAGACACAGTCACCCCCGGCCCAAAGTTTCGGCAGGGCGGTTCGATAGTCGGAATCAACCTTAATGCGACCGGAGCTATCCACAATCTGCTCTAGCTTGCGAGCACCAGAGGCCTCTACTGCTGCGGGGACAAAAACCTGACCAATGGCCGGAAAAACCATGTCGCATTCCAAACTAAAACGATGGTCGGTCTCGACCAGCTTGCCGTTTTTTTCGGCGGTCTCAACGCAGTCTATCGCCGTGACCCAGCCCTGATGACTTTGCAAACTGACGGGGGCGGTATTGCAGCGCAAAACCACGCCATTGGTCTGAGCAAGCTGCTGTTCATAGCCACTCGCCTTCATCTCATCTTGACTCCGCCGATAAAGGATCGTGACTGTTTCGGCCCCAAGTCTTTTACTCTGCACGGCAATATCGACCGCAGTCATGCCGCCGCCAATCACGACAATGTTTTTGCCGATTGGCAGGGTCGAGAGATTTTTGCTCTGGCGAAGTTTGGCGATGAAGTTAACTGCATCCTCGATTCCTCTCACCGCGCCATCGCTCCCCTGGATGCCCAGTTGATTGACTCCACCAAGACCCACCGCCACGAAAACCGCAGCATAGTCGTTTAGCAGGCGATCGATAAAAATATCCTCCCCCAAAACCTGATTGGTTTTTACGCTAATCCCGCCAATCGAGAGGATAAATTCAACCTCGCGCTGGGCAAAGTCATTGGTCACCTTATAGGCGGCAATTCCATATTCGGTTAGCCCCCCCAGCTTGTCGCGGGCTTCAAACAGGTCGATATCATGGCCCTGCTGCGCCAGTCCATGGGCGCAGGCAAGCCCGGCTGGCCCGGCCCCAACAATTGCGATTTTTTTCCCCGTCGCCGCCGCCCGTTGGAAGGGTTGGTAGTGCGCGGCCATCGCCGCATCGGTGGCATATCTTTGCAGCTGGCCAATCTTGACTGGCTTGCCCTCGGCAAATTCGCGGACGCAGGCCTGTTCGCACAGGGTCTCGACCGGGCAGACGCGGGCGCAGGTTCCGCCCAGAATATTGCTGTCAAAAATGGTCTTGGCGGCCCCCAGTGGATTTTCGGTCGAGATCTCGCGAATAAAGGCCGGAATATCGATACTGGTCGGACAGGCCGTCTGGCACGGGGCATCGGCGCAATAGTAACAGCGATCTGCCTCGACAAAGGCCTGATGTTCGGACAGAAGCGGGTGGAGATCGCTAAAATTCTCGGCATAGGTTTCCGCTGATAGGCGGTTAGACCTGATGCTATCTGGTACCCTTGGCGGCTGCATTTTTTCCTCCCCGGTCGTGATTGATGGTGGATTGGATTCCGAGCCGGGAGGGATTGGAAACTTGCCAATCCCTCCCCATTCGCTTAAAGCAGGGTCTATTTCATCAACTTAAGGGCCTTGTCGATGACCGCCGTGGAAACCGCCCCCTTGGGTTCCTTGGTAATGACCGGATCTGATCCTCCGCCCATCAGAATCTTTACCGTACGGTTATATTCGGCCATATCGAGCTTGCCGTTGGAACCTTCGGTAAGTTTATTGATCTCGCTCATCATGGTCTTCTGATGGCCTTCGGTCTGGCTGCCCGAACTGTCGTTGGCGAGGACGATCTTCACCGCCTCGTCAGGGTTTTTACGGGCATAGTCCCAGCCCTTCATCGATGCCGCGACGAACCGCGCCATCCGCTCGACAAAGGCCGCATCCTTGAGGTTAGCCTCCAGGACATAGAGTCCATCTTCAAGAGTCGCCACACCCTGATCGGCATATTTAAACACGACCAGCTGTTCGGGTTTCATCCCCGCCTCGATCACCTGCCAATATTCATTATACGACATGGTGGAGATGCAATCGGCTTGTTTTTGCAACAGCGGATCGACATTAAATCCCTGTTTTACCACCTTCACCCCACCCGCCGAACCGTCGGTCTTATAGCCCAGCTTCTTCATCCAGGCCAAAAAGGGATATTCATTGCCATAGAACCAGACGCCAAGGGTGCGATCCTTAAAATCAGTCGGTTTTTTAATCCCGGTCTCGGCGCGGCAGGTCAGCATCATGCCCGATTTCTTAAAGGGCTGGGCGATATTCACGAGAGGAACCCCTTTTTCTCGGGTCGCCAGGGCCGAAGGCATCCAATCCACGACCACATCCGCCCCACCCCCAGCAATCACCTGCGGCGGGGCAATGTCGGGCCCACCCGGTTTAATCGTCACATCGAGTCCGGCATCCTTATAGAAACCCTTGTCCTTGGCAATGTAATAGCCCGCAAATTGCGCCTGAGTAACCCACTTTAACTGTAGGGTCACACTATCGGCGGCCATCAAGCGCGGCGCGACCAGACTGCCGACAATCCCAAGCGAGAGGGCCAGACCCGCTAGCTTCCCTTTGGATTTAAGATTTGAATTTTTCATTCTCTACTCCCTGTTTAAGATTAAAAAACACCCACCTCACTCATACCACCATTCTCACACCCTTGAATGACAACCAAGCTTATCATCAATAGTTCATTTGACAATAGGATTAATTGTTCAAATATTTTAAGGGGTTACGGCATAGCGCTCGACCGGTTGGGGGTCGGTCAATTTTTTACGGGTAACCGCCGCGCGGAACTCGGGCGTAAAGGCTGGCCGCGGCACAAATTTCCCGCGCCCCGGCCTAGCATCGACCTTGCCATCCTGGTAGCAAATCTCTCCCCGCGACAGGCTATATCGCGGCAGACCCTTGACCGCATAACCTTCAAAGACATTATAGTCAATGACCGATTGCTGGGTCGCTGCCGAGATGGTCTTCTCGGCCCTTGGATCCCAAATCACAAGATCGGCATCAGAGCCAAGCTCAATCGCCCCCTTTTGTGGGTAGATATTTAAGATTCGCGCCGAATTGGTCGAGGTCACAGCGACAAATTCATTCATGGTCAAGCGACCGCTATTGACTCCATGGGTCCAAAGCAGAGGCATCCGATCTTCAAGCCCGCCGGTGCCATTGGGAATCCGCGTAAAGTCATGGCGACCCATGGTCTTTTGTTCGGTGGTAAAGGAGCAATGGTCGGTCGCTACCACCTGTAATGAACCCGCACGCAAACCATTCCACAGGTCTTCCTGATGGCTCTTGTCGCGGAAAGGGGGTGACATGACTCGCCGCGCCGCATGTTCCCATGATGGGTTGGCATATTCACTCTCGTCGAGAATCAAATGCTGGATGAGCGGCTCGCCATAGACCCGCTGGCCCAAGGCACGGGCGCGTTGAATCGCCTCGTGCGCGGGTATTGATGAAGTATGGACAATATAGAGCGGCACCCCAGCGGTTCGCGCAATCAGGATCGCGCGATTGGCTGCCTCTCCCTCCACCTCTGGTGGGCGTGAAGCCGCGTGAGCCTCGGGCCCCGTCCAGCCCCGCGCCAAGAACTGCTGTTGCAGGGCTGCGACGACCTCGCCATTTTCGGCATGAACCAGGGGTAAGGCCCCAATCTCGGCACAGCGTTGGAAGGAGGCAAACATTTCCTCGTCATCCACCATCAAGGCCCCCTTATAGGCCATAAAATGCTTGAAGCTATTGACTCCGCGGGAGACAATCTTGGCCATATCCTCCCGCACCTGTTCATTCCAATAGGTGATGCACATGTGCCACGAGAAATCACTCACCGCCTTTACCGAACGAGCCTGCCAATCGGCCAAGGCCTCGAGCAGCGGTTGGTCGCGCGAAGGGATGCAAAAATCAACCACCATGGTTGTTCCCCCAGCTAAACCGGCCCTGGTTCCCGACTCATAATCATCCGCCGAATGGGTTCCCATAAAGGGCATGTTCAGATGGGTATGGGGATCAATCCCCCCCGGCATGATATAACAGTCTGTCGCATCCACCAGCCGCTCGGCATCACCGCCCGAACTTCGGTTAAGGGACTCGGCAATCTCGACGATCTTGCCGCCCGAAATCTTAAGATCAGCACGATAGCTGCGGGTCGCAGTAACAATGGTACCATTCTTAATCAAACTATTCATGACAGACTCCCTTGGATAGACTAGCTCTCCCGCAGTTCGGCCGATTCCAATACCGCGTGAAGCAAAACCGCGCAGCCGGCGGCTGCCCATTCCTCGCTGATTTCCTCGGCCTCATTATGGCTTATGCCATCGACGCAGGGAGTAAAGATCATGGCCGTAGGCGCGACTCGCGCCAGGTAACAGGCATCATGACCAGCCCCTGATACTATATCGCGGTGTTTAAATCCCAAATCACTGGCCGCGCGGCGGACCGCATCAACACAGTTTGGGTCAAAGGCTACGGGAGGGAAATAGAATACCGACTTGATCTCGCTGGTAATGCCAAGGTCTCGGTCGATCTTGACCACCGCGGCCTTGAGTTCCTGTTCCATCGCGGTCATGACATCATCGGTGGGATGGCGGAAGTCAACCGTGATAAAGACCGAACCCGGAATCACATTGCGCGAATTGGGGTAGTTATTGACCATCCCGACCGTACCCACCGCGAGTGGGGCATGGTTTAGGGCAATTGAATTGACCGCCTCGATGACTCGCGCTGCCCCCAGCAGGGCATCGTGGCGGGTCGGCATGGGGGTGGAGCCTGCGTGACTCTCAAACCCCGTCAGATTGATTTCGTACCATCTGATTCCCTGGCCGTGGGTGACGACGCCAATGTCATAGTTCTCGTCCTCAAGAATCGGCCCCTGTTCGATATGGAGTTCAAAGGCGGCATGGATTTTGCGGCCACTCATCTCGTCCTTGCCTTGATAGCCGATGGCGACCAGGGCATCGCCTAGTTTTTGCCCTTCGCTGTCTTGGCGGGAGTAGGCGAATTCCTCGGTATAGACTCCGGCATAGACTCCTGAGGCCAGCATGGCTGGGGCAAATCGTGAGCCTTCTTCGTTGGTCCAATTGACCAGTTCGATGGGGTGTTTGGTCTTGATGCCATGGTCTTGCAGGGTGCGCAAAACCTCGAGACCGCCCAAGACCCCGAGGATACCATCATATTTGCCCCCGGTGGGTTGGGTATCGAGGTGACTGCCCATCATCACGGGCGGCAGACTATCATCGGTGCCAGCCCGCCGGGCAAAGATATTGCCCATGCGATCGATCTTGATTGAACAGCCCGCCTGTCGGCACCAGTTGATAAAGAGATCGCGGCCTTGGCGATCCAGTTCGGTTAGGGTTAGTCTTTTGCAGCCGCCCTTTGGAGTCCCGCCAATCCTGGCCATCTCCATGAGACTGGCCCAGAGTCGCGGGCTGGTAATCTGGAGATTGCGTCTTGCCGAACGGGTCCTTGACTGGCTCATCCTTGATTCCCTGGGTAAATTTATTATCCATTTGTGCAAATCAAATCAGATGTTTATTAACGAGTCAAGAAGAACCCCTTTTTTTGACATTCCCCGCAAGGTTGCCCCGTCGGCGAATGCCGACATTCGTCAGCAGGTTGACGAAGCAACCGCCCAATTTATTGTCATTACCCGCCGCCTCGTTTACGAGGCGAGACGGGTAATCTCGCTTTGCTTTCAGAGAGTAAAAAAGGAAGGGAGATTCCCCGTCTGCGGTTGCTTCGTTGACGAAGCAACCTGGCGGGGAATGACAATAAAAAAGGGACACCGCCTACCCTCCCCTTGTCATTCCCGCCCACTTACGACTAGCTTTCACCGATGCGAAGGAGGGGGCAAGACTGTCTCAAAATGAATTTCGTGGTGCTAATTCAACAAAAAAACTTGTCACTCTGAGCGTCGTCGCGCTTGGCTTTTGCGCAGTAAAAGCTTTAGCAAGACAAGCGAAGAGTCCATTTTTCCACATGAAAACAATGTACTACTGGAACCATGGATTCTTCGCTAAGAACAGTTAACCGAGCT
>JASGCE010000289.1 GCA_030054295.1 Minisyncoccota bacterium
TGGTACAACCATTATAAATTAATACCCATTTTCATTTCAATTGATTTATTGTGTTTGCATGCATACATTTTATTGTGGTGACACATGCACCGCCTTGAACGTGTTCCTTCTTTTGTTACTTAACTTGAATTGAAAGGCAATGCATGGGTTTGAACTTACAAGCGGTGTCCTAGTTGCGTAATTGCTACAAATGGACGCAATGTGACTCTGTTTTACTCAATAGCGGTTTGCGATTTGACCACATTGCTATGCGTCATTGATGTTGACGCACGTTAAAAATGCTTTGCGGATGACAACAATTACGCAACAGCGACCACCGTTTACTTATACAATCCAATTACTACGCCCGAAATATGCAATGAATCGCTGTAATTCTCCACTGTTGCGAGGTGTTACTTTCCACTGTTCCGAGCCCCCCCCCCGTAACACAACTTCATTCTCAGACGTGATGTTATACTGTAAGCGATGATCATCGTTACGTACATTTGGGTCTGAGTACGAGACCTGAAGTGTTCTCGGCCAAAGGGATGCGAAAGTCTGTTTCGAAGTTGGGAACGGTGTTTCAGTGATTGGCGAGCTTCTGGCCGACCTCGCAGATCGGGCCGGCACCCATGGTGACGACGAGGTCACCCGGCTGGAGCTTGGACTTGAGGTGGGCGACGCAGGCGTCAAAGGTGCCAAGGTGGTAGGCACTGACGCCATTGAGGCGAATGGCGTCGGCGAGCTTGGCACTCGAGACTGTCGCCTTGTCCTCATTGGAGTCGCGGACGAAGTAGATGTCAGCAAGCAGCACCTCGTGGGCGTCGGTGAATGCTGCCGCGAACTCCTTGAACAGCAGCCGAGTGCGCGAGGCCTGGTGCGGCTGGAAGGCACAGTAGAGCTTGCGGGGGTTGAACCGCGAGCGGAGGGCGCCGAGCGTGGCCCGGACCTCGGTGGGGTGGTGGGCGTAGTCGTCGATGATGGTCGCGCCGTTGTAGTTGCCAAGCACCTGCATCCGGCGATCGACGCCGGTGAACCACTCAACCACGCTGAACGCAGCTGTGATTTCGGCTCCGACGGAAACGGCTGCTGCGACGGCCATGGTCGCGTTCAGCAGGTTGTGGCGGCCGGGCACGTTGAGATGCAGCTTGAAAGACCACAGCCCGTCGACGTCCACAATGGCCTGAGGCAGCGTGTCGGTGGCCGACTTCTTCTCGTGGATCGTCCAGCGACGGCGGTTGGAGGCGGGGACCACTCGGACCAGGCCGTTCTTGCCATCGGCGAAACCGATCAGGTCCATCGGGACGTTTAAGTGATAGAACGCGTCGCCGACGTTGGCGTCGCTGGCCAAGGTGATCAACCGACCGGTGGGTGGGATCAGCTGGGCAAAGGTCTTGAAGGACTCAACGATGTCGGCGAGGCCGTCGTATACGTCGAGGTGATCCGCATCGATGTTCGTTACGACCGCCACCGTCGGGCGAAGGTTGTGGAACGAGCGGTCGTACTCGCACGCCTCGGCGACGAAGATGTCCCCCTCGCCGGAGGCCGATCCGCCCCCAAGCTGTGGGACCGTGCCGCCGACGACCCACGACGGTTGGAAGTGCAGCTTGGTGAGGATAAACGCGGTCATCGCGGTGGTGGTGGTCTTGCCGTGCGTCCCGGCGATCGCGACGCCGCGGCGTTCGCCCATGACGGCGGCGAGCAACTGGGCGTACTTCACGATCGGCAGGTTTAGCTCAACGGCCCTGACGAACTCGGGGTTGTTGTCCTCGATCGCGGCTGACCGGACGATGAGGTCGATATTCGGAGTCAGTGACTCGCGGGTCTGCTCGTAAACGATCTTCGCGCCCCGTTGCATGAGCTGAAAGGTGGTGTGGTTGGGCTTGGGTTCGGAACCGGAGACGATCGCGCCGGCGTTGAGCAGGATGCCGGCCAGGCCGGACATGCCCGAGCCACCGATGCCGACGAAGTGAACCTTCTTGCCAGAGAATTGCGACGCCACGATGGTGGAGGGTAGGGGGTTTCTCTTTCTCAGCAGCGGCAGTGAATAGGTCACGCCCATACTAATTAATGTAATATCACCACGCCCACAAGAAACATCAAATCAGTGTTGTATGCATATGCTGTAATACTAGCTACATGTATGCAGTGATATAGTTAGCCTAAGGTAGGATACGCAATTTAATGAGCTCAGGTCTATAGGATTGGTCAAGCCATGGCCTGACCGGTTCCGGCGCCCTCGCAACTCGCAACT
>JASGCE010000290.1 GCA_030054295.1 Minisyncoccota bacterium
CAAAGTCAAGCGCGACGACGCTCAGAGTGACAAGTTTTTTGTTGAATTAGAACCAGGAAATTCATTTTGAGACAGTCTGGGGCGGATGCCCCCCCCTCTCACTTCGTTCGATTCTCCCCGCGACAAAAAAATCCTGAATATTATATTTATTGATACCAAAGCAGAATCAATTTTCATAACCCAAATTTACGGCGGTAAATAACCCTTTACGACCCTTGCTTAAATTTGATACAATAATCGTTTAAACGGTTAAATTTTGGATTATAATATTGTTTTATTTTCCCTATTGGTTTAGCTGAGAAATAATTACCATAGGTTTGTCATCATGAAGAATAGTGGTCGTCACTTTAACGATTCAAGTTCGGGTTCAGGGTCCGAATCGCGGGCTTTACCCTTTACGGTTGCGACTCTGGTTCGCACCACCTATACCAACTGTCTCATGAAGATCCACGAGACCATTGGGGTCAAGTCGGATAGTCGGGAAGCGGCACGGCATTTGACCGCAGAGATTCTGCATAGGGTCTCCAATATCCAACTCAGCGACAGCGACATCAGACAGATGGTTGAATCCCGTCCATCTGACTCCGATGGTCAGCGGAACAAAAGATAATGGTTCAGTTCGCCACCGCCGCATCTGCATCTTCTTCGCCGCGAATCATTGTTGGAATCTCTGGGGCCTCGGGGGTCGAATATGGCATTCGCGCCTTACAGGTGTTGCGCGAACTGGGTGTAGAGACTCACCTGGTCATGTCGCGGGCGGCGGAGATGACCCTGGCCTACGAGACTGATTTTAATGCCGAACAGGTTCGCGCCCTCGCCAGCCATTCCCATCCGATTGGCGATATGGGGGCGACAATCTCATCGGGAAGTTTTAAGGTGCTGGGGATGATCATTGCCCCCTGTTCGGTCAAGTCCCTGTCCGAGATTGCCAGCGGTGCCTGCCAAAGCCTGCTGACCCGCAGTGCCGATGTCTGCCTGAAGGAGCGGCGGCGACTGGTCTTGATGGTGCGGGAGACTCCCCTTCACCTCGGCCATCTGCGCAGCATGGTGGCGGTGACCGAGATGGGCGGGATCATCATGCCGCCGGTGCCTGCCTTTTACGCTGCCCCGGCGCAGCTTGCCGATGTCATCGATCACAGTGTCGGCCGCGCCCTCGAGCTGCTGGGGATTACAACCAACCTGGCAGCAGAATGGCAGCCGCCACGGTAATTGACTCTAAGCAAAACCTTTCCCTTTCAAACCTCTTGTAAAAGTTCACGCAGATGTTAGGCAGATTTGGGAGGAATTAGTGGGTAGTGTAAACTAACAACCACCTGTCACTCTAAGCGTCGTCGCGCTTGCCCTGAGCTTGCGAAGGGCTTAGTAAGACAAGCGAAGAGTCCAGGTGGTTGCCTCAAGGATTTTATATCATTCCTGGACTCTTCGCTAAGAAGGCTTTTCGGCACTAAAGTGCCGAGCCTTCTAAGCTCAGAGTGACAAATTGGGTGATAAACAACACCGATCCGCCAAAGAACAATGAATCTCATTTAGCCTGAACCTGTACACTCTCTAAAATAGCAGTGGAAATTAGCAAGAATAGTCGCTAGAACAGACACAGATTTGACTTTGATAAGGGCATCATCATGGCGACCATCGTACTTGTTATTCATATAATCCTGGCTCTGGCCTTGGTTGGCATCATCCTCATCCAAAAAAGCGAGGGCGGGGGCCTGGGGATTGGCGGGAGTGGCGGCGGCGGATTCATGACCGCGCGGGGCACGACCAATCTGCTCACCCGCACCACGGCGATTATCGCGGGGATGTTTATTGTCACCAGCTTGACCCTCGGGATCATTGCCAGCCGCAACCGCAGCCCCGACCGCAATTTTATCGAACAGGCGATCAAGCCGGTCGATGCCCCGGCTGTTCCGGTCGAGATTCCCTCGATTGGGCCCAAGACCATTGAACCAGTAGCTCCCGCCGCGCCGGCCCAGCCCGCGGTTCCTATGGCCAAGTAAAATATAAGCACACCATCGACAAAACTTCCAAGAAACGAGACAAATGGCACGGTTTATTTTTATTACGGGTGGCGTGGTATCCTCACTGGGCAAGGGGATTGCCTCGGCAGCCCTAGCCTCTCTGTTGCAGGAACAGGGCTATAGTGTCAGGCTGCGCAAGCTTGACCCCTATCTCAATGTCGATCCCGGCACCATGTCGCCGACTCAGCATGGCGAGGTTTTTGTCACCGATGATG
>JASGCE010000291.1 GCA_030054295.1 Minisyncoccota bacterium
TCCTTCTCCACCTCGGCGATGATGCGGCTCATCATGGTCACGGCCTCGACCGGATATTGCCCTGAAGCCGATTCGGCCGAGAGCATCACCGCATCGGCTCCATCATAGACGGCCGTCGCCACATCCGAAGCCTCGGCCCGCGTCGGGGTCGGGGCGGCAATCATCGATTCCAACATCTGAGTTGCGACAATCACCGGCCGACCAGCACTACGGCACTGGGCGACGATGCGTTTCTGCACCGCTGGCACCAGTTCGGGCGGCAGTTCGACTCCCAGATCGCCGCGGGCGACCATGATGGCATCGCTCAGTTGAATAATCTGATTAAGCGACTCCAATGCCGCTGGTTTCTCGATCTTGGAGATAATATGGGCCGAACTGCCCGCTGCTGTGATAATGTCACGGGCTTCGCGGACATCCTCTGCCCGCTGGACGAAGGACAGGGCAATGTAATCGACCCCAGCCTCGAGGGCAAAGGCGAGGTCGCTGCGATCCTTGGCCGACAGGGCCGACAGGGGCAGAGTCGCCCCCGGCAAATTCAATCCCTTGCGGTTGCTGAGAACACCCGCGGTTAATATTTCTGTCTCGGCAAAATCGGCCCCGCAGCGCAGCACCCTCATCCGCATCTTGCCATCGTCGAGCAGAATCTCGAGGCCGGCAGTTAGCGCAGCATAGACTTCGGGGTGCATCAAAGGCACGCGGTGGGAATCGCCCTTGGCTTCATTGCGGTCAAATCGGAAAGACTGGCCAGCGGCCAGTTCGACCTTGCCATCGGCAAATTCTCCGATCCGCAGTTTTGGGCCTTGGAGATCGGCGATGATGCCGATCGGCTGGCCAACCCTGGCCTCGAGAGCGCGAATCATCTCGACCCGCGCCCTATGGTCTTCGTGGCTGCCGTGGCTGAAGTTGAGGCGAAAAACATCTGCCCCAGCGCGGTTGAGGGCAGCAATCATCTCGGCGGTTGACGAGGCTGGGCCTAGGGTTGCAACAATCTTGCTATTTCGACGGTGAGACATGTTTCCTCGGCGGGGTGAAATTTTAATTTCGGCATTTATATCATAGTCATGGCCAAGGGTGGACTTAATCTTTTATGGTTATCCTCGTATAACAGTTTGGCATCCCATCATCGATTGTTCTTAAAAAGGATTGATCTGGCAGCAAATATAGATAGAAAAGCTTTAAATCAATTCCATCGATTGCACCCCTATTCAAAGTGCTAGCCTGTGCTACCCACCCAATGGTGTAGCCCCTATAGTCAAAAAAACTGCCTGATAGTGTCTTATAGTCTTGATTACAATTTGAACATTGCAAAGAATTGCGATCATTATCATTATGTTCTGGGGGTTTAAATTCATTACTGGGGATATTGTATTTTTTTAAACTCTTGAGTCTATGATCAAAACCATTTGACCAAATTTTGTTATAATCAGGCGAGATATGAAATAAAGCTAAATCAGAATGACCGTTTTTATAGTAATGCTGGGGAAATAAAATTAATCCAGAATCACTAATATGAGTTGAGATTATGGTTAAAGGCGAGTCTTGATTTTTTGAATCGGGCCTAAAATATATCAGGCTCATGCTATCAGAGCCATGATTGGGGATAATCCAAACCTGCCCACTGCCGTCCCCCAATAACCTCATTCTGATGGGCAGGGCTTCGATTTGCCCTTGCCTAGTTAACTCATCCTTGGCAAGGGAATCACTTTTTTGCCCATCCACAGACTGTATTTGGTACTGAATGTAACTTGAATAGGACCTTTCTCTTTGATCCTCATACCAACTCTTCGGGCCTGGGGGTTCAAAAAATTCTTTGTTTTCTTTAAAGCGATAATGCCGGTCCACAAAATCCGTAATTTGCTCAGGCGATTGATCGTCCTGTTGGACGAAGATCGGTCGAGGTTGCACGAAGTTTCTATTATTCTGAATATAGTCTATAACCTCGTCACAAGAAACTGTGATTCGCTTTCCGTCAAGAAAGGCTGCATTTTCAAAATCATTTACAGAATGGGAGGGCTTTGGGTAATCAATCAAGGACTCTTTTGATCTTTGATTCGAGTTTTTCAAAAGTTTTGACAATAGTTTATTCTGATAATTCAACTGATTCTGAGTCACTTCGGGCAGTTCTACCCGTGCAATCGGCTCGGACTGCGATTGAGAAGCCAAGAGCTGAACCGTAACCAAGACGATCAGAAATCCGATTATCTTACTCATCTGCCAAAACCGCGCGTT
>JASGCE010000292.1 GCA_030054295.1 Minisyncoccota bacterium
TTCTAAAGAAGTGGAGGTTTAAAATATTGCCTCTATTAAATTAGCAAATGCTCTATCCAAATCCTACGCCGCTTCGATTTGGCTGAGGTAAATATCGATCTGCTGAGAAATATCCTCGGTTCTTTCGCTCAGGGAATCCGCGGCATAGAGTACCTCAATCGCGGTTGTGCTGGTCTGTCCAACCGCCCGCGTCACGGTGGAGATATTCTCCGAGACGCTGTTGGTACTGATCGAGGCCTGCTTTACCGATAGCGAGATTTCGTCGGTCGATTTCCGTTCCTTCTTGATCGCCTCGCCGATTTCGGTCGAGACTGTTTCCATCTTTTGAATGGTGATGGAGATATTATCGATGGTCTGGACGGCGTTTTTCGTCGCCTCCTGCATCGATGCAATTTGCGAGGCGATCTCCTCGGTCGCCATAGCGGTTTGGGAAGCGAGGGATTTAACCTCTCCCGCCACCACAGCAAAACCACGGCCGGCATCGCCCGCCCGCGCCGCCTCGATGGTGGCATTGAGGGCGAGCAGGTTGGTTTGGGCGGCAATGGAATTAATCAATCCAATGATCGTGCCAATCCGATCCCCGGCGAGGGTCAGTTCATTGATTTGATGGCGACTCTCGTTCGCTTCCTTTACGGCTGTGGTTGAAATCTGGCGCGATATTTCGACCCTGGCACTGACTCGGTTGAGCGACTCCACCATGCCGAGACTGGCGGCTGCCACCGAATTGATGCTGGTCGATACTTCTTCGGCGGCGGCGGCGACCATGGTGACCTTGGTCGAGCTTTCGGCGGCCTGTTTAGAAAGGTCAGCTGCTGTGCTGCGAAGCTGTTC
Source organism: Minisyncoccota bacterium (assembly GCA_030054295.1). GTDB lineage: Bacteria > Pseudomonadota > Alphaproteobacteria > Elsterales > Elsteraceae > JASGCE01. The sequence continues at coordinate 832 of JASGCE010000292.1, forward strand.
GGCGGCAGAGCTGAGAACCGCAATAACCGCCTGAGAATTACTGCGAAACTCTTGATTAAGTTGGGTAATTCTGCTTACCCTCAGTTCCTTCTCCGCCATCAGTTCGCGGGCATCGATGAGGGAGGTTCGTTCCTTTAACAGACTATAAAGCTTTAAGGTCGATTGATGAAGATGGCCAATCTCGTCCGAACGATGTTCATAGTCGGGGAGCATCGGAAAGCGATTCTCGGCCAGACCATCCAGAGTCTTACTGACCGAATTGATCGGGTTGGCAACCGACCGATTGAGCTGAATTCCAACAAAGGCTCCGCCAATCATGATCGCCAAAATGACAATTACATGGGTTAAAAACAATATTTCATGTTTGTAAATTTCTTTTTTGAGAGTCTCCCCCAGTAAACTATTGGCGGCGATGGTTGCCTCAAAAAAACTGATTAGAACCGCGTCAAAACTCTGAACAAAGTCGGGATTGTTAAATCCACTATTGGAAAATCGGATAAATTCTCTGATCGTCGTGTTATAGGATTCAACGGCCTCATCAAATTTCTTGTCATTGACGGACTCCCCCTCATGCTCATCCCTGGCCTCCATCTGTTCCAATTTGGCAAGACTGGAAGTCAAGAGCCCGGTCAGTTCATAGAGGCTATTGTTAATCTGGGCATTTTTAAACTTCTCATCGGTAATGAAGTTCGAATTGCGCAGCCGCCGGGTCTGGATGTAAAGATTGGGAATTCGCCAGGATAGAAAATCAATCGCATTGGATACATCCAGGCTGTTGACAATGTTTGCAGATGATTGGGTTAAAACCTCCTCGAGCTTGAGCAGGAAGATCGAGATTCGCTCGGTCGGGGGCTGCATTAAATCAATGTTACTGAGGGGGGAAAATTCAGACAATAGACCATCTTCATCCGCTCCACCAAGCAGATGGGGCTGATGTTTCTCGATACCCTGCAACAGCCCCGGGATCAAATGATCAATATAGTGATAACCAGCTTCAGCACTCTTGAGCTGATTATAGATCGCAATATCTTCGTAAATGATCTTGATACTGAAACCCAGAATCGGTAGAGCAAATACTATTGTAAAAATAACTAACTTGTTCTTTATTTTTTGATTATTCAACCATTTGCGCATGATTTGACCTCAAATATTATTATTTATTTTATGATAACATAGAGGGGGGAGAGAGTGAAAGTAAAATATCACTTATAAATTAATGGTAAAAGATATGTTGAATGCAGGGGGGATGAATTTTGAAGATAAAATTAGGTATACTGTGTTCACTTGAGAATTTAAAAACTCAGACTCGTAATTTAGATTAAAATTTCTAGGGGGGGTGGGTGGCCAGACTGTCTCAAAATGCTTGTAAGGGGTCAACACAGACCAAAAATTGTCAT
>JASGCE010000293.1 GCA_030054295.1 Minisyncoccota bacterium
TTCAAATTTTAATGCCCGCACTCTCCCCAACCATGACCGAGGGCAAACTCGCGCGGTGGCTGAAGGCCAAGGGCGACAGGATCAAGACCGGCGAGGTCATAGCCGAAATCGAAACCGACAAGGCGACGATGGAGATCGAGGCCATAGACGATGGCATCATGGCCCAGATTATCGTCCCCGCCGGTACCGAAGGGGTTCAGGTCAATAGCCTGATCGCGGTGGTGGCTGCGGAGGGCGAAGACCCCAATAGTATCGGTGCGGCTGCGACCGCCATTACCGCCGTGGCTGGGGTTGCGGCTCCGGCGGTGGTGACCCAGGCGGCAGCAGTGCCAGTCGCTCGGGCGATTGAGTACAATGAATATAGCGGCGCGACGGTCAAGAAGACGGTGCGCGAGGCTCTGCGCGATGCCATGGCGGAGGAAATGCGCCGCGACAAGAAGGTGTTTTTGATGGGGGAGGAGGTCGCGCAATACCAGGGCGCCTATAAGGTCAGTCAAGGCCTGCTCGATGAATTTGGCGACCGCCGCGTGATTGATACACCGATTACCGAGATCGGTTTTGCGGGTTTGGGGGTCGGGGCGGCATTGGCGGGTCTGCGGCCGATTGTCGAATTCATGACCTTTAACTTCGCCATGCAGGCGATGGATCATATTATCAACTCCGCCGCCAAGACATTGTATATGTCGGGCGGGCAGATGGGCTGTCCGATTGTTTTTCGCGGGCCGAATGGCGTGGCTTCGCGGGTCGGGGCACAGCATAGTCAGTGTTTTGCCAGTTGGTATGCCCATTGTCCGGGCCTGAAGGTGGTGGCTCCCTATTCGGCGGCCGATGCCAAGGGTCTGCTCAAGTCGGCGATTCGCGACCCTAATCCGATCATATTTTTGGAACATGAACTGCTCTATGGCACCAGCTTTGATGTGCCAGAGGATGAGACTGTGACCATTCCCTTTGGCAAGGCGCGGATTGCTCGCCCGGGCAAGGATGTGACTCTGGTCAGCTTTAGTTTTGGCGTCAAGATCGCCCTGGAGGCCGCCGAGTTACTGGCGAGCGAAGGGATCGAGGCCGAGGTGATCGATCTACGCAGCTTGCGCCCGCTGGATACGGCGACGATTCTGGCATCGCTGGCCAAGACCAACCGTCTGGTGACGATCGAGGAGGGCTGGGCCTTCAGCGGCATTGGCTCGGAGATCGCCGCCCAGGTCATGGAGCATGGCTTTGACGATCTGGATGCCCCGGTCGCGCGGGTCTGCGGGGCCGATGTGCCGCTGCCCTATGCCGCGAACCTCGAGAAACTCGCCCTGCCTCAAGCCGCCGATGTGGTGCGCGCCGCAAAGGGGGTTTTATATAGGTGAGGGGAGGGAGGGGTTACAATAAGGATTTAATTCCCTTTGCCAAGCAAATGCGTACGACAATGACTCGTGCTGAATATCTTTTATGGAACAACTGTTTAAAAAGGATGCCTTTAAGATTTCGAAGACAAAGACCCTTTGGCAACTACATTTTGGATTTCTATTGTGCCAAGGTAAGATTAGCAATCGAACTTGATGGTATGTCGCATGATTTAGAGCGACAGATTCAGATGGATCTAAAACGGACGGAGTTTCTGAACGCAAATGGTGTGACAGTTCTGAGATTTAGTAATTCGGAGGTGTTCAATAATTTGGATGGTGTCTATGCTGAAATAATGAAGCATATGAATACCTCCCCGCCTGACGAAGGGGGGAGCCTGTCCCGCGGCCGCGAAGCGGAGCGCAGGAATAGAAAAGCTTAGCGAAGCCGTAGGCGAGCGTTAGCTTTTCTTGGAGGGGTTGCTGATTTGATTGGATGAGGGTGTTTTCAACCCCCCTTAGTCTCACTAAGCCGTAAACGGCTAAGTTCGACTATTCCCCCCTTCTAAAGAAGGGGGGATGAATATCGGATTACCTCCCCTTCTTTAGAAGGGGAGGATAGAAAAGCTTAGCGAAGCCGTAGGCGAGCGTTAGCTTTTCTTGGAGGGGTTGCTGATTTGATTGGATGAGGGTGTTTTCAACCCCCCTTAGTCTCACTAAGCCGTAAACGGCTAAGTTCGACTATTCCCCCCTTCTAAAGAAGGGGGGATATGATAATGGAAAACTGCATTCTAACTGGAGAAGCGAAACCATGCCGACACCGATCTTAATGCCTGCCCTATCCCCCACCATGACCGAGGGCAATATTGCCCGCTGGCTCAAGAAGGAGGGCGACA
>JASGCE010000083.1 GCA_030054295.1 Minisyncoccota bacterium
AAGAAAAAGAAAAAGAAAAAGAAAAAGAAAAAGAAAAAGAAAAAGAAAAAGAAAAAGAAAAGCGGTTTGGCTGCAAGCCAATGAGCGAAGCGAATGTTCGTTTGTCACAGAGTTTTCAACAATTTGAAGCGTCGCAGACAAATAAGAATCCCGTGCAATTGGTTGATAAAATTGAGATTTTAGCGCGTTCGATTACTCCCATGAATTATTTATCCTTGCTCGCTTGCGAACGAAGTGAGCAAAATTGCGAGTAAGGGTAAATAATTCATAAGAACGCGCTTTAACATACCAACGAACGCCATCGGTTCGGGCTCGGCTTGCAAAACGCGAACTGCCCCGCACAGTCCGTTTTCTTTCGTTAAATTTTTGGAGGGGCAGCTTCACAAGTTTTGCTGCGCCTACCCTCACCTCTGGCGGGTTAATGCTGGGCTTCGCCCAGACCCATTTAAGGCTTCGCCTTAAAAATCCAGCAAGGCTGCGCCTTGCATCCGTTTAGTCTACATCCTCACATCCTCGTCAAGACCTCCATCACCACCTGGCGGCGATCAAGGTTCAGTTCCAAGGCCTCGCCCAGCAGTTTGCGATTGGCATCCCAACCCTCCAGCAGCCGCTCGAGTCCCAGCCGCTGCTCCAAGGACTGACAGGCTGCCTGTTCAGCAGCAACCGGCGCACCCGAGGGTGGGCGAACCATCTGCCGCGACAGACGCATCACCAGCCAGTCCAACACCTCTCCCCACAGGGCCAGTTCACTCGCTCCCCCAGCCCCAGCCAGCTGATCGGCGATGGCGCGGCGACCGTCGAAACTCGGTTCGGTCAGTTGCTGCAACAGCTGCTGGTAAAAGCTCTCGGCCCCGCCCGACATCAGAGTCAAGGCCCGACCAATCGACCCCTCGCCCAGTCGTAAGGCGGTGGCCATCGATGCGGGTTCAACCCCCGCCGCCGTCAAGAGCCGCTCCATCACCCCCTGGTCAAGCGACCGCAAAGGCAGATGGCGACAGCGCGAGCGAATGGTCGGCAAAAGCCGCCCCGGTATATGACTGACCAGCAGTAGAATCGCCCCGGAAGGCGGCTCCTCCAGCATCTTGAGCAGGGCATTCTGCGCCTGCAGGGTCATGTCATCGACCGTATCGATAATGACAAAACGATGGGAGGAATCCCTGACCGTGGTTTGAAAAAAACCCTGCAATTCTCGGAGTTGATCGACTCCAATACTGGCCTTGGTTTTGCCGGTTTTACTATCCTCCAGCCGCTCAATCGCGCGGATATTGCGGTGAACCCGCGCCGCAATCTGCTGGGCAACGGGATGGTCTGGAGCAATGGCGAGCGACTGGTGCGACGCCGCCAAATCAGTCTTCACGACCATCGTCGGGGCCTCGATAAATCCGAAGCCCGCCTCCTCCTCTGACCGAACAGAAGCGGGAGAGTCCCGCGCCAATATATAACGCGCCATCCGCCAGGCCAGAGTCGCCTTGCCGATTCCCGCCTTGCCGCTGATGAGCCAGGCATGGTGCAGCCGCCCACGGTTAACCGCATCAACTATCAAGGACTCCGCTGCCTCATGGCCGAGCAGCTCGGTATTTTGATGCGGTAATCGGGGTGATTGCATGGGACTATGAGTCCTTGTCGTTAAAACTGAGCCTTAAAAAAACTGTCCCCCCTCCCTTTAGGGAGCGGGGGAAAGTCGAACTTAGTAGCTTGCTACTTAGTGAGACTTGGGGGGTAGGTCTAAGTTATTGTAATATAAACAAAAACCTACCCCCCAAGCAAGTCTAGAGCTCGCTATGCTCGCTAAGACTAGCTATCCCCCGCTCCCTAAAGGGAGGGGGGACACTCAATTGGTTTGCACTAGACCTGCTGAATGGCCGAGAGCACCCAGTTGCCGCCGGCGGGACGAACAAATGTCCAGAGCTCCTCCACCGTTGTCTCGCGGTCGGGCTTGCCCGAAACCAGTTCCTCTCGTCCATCGGCCGTCATGCGCACATTATAGTCCCGCGCGGCAAATTTAATCCTGGCGGTCGCATATTGGCGGTCTTCCTCCTCCCAGGCCGATTGCACCTGACCCGAGACCAGACGGACATCCTCGACCTTGTTGACAATGCCGCGGCTGGAGTTGCTGGAGAGTTCATCGGTGAAGTAACCAACCATCTCGGGGGTCATCATCATCCTCATCCGATTCAAATTGCCATCGCTCCAGGCCTTTTGAACATTGATGAGAAGCTCGCCGAAGACCTGTTCATCCTGCTCGCCAAGACGAATATCGCGGGAAACCGGTTCCGGGGCATAGCCGCCATTGTTATAGCCGCCATTACCAAAACCACCGCCATTGCCAAAGCCACCCGCGTTTCCACCGCCATTACCGCCCCAGGGGCCACCATAGTTATTGCCATCATAGGATACAGGACTGGAGGAAGGGGCCGGGCCCGCAACCGCATAGCCGCGCTGTTGCATATTGCGCATCACCAGCCACTTGACGACTCGGTAAATCAGATAGATCACACCAGCGATCAGCAGGAACTGGAGCAACATGCCAAAAAGCATCGCGCCTTGACTCGGGGCCGCGGCTGCCTGCGCCCCGGCTTCACCACTAGCCGACGAACCCGCCGGAGCCGCTGCCGTGGCCGAGCGATTGCCGAAGAGCATCGAACCGAGACCATAGCCGATAAAGCCCGCACCAATACCGGTCAAGATCGGGTGCCGTTGAAAGAAACTGCCGCCGGCACCCGCTCCGCCAAAACCACCCATTCCAGGGGCAGCGCGAGGTGTATTGTTAAATCCGGGGGTCGGTGCATTATAACGCGGAGTCTGCGGCGTAATGCTGCGCTGCACAGACTGACCACCATTGTAATTATAGGTTCTGGAACCCATGCTACCCGAGCTGCGGCTGTTACCTGCCCGCGCCTCGGCAACCGCCGGGGCCAGGCCGATAATCAGGGCTAGAGCAAGAGCAAGTGACTTGAACAATCGTGACATTCTAAACTCCATCTATAGATCTCGCACAGACCAGTCGAAAACCTCGACACTATCTTGCGAACAGTTACAATATAGCAATTAGCAAGTCTCAAAACAAGTGATTATTAACTTTTTGTAATCTTTGTTCGCCATGCCAAGATCGGGGGAAATCATTGAACCCATAAGGCTTATGGAAATTTCCATCCAACCTCACTATAGTGCTATACGAATCATTCCCCTCTCCTCCTACTGAGTAATCCTATGGTTGGAATTCTTGCTGATATTCGTGTTCTAGATATGAGTCGCATTCTGGCTGGCCCCTGGGCTGGTCAAGTCCTCGCCGATTTTGGTGCCGAGGTGATTAAGGTCGAGCAGATCCATGGCGGCGATGATACCCGCAGCCTCGGCCCGCCCTTTGCTGAACTCAGCCCTTCGGAACAGGCACGAGGGGTTGAGCAGGGTGATGCTGCCTATTACCTCGCCCTCAACCGCGGCAAGTCGTCGCTCGCCATCAATTTTAAAACCGCCGAGGGTCAGAGGCTGATTAAGCAACTGATCGCCCAGTCGGATATTCTTATCGAGAACTATAAGTTCGGCGATCTTGCCAAATATGGACTTGACTATGCCAGCCTGGCCAAGGATTTTCCCGACCTTATCTATTGCTCGATCACCGGCTTTGGCCAGACTGGGCCCTATGCCGAGCGGGCCGGCTATGACCTGATGATTCAGGGCCTGGGCGGATTTATGAGCATCACCGGCGTGCCAGACGGGCAGGAGGGGGCTGGGCCAATGAAGGCCGGAGTCGCCATTGTCGATGTCCAGACTGGGCTCTATGCCGCGATTGCCATTCTCGCCGCCCTGCTCCACCGTAACAGCTGCCGCAGCCAGGGCAAGCCGGGCGGGCAACAGATTGATCTGTCGCTGCTCGATGTCCAGGTGGCGACTCTGGCCAATCGCGCCCTGGATTATCTGGTCGATGGCAAGGTGCCAAAGCGGATGGGCAATGGTCACCCCTCGATCGTTCCCTATCGGGTTTTTGCCACCAAGGATGGCCATTGTATCCTGGCCATTGCCAATGACATTCAATTTGGTAAATTCTGCAAGGCGGTTGGGCGCGATGACCTGGCGACCAATCCCGAATTCTCGACCAATCCCGCCCGAGTCATCCACCGCAATCGACTGGAGGCGATTTTAGCCGAGATTTTCGTCGCCCGCTCTACTGCCCATTGGATCGATTTACTCACCCCGCTGGCGGTGCCGGTTGGCCCGATCAATCGCATCGATCAGGTTTTTGCCGACCCGCAGGTCAAGGCGCGGGAACTCGAGATTCAGCTGCGGCGCGGCACGGCGGACTCCCCGCTCTATCCCGGAGTCCGCAGCCCGATTCGCATGTCGGCAAGCCCAGTCACCGCAACCAAGGCCCCCCCGGCATTGGGAGAGGATACGGATCATATACTCGGCACCCATCTGGGATTGACCACTGAAGCCATTGCCCAGTTGCGCCGCGACGGTATTGTCGCATAGACTGTAAGGCTCAAATCAAATAAAAAAGAAGGCAAGGGAACAAATGGCATTAAAGCTTCATCTTCGCGCCCAGGAAAGATTCGTGGTCAATGGGGCGGTCATCACGGTGTTAAAACCGACGACTCTGATTATTAATAACATGGTCTCGATGCTGCTCGAAAAACAGATCATGCATCCGAACAAGGCGGTGACTCCGGCGCGGCGTATATACTATGCCGTCCAGTGCGTCTATATGGCAGAGGAGCATGAGCGGCAACATTTCCTCGATAATTTCGAGAGCCTCGTCAGCGAATATGAAACCATTACCGTCCTGGTGCCGGTGCGCGACATGCTCAAACAGATCCGCGAGCAACTGGCAGCCAAACAATATTACGAGGCCCTAAAATCCTGTAACGCCTTGATCGAACACGAGGATTGGCTGCTGTCCCTGTCCAAACCGCCCGAGGTCGCCGATTCGGTGTAGGGGGGAGTCGGGAGGGTTCAACCTTGACAAAACCCCTCATCGCGTTGCGTTAGGAAGGTCTGAAAAACTCAAAAATTATAGTGCAACCCCTCCAAGAAACTCTAAGGTTCGACTTCGTCTCACCAAGAGTTTCTATCCTCCCCTTCTAAAGAAGGGGAGGTATAATAGATTGAAATCGTTACTCTTTATCCCCCCTTCTTTAGAAGGGGGGAATAGTCGAACTTAGCAGCTTGCTGCTTAGTGAGACTAAGGGGGGTTGTCTGATTTTCTTCATAAAAATGACTTTTACAGACCTTCCTTAAAGAAGCGAGATCACCCGACTGCGGCTGCCCCGTTAACGGGTCAGCCTTGCGGGTGATGACAAGTAAAGGTGCAAGGGACTGAACCCTGCTCTATTGCCCAACCCAATTGATCCTTGGCTGCCAGAAACCCCGTTCCATTGCCTCGGCGAATCGTCGTTCAATGTCAGCAAGGGCCGCCGGATTATGCTCGCGCATAAATTCCACCACTCTCTCCTCCCCCAGCCAGGCGCGATAGACGAGATCAAACTGATCCGACCGCACCGCCCCAGTTGTCGCGCAAAAGGCAAAAATATAATCTAGACTCGCGGCCATCTCCATCACCCCCTTATAGCCATGGCGCATGACCCCAGCGATCCATTTGGGGTTAGCAACCCGCCCGCGAATGACCCGTGACAGTTCGGCCTCGAGCCTACGAATTCGCGGAGTCTCTGGCCGCGAATGGTCGTTGTGATAGATGACGGGCAGACTGCCCCGCGCCGACTCGACCGCCGCCGCCAGCCCCCCCTCGAACTGGTAATAGTCATCACTATCGAGCAGGTCATGTTCGCGATTATCCTGATTATGCACCACCGCCTGCACACCCCCCAACAGCTGGGTAAATTGCGCGGTTTGTAGACCCGCGTCACTGGCGCCATCCTCCCCCGCAGTCGTTGCATAGGCCGTGCTGCTCCAGGCCATATAGGCGGCGGCGAGGGTTCCGCGCTCGCGCCATTCGCCCGTGTCCATCAAGGCCTGCAAACCCGCGCCATAGCTGCCCGACTGCGAACCAAAAACCCGATATTGCGCCAGTCTTTTAGCCGCAGCGGGAGTCATGTCTGATTCACGGCACAGCTGCTCCTGCCGATGCAAAACCGCTGCCCGCATCGGATTCTGCTCCGCCGATTCGGCCAGTTCCGCCACCGCCGCCGCCGCCCGATCGACCAGCCCCATGGCTTCGGGAAAAGCATCGCGGAAGAATCCCGAAACCCGCAGAGTGACATCGACGCGACAACGACCCAGCACCGCCACCGGCATGATCTCGAAACCGATGACCCGACCCGTCGCCCCCTCCCAGCGCGGTCGCACCCCCATCAGGGCGAGAGCCTGGGCAATGTCATCGCCGCCCGTGCGCATCTGGGCCGTCCCCCAGGCCGACAGGGCGATAGAGCGCAGTGGCTCGCCCTGTTCCTGTTCATATGTCTCCACCAGCCTTTGCGCCGACCGCCAGCCCAGTTGCCAGGCCGAGGGAGTCGGCAGATTACGACTATCGACCGAATAGAAGTTACGACCGGTGGGCAGGACTTCGGGGCGACCGCGACTGGGGGCTCCGCTCGGCCCCGCGGCGACAAAACGAGCCTCGATGGCCTTGAACAATGCCGTCATTTCGGCATGACCACAGGCAGTAATGGTGGGCAGCAATTCGGATTCAAGCCACTGCAAAACCGCGCGGGTTTGCGGGAGGTGTGCGGTTAATGATTCCGCCCTTGCCCCCTGAATCAAGTCGCTTACCAAAGATAGGGAGAGCAGTTCCAATCGCTCCACCGTGTCACCGTGACTCCGCCAGGGATCGGTCGTTTGCTGCTGCAACAAATCGGGTTTTGCCCCCTTCCAATCGCGGGCAAATTCATCGCTGAGGGGATCAAATTCCTGCGGCAATTGCAGGTCGCGGGCGAGGGCGCGGAGCAGCGATTGATTGCTCCCCTCACCACTGCCGCGCGGCACCCGCAGCAGTGATTGAGTGAGGCTGGCCAACAATTCCCCGGTCGGACTCTGGCCAAAAACATGCAGCCCGTCGCGAATCTGTAACTCCTTGAGATCACAGATAAAACTATCCAGTTTCGCCAGGTCTTGCGGCGAGATTTTGCCATCGCGGTTCTGCGATTCAATCCCGCAATCCTTGAGCAGCCCCGCCGAATCGGCAAGATCAAAAATATCCCGCGCGAGAATCACCGCCCGCCGCGGGTCAAGACTGGCAGCACTATGATATTCGTCGATCAGGGTCTCGAGATCGCGCTGCGCTCCGTAACTCCCCGCGCGGGCCAGTGGCGGAGTCAAGTGGTCGATAATCACCGCCGCGCCGCGCCGCTTGGCCTGAGTCCCCTCGCCCGGGTCATTGACGATAAAGGGATAGATAAGCGGTAATGAACCGAGAATCGCCCGCGGCCAACAGTCAGCGGAGAGGGCCACCGACTTGCCCGGCAGCCACTCGACCGTGCCATGTTTCCCCAGCTGCACCAAAGCCGAGGCCCGCCATTGATATCGCAGCCACAGATAGACCGCGAGATAATAGTGTGGCGGAATCAAGGCCGGATCATGGTAACTGGATTGCGGGTCGAGATCATAGCCGCGCGGCGGCTGCACGACGATCGTCACATTGCCAAGATCGGTCACCGCCAAAATAAAACCCGATTGGTCTGACCCCTTAACCAGATAGGGATCAGACTCGGGCGCACCCCACCGAGCGGTGACCGCGGCGACAGTGGTGGCGGGAAGGTTGTTAAGGGCCAGTTGGTACTGTTCGAGCGGATAGAAGATGCCGCGCTTGCGTTCGGATTTTAAGCTATTGGTCGCACCATTGGTGATGGACTCCATCATGGACTGCGCCGAGTCAAATGAATTTTGGATTGTATAGCCATTGGACTCTAGCTGATGCAAAATGGCATATAATGATTCAGGAACGGCGAGGCCAACTCCATTGCCAATCCGCCCATCCCGCACCGGATAGTTGGCCAGCATCAGGGCGATTCTGCGGTGGTTAACAGGGGTGCGACGAAGAGTAATCCAGGCGGTAACCTGCTCGACCAGGGCGGCAATCAAGGATGGTTCGGGACGGTGTTTGACCAGTTCGCATTGAGTCGCCTGGTCTCGCTCCGTCACCTCCTTGAAGGAGATCACCAGCCCGCCAATTCGCCCATCGGTCTCGGGCAAAACTATCGACATGGCCAGGTCGCGCGGCGACAGGCCACGGTTTCCAGACTGCCATGAGTCTTTGCTGCTACTCGCTTGAATGACTTGGATAATCGGACAGTCAAACTGGGCAAAAAAAGATTCCTGCTGCTGGCCAAAACCCACGCCCGCCGCAAATCCGGTCAAGGTGATCATGGCATCGGGGGGTGCAGCTGCAAGGCTAGATTTGATAAATTCCTGACAGTCGCGATCCTTCAAACTGGGGACAAAAATCGCGAGGGGATAATGCCCGGCAGCCTCGATAAATTGACAGAGGGCCAGCACCGCCGCCGTGTCATCCGCAACCACCAATGCGCGGTAAAAAACAATCGCAACGGTGGCGCGGTTATCGGGTGGTTTGGCATAACAGTCGGCCCGCCATTCCCACAGTCCAAAGGGCGGCAAGACCGGCGGCATAATCTCAACCATTGGTTGTAAATTACCTTCAGCCAACCCGTGCAGAATGGACAAACTGCCCCTCGCCGCCGCCACCCCGCCAGCAGCAAAAAGCCGATGGAGTTTAAGATAATCATCCCGGGCAATGGTCGATAGCCGCTGTAACTCCTCATCCACCTGTCCATCGCCCGACAGAAAAATCAGCAGCGGTTTTTGCCCGCCCTTACCCAGAGCAAGTATCCGTTCGACCCCGTAAGGCCAGTATGATTTCCCCCCCAGCAGCCTGACCAGAATCACCTTGGCTTGCGACAGGGTTTGATCGCAGTAAAGATCAACCGTCGCCGCATGATTCAGCCGAACCAAGGGCGCCAGCCGCACCTCCCCAACCGCAGTTCCAAGACCCTGTTTGGCAGCAGCCAGGGCATTCAGGTCACTGTCTGCCGCCGAGATGATGACCATCGCTGCCGGGCTCTGGCCCAGGTCAACCGCGGCCTGATCATCGCGGGCAGTCTCTTCGATTCGGAGCAAATGCATGGCAAAACCTAGTCGATTTTTGCCACCATTGCAAACATGGTTTACTCTGATTAAGGAATCGGATATATTGCATTGCAAATTAAATTCTCGGCTGGGAATCCATTCCCGTCGTCTATTCTCTGGTGAGGTTCTAAATGACTGAAAATTCTATCGTATTGTCCGAAGTTAAGGGCCGCGTCGCCCTGTTAACCATCAACCGCCCAGAGGCCTTGAACGCCCTGAATATCGCGGTGCAAAAAAAGATGGTCGAGCTGTTAAAACAACATGACCAGGACAGTAACATCAGCTGTATCGTCATTACTGGCTCGGCCAAGGCCTTTGCCGCCGGTGCTGATATTAAGGAAATGGCGAATAAATCGGCCAGCGAAATGGCTGAACTGGATTTCTTTGCCGGCTGGCGGGAGGTCTCAACCATCCGCACCCCGATTATCGCTGCGGTGTCGGGCTATGCCCTGGGGGGGGGCTGCGAATTGGCGATGGCCTGTGATCTGGTGGTTGCGGGTGAATCGGCTAAATTTGGTCAGCCCGAGATTAAACTCGGGATCATGCCGGGCATGGGCGGCTCACAACGCTTGACCAAACTGGTCGGGCGGTCGAAGGCGATGGAGCTCATTCTGACCGGTCGCAACTTTACCGCCGCCGAGGCCGAAGCCATGGGTCTGGTCGCTCGAATCTTCCCCGATGCCGAACTGCTCGACAAGGCGATGGAGCTGGCCTCGACCATTGCTGGCTATGGCAAACACGCTGTCCGCGCCGCCAAAGAAGCCGTGAATCGCGCCGAAGAGGTCAGCCTGCACGAGGGGCTTCTGTTTGAAAGGCGGCTCTTTCATGCTCTGTTCGCGACCCACGACCAAAAGGAAGGCATGGCGGCATTCAGCGAAAAGCGAACTGCGAAGTTTACCAATAGTTAAGCTTCAGCCCATCGGTCGGAGGCAATAGCCCGCGCCTCTGACCGTATGGAGCAGTTGTTTGTTAAAATCGCGGTCGATCTTGTGGCGCAGGCGGCTGATATGGACATC
>JASGCE010000294.1 GCA_030054295.1 Minisyncoccota bacterium
GCCCGAGAGTCAGATTCGCAGCTTTATTCAGCGGTTGCTCGCCATGGTCAAGGCGGCGGGCGGTGGGGGCGATAATCCGCTCGAACAGGCGATGGACCAGGCGATGGAGCTTCAGGCCGCGGGGGATCTTACCGCCGCCCTCGCCTTGTATGAGGCCATATTGCAACACGAGCCGCAGCATCTGGGGGCCTTGATCGAGAGTGGTCGGCTCTATGTCGCCCTTGGTCAAATCGACAGGGCCAAGGCCAACCTCGCGCTTATTCCCACGGGTGATATTTTGCCCCCCGGTGAATCCCACGACCCCAATCCGCTTCCACCCGAATATCGTGAGGCCCTGACTGCCCTCAAGACCAGTATCGAACTGGCCGAACAGGCAGCGCAGGCGGGCGATGCCGTGCAGCAGATTGAAATTCTCTCGGCCCGGATTGCTGCGGAACCGAAGGATTTACAGAGTCGTTTTGATCTCTCCCTCGCCCACTATGCGGCGGGTCAGCCCGAGGCGGCGATCGATCAATTGCTCGAGATTCTCCGCCGTGATCGCCAGTGGCAGGATCAGGCCGCCAAGCAACAGCTGGTCAAGATCTTCGAGGCCATGGGAGCCACCGATCCCATCACCGTCAGTGCGCGGCGGCGAATGTCGGCGGTGCTCTTCTCATGAAGTCTTTTTTTAGTGTTCGTTTTGATGAATTGCCGCCGCAACTGCCGATCTTCCCCTTGGCGGGAGCATTGTTACTGCCCCATGGTCGGCTGCCCTTGACGATTTTTGAACCGCGCTATTTGCAGTTGATTTTTGATGCATTGGCCACGCCCGAACGGATGATGGGGATGGTCTTGCCGCACATTCCGCCGAACCCTGCGGGTGGCGCGGCCGAGGTCTCGGTTCATGCCGAGGAGGCTTCGCTTGGCGATTCGGTGCCGATCTATCCGATTGGCTGTGCCGGGCGAATCACCTCCATGACCGAGGGGGATGATGGGCGGGTTTTAATCATTCTTGAAGGGGTCATTCGCTTTACCATTGCCGAGGAACTGCCCTTTACCAAGGCCTATCGCCGTGTAAGTCCAAGCTGGAGTCCCTATCGCGCCGATATGATTCCTGAACTGGTGGTCAATCAATCGACCAGGATTGATCGCAAGAAATTGACTCTGGCCCTGCGGAAATATTTCACCCTCCATGGCATAGATGCCGAGTGGGAGGCCATCGACCATACGCCTGATAATCGGTTGGTCAATTCTCTGGCGATGATTTGCCCCTTTGAGGATGTGGAGAAACAGGCCCTGTTGGAATCCCCGACTCTGCTGACTCGCGCGGAATTGATCACCAATCTCTTGGAGATGGCGGTGCTGACGGGCGACACCAGCGAAGTCATCAAACATTAAGGATTCTGTCTATGGTCAAGAATAGCCCGAGTGAAGTTTCGCATGGTGTGTCGCTCGCTCGCGGTGGGGAGGTATCGCCGAGGTTGCTCGAGATTCTGGTCTGTCCCTTGACCAAGACTCGCCTGGTCTATCATCCGACGGAGCAGGAATTATGGAGTGAAGTGGCTGGTCTCGCCTATCCGATTCGCGATGGGATTCCGATTCTGTTGGTCGAGGAGGCGCGTAGGATGAGTCATGATGTCGGTTAAACCTCCGCCCCATCCCACCGAAATCCGTCTGAGCGATGACCATCATTCTCTGGTGGTTGTTTTTAATTCGGGGGAGTCCTTTGTGCTTGCTGCGGAATATTTGCGGGTTGAATCCCCCTCGGCCGAGGTGCGTGGACACAGCCCGAGCGAACGCAAGATTCTTGGTGGCTGTCGGCAGGTTACGATCAATCGGTTGGAGCCAGTGGGTCACTATGCGGTGCGGATTCTGTTCAGCGATGGCCATGATACGGGGCTCTATTCCTGGGCCTATCTTTACGAACTGGGGCATGATTTTGACCGCATCTGGACGGCCTATCTGACTGCCTTGGCGAGCAAGGGATTGTCGCGGGATTGAAGAGTTTGTGATTTAGTCTGATTCTTTAGAAATCCAAAAAATCATTTTTTAGCGGGGGGCGGATGCCCCCCGAGTTGCTTCGCAACTCCCCCCCTCTGGATCGCCTTGCCCTTAGCAGGGCAACGCGATGAGGGGTTGTGGGAGGTTTTAACATCTCCTAACCCCTCATAGCGTCGTGCGTAAGCACGAGGCTATCCAGCGGGGGGAGTCGAACGAAGTGAGACGGGGG
>JASGCE010000295.1 GCA_030054295.1 Minisyncoccota bacterium
GGCTGGCAATCCAGCGGGGAGTTTGAGGGGCATAAGCCCCTCAATTATAATGATTGTTTTGTGTTTGGCTTATGCCGATCTGGATTGCCACTCTGCGCTGCTATCGCAGCTTGAGGGCAATGACGATTTTGGAGGAGCCTATAGATGAGAGAACTGCTCCAGATTACTCAAGTGAACAGACTCTATCCAAACATTTCATTGACAATTCTTACCGATAACAAATGGTGCGGATGAAGGGATTTGAACCCCCAAGGATCACTCCGGCAGAACCTAAATCTGCTGCGTCTACCAATTTCGCCACATCCGCCCAAGGTCATCCTAGCGGTTGTAGCAAGAAAATCGGGTGAATCCAATTGATTCCTTTGCTTCAACCAAAATAAATGGATTCAGTCCTCGTCGCAGTAGTTATTGGCGAAACTCTCGAGGGCGAGAATTCGTTTTTCCTCGCGCACCAGGGTTCCGCTGGGTAGTCTCATATCGAGCAGAAAATGGACATGGGGGATGCCTAGTCCATCGGGCATGATGGATATGACATGGGCCAGGGTAATAATTCTGCTCGAGTTCTTGTCACGATAGACCCGGCCGGGTTCGACGACGAGTCTGGTTGCTGTGTTGAACATCTATTCCTCCCAAGGTTTGAGCTGGGAAATTGATTGAACCTCAACACCAGTAAAGAGCAGCTGTTGGTTAAATTCAAGTTTAAATTTATGCTGTTAGTCGTTGTAATCTAACGAAAATACCAAGCTTGAATCTTCATGGGGTGGAATATCTACAATATTTAGTAGTATATTTGATTCGCGCCACTATTAATTGGTATTGGGCTAGAATTTATAACAAATATTGTCAATTAAATTGCCTGCGACATAGTGTCGCACCCTCAATCCTCTCCTGACCTAAGCCAGTGGCGGATGGGGTGAGATTCGAACTCACGGTGAGCGCAAACCCACGGCGGTTTTCAAGACCGCTGCCTTAAACCACTCGGCCACCCATCCATGGCGGCATATGATAACAATTTCGGCATTTCGTCAAGGATTTTGAACGCCGCTTGTACAGGTTTGCATTTGCCCCAATAGTTTTGCATAGTCGCGTAAAACCTATCCATCCATCCAACCACAGCAGGAAATCTAATGCCGTCCTTCCTATTTGTCATGAGCAAAATCTATTGGTTTGTCGTTAATCCGGTGACTCTGCTGCTGGTGCTGGCGGTTGTTGGTTTGGTTTGCCTGTGGCTTGACCGCCACAGAAGCGCCAAGATTCTTTTGACCCTCTTGGTTGCGGTGATGGTGTCGCTGTACCTCTTGCCGATTGGCCAGTGGGTGGTGGGGCCCTTGGAGTCACGGTTTTCGGCGGTTCCCTTACCGCCGCAGGTTACGGGTATTATTGTTTTGGGAGCCTCAGTTGATCCGACCCTCAGTCGTCTGCGCGGTCAGCCGGTGATTAACGACTCGGGGGAGCGGATTCTGGCGGTGGCGCGGCTTTCGCGGCAATATCCGCAGGCGCGGATGATTTACAGTGGCGGCAGTTCATCGGTGGTGTTCAACCGTGATGATCGTGAAGCCGACTATGCGGCATTGGTACTGGCTGATATGGGGGTTGCTTCATCGCGGCTGGAGTTTGAGCGGAACTCGCGCAACACCTTCGAGAATGCGGTTTACTGCAAGGCATTGGCCCAGCCGAAACCCGGCGAGGTTTGGCTGCTGGTGACCTCGGCCATCCATATGCCGCGGGCGGTTGGGCTGTTCCGCGGCCAGGGTTTTGCCGTGGTTCCCTATTCGGTTGACTATAGGACTGCGCCCTGGACGGGTGGGGTGCAGGATTATCTTGCGCCTGGGGGGTTGGTGGATGGCTTGCAGGCCCTGAAGTCGGGAGGCAAGGAATGGGTGGGTTTGCTGGCGGTGTGGATCTTTGGCCAGAGTTCAGAGTTGTTTCCTGGGCCGTGAGGGGGCGGATGAAAAAAAATGATTCGTATCTGCTGCTGCCTAATCGTCATTTACCGCCGGTTGAATTGACTCACCCCTTCGCATTCCCCGTTTCGCCTCGTAAACGAGGCGGCGGGTAATGACAAATTCTATGGAAACGGATGCAAGGCGGAGCCTTGCTGGATTTTTAAGGCGAAGCCTTAAATGGGTCTGGGCGAAGCCCAGCATTAACCCGCCAATCGGTGAGGGTCGGCGCAGCAAAACTTGTGAAGCTGCCCC
>JASGCE010000084.1 GCA_030054295.1 Minisyncoccota bacterium
TCTACCCCCACCAAGAAACTCTAAGGCTTGAACTTCGTTCATCGCCAAGAGTTTCTATCCTCCCCCTGCTAGGGGGAGGCAACAAATAGTTGTCAGGACAGTAGTTTTATAGATCAACAAAACTTGAAACTGCTCTAATTTTGCCAGTCTAATCAAAGAATGGTGACTAGGACAAGAAAATTTGTAAAATAAACCTTGCACTTGCGGCTAAATTGAATATCGTATAGTCAATGGCGCGTTAAATAATCCATAAATAATAATCGGTTGAGGAACAATAGAGCAAGTTTAGCGATCAGCACCTCGTTCAGGGAGAGATGACAATGGCTGCAACCAAGGCTAAGACCAAAGGGGTCGAGAAGTCCGATTTTCTCGCCGTGACCGATCTGTATAAATCCTATGGCCCGGTGGAGGTCATCAAGGGGGTCAGCGTCAATGCCAAGGAGCACGAGGTTATATCCTTAATCGGGGCCTCGGGTTCGGGTAAGTCCACCTTTCTGCGCTGTATAAATCTGCTCGAGATCCCCGAATATGGGGAGATCAGCCTGGAGGGGGTCAAGATGCCGCTGGAGGGCGAAGGCAGCAAAAGACAGATTACCGATCAGAATAAACTCCGTGCCATGAGGGCAAGGCTGGGATTTGTTTTCCAGAACTTCAACCTCTGGTCGCATATGACGGTGCTGGAGAATATTATCGAGGGCCCAATCCGCGTGCTCAAACTGCCTAAGAAGGAGGCCGAGGCGCGGGCTGAATCCCTGATGGAACGGGTTGGCATTGCCGAACGCCGCAATTACTACCCCAGCCAATTATCGGGCGGTCAGCAGCAGCGGGTGGCGATTGCCCGCACCCTGGCGATGGAGCCACGGGTCATGCTGTTTGACGAGCCTACCTCCGCCCTCGACCCCGAACTGGTGGGAGAGGTCTTGAAGGTAATGAAAGACCTCGCGATGGAGGGGCGCACCATGTTGGTCGTGACCCATGAAATGGGCTTTGCCCGCGAGGTTTCGGATCGCGTGATCTTCCTCCACAAGGGACAGATTGGTGAGCAGGGGACTCCCAGCGAAATATTCGGCAAACCCCAGACCGAGGCCTGCAAGAAATTCTTGCAGCGGGTTCTCTGATGATGAGGGCCAGGTGATTCTTGAACCGTTAACCCTAAGGAGCTATAGAATAAATGTTTAATACCAAAAAAACCATCCTGACCAGTCTGACGGCAGTTGCTCTGCTGGCGGGTGTTGGGCTTTTCGTCGCCGCCTGTAGCAAGAGCGACACTGGGATTAAGATTGCGACCGAAGGGGCCTATCCGCCCTTTAATTCCAAAAATGCCGACGGCACCATCAGCGGCTTTGATATCGATGTGCAGGAGGCCCTGTGCGCCGAGATGAAGGTAAAATGCACGGTGGTCGCTCAGGATTGGGACGGGATTATTCCCGGCCTGGTGCAAAAAAAATACGACGCGATCATGTCGGGCATGTCGATCACTGATGAGCGCAAGGCCACTATTGCCTTCAGTGACCCCTATTTTGACAATAGCCTGATTACGGTCGGCAAGGTCGGGGCGGGTAAATCGCTCGATGATCTTAAAAAGCCGGGTGTGGTGATTGGGGCGCAACGCTCGACGGTTGCCTCCAAATGGATCGAGGATAATATTGGCGCCAAGGCCAAGGTCAATCTTTACGATACCCAAACCGCGGCTTACGATGATCTGGCGGCGGGTCGGGTTCAGTTTGTCGTTGCTGACCTTGCCACCGTCATCGATTGGATGAAGGGCAAGACTGGCTTCGAGCTGGTCGGCGATAAGATCGATCTGAACGATCATTTTGGCGTTGGTCTGCGCCAGGAAGATACCGAACTTCTGGGCAAGTTTAACACGGCCTTGAAGACGATTAAGGAGAACGGTACCTATCAGAAGATCTACGACAAGTATTTTACCGCTGCAATGTAGGTGAAGGATTGCCTCGCCTGATTGCCTCCCTTTAAGGGGAGAATCGGGCGGGGCAATTGAGCTTGCTCTATCAGACTCCGCCATTTGATTCATCCAACAGAGACAGTGCCATGGGATTTGATCTATCGATATTGGGATTTGGGGCTCAGGGCTGGGGTCTACAGATTTTGGTCGGCACGGCAGTGACTGTCGCGGTCGCCATCTGTTCATTGTTGGTGGGGATGTTGATTGGGGCGGTGCTGGTCGCCATGAAGCTCAGTCGCTATCGCCTGGTGCGGCTGCCCGCCAAGCTCTATACGATATTTATTCGCGGCACGCCCGAGTTTCTGGTCATATTGCTGGTCTATTTTGGCTCGGAATCGATCATCAATGCGATCTTGGGTTCTATTGGCCTCGGTCGGATTGATTTGCCGAAGTTCCCGGCGGCGGTGGCTGGCTTGTCGGCGATTTACGGGGCCTATGTCTCCGAGGTTTTGCGCGGTGCCTATCTGGCCGTACCCAAGGGTCAGATGGAGGCAGCAGCGGCAACTGGCCTGTCGCCCTTCACCAGTCTTGTGCGGATTCGCATTCCGCAGATCTGGCGTTATGCCTTACCCGGCCTTGGCAATCTCTGGCTCTCGATGCTCAAGGACAGTTCCTTGGCGGCGGTGATTGCCCTTGATGAGCTTTTGCGGGTCAGCAAATTGGCGGGAGAATTGACCCAGCATCCTCTGGTCTTTTACAGTCTGGCGGGTTTGATCTATCTGGGCATTACCGCCCTGTCGGACATTGGCAGAAGGCGGCTGGAGGCCAAGGCGCAGCTCGCCTATCAGACCAAGGCGGCCCCGGGTAAGGTCGAGATCAAGCCCAAAAAAACCCCGAAATCTGATTTAAGAGCCACGGGAGCCAGTCATGTTTGATCTGATGTCTCAGTGGATCTCTGCACCGATCTGTGGCCTGGCCTCGCCGATTTTGCCGAGTGTTTTTGCCAATTCCTGTGTCCGTTATTTTGATGGATTTTGGCAGACGATCATTTTGCTGATTCTGTCGGTCTCGGCTGGTTTTGTCCTGGCCATGGCGACGGCACTGGCGCGCCTGTCGCAGCGCAAATTTTTGGCCAATGTCGCGGCGGTCTATTCCTATGTCTTTAGGGGTACGCCTTTGTTGGTTCAGCTCTTTATCGCCTATTACGGGATTGGTAGTTTTGGGGAGGAGGGGTTGGGGTCGCTGCTCTGGTTGATTTTTGGCAATGGTTGGACGGTGGGTCTGATTATTCTGTCGCTCAATACTGGGGCCTATAGTGCCGAGATTATTCGCGGTGCGGTGGTCAATCTGCCCCCGGGTCAGATGGAGGCGGCCAAGGCCAGCGGCATGTCGTGGCTGCTGGCCATGTATCGGATTATTTTGCCCCAGGCCTTTCGTTATTGTTTGCCCGCCTATGCCAATGAGGTGGTTTTGCTGATGAAGGGCAGTGCTCTGGTCTCGACCATTGCGGTGATGGATCTGATGGGGCAGACTCGCACCATCTATGCGCGGTCCTATCAGCTCGAGGTCTATGTCAATGCGGCGATCATGTATCTGGTCATTGCCGGGCTGATAACCTGGCTGTTCCGCAGTTTGGAAAAACGCCTGAAGGTGGGGTAGGGGGGCGGGGGGATTGGTAATCTGTGAAACTCGGTTCTATTTTAGAATGTCCCTCCTCCCTTTAGGGAGCGGTGACAATAACAAAACTGCCCCCGTTCGCCCTTTAGGAAACCCTGAAAAACTCACTTTTTTGTCACTCTGAGCGTCGTCGAGCTTGACTTTGCGAATGCAAAGTCTTTAGCAAGACAAGCGAAGAGTCCAGAAAACTTAGCAATTACAATGATTTAAGTTTTTCTGGATTCTTCGCTAAGAACAGTTTGCCGAGCTAAAGCTCGGGCTGTTCTAAGCTCAGAATGACAAGTTTGGAGTTTTTCAGACTTTCCTTTAGGAAGCGGGGGGAAGAATCACTCTGCATAGCAGAGTGAGACAGGGGGGGTAGGACGAAGCTATGGTAATGTTACAAAGACATACCCCCCAAGTCGTTCTAAGATTTTCGCTTCGCTTTGCTTGCTCAAATCAAAGAACGACTATCCCCCGCTTTCATAAATGAAAGGGGGGACATTCTTTTCCTAAAAAATTGCTTTGGTGTTGCAACAATTCATGAAACTTCTCAATAAAAAAATGCAAAAACCTAATCACTCTGGCAATGGGGACGCAGCAGGCGATAGGCCTCGATAATGGTCTTGAGGGTTTCCTCTGCCGCCTTATCGCCGCCATTGGCATCCGGATGATGGGCCTTAACCAAAGCCTTGTATTTTAACTTTACCTCCCGCAGAGCCAAGGGCGGAGTCACCTCGAAAAGTTCAGCCGCCCTTCTTTCAGCCGGGCCAAATGGCGCTTTACCCCTGGCCCGATCCTGCTGCTCGGCCTTGCGCCGCCGCGCCTCGCCCAGATTAAAGAGATCAAAGGGATCGTCAATCTGATCGGTCCAATCGCCCTTCGCCCCCGCACCAGCCGAGGCCGAATGACCAGCCCCAGCACCAGCGGCCGAAGGATTGCGATTCTCCCCCATCCCCCAGGTTGGACGATGCCAGACCGTATCTTCGCGAATCTCGGCCTCGATCTGTTCATAGTCCATGCCACGGTAAAAGTCCCAAGAACGGTTATAGGCGCGAACATGGTCAAGGCAAAACCAATGGAAATCATTGATTGCATCGCGTGATTTGGGCGCGCGAAACTCGCCCTGACCGCGGCAGCCAGAATGATCGCAGGCCCTTAGTCGCTCGGCTTCAAGCGGTTTTTTAGCAAAGATGGAGGAGCTTCTGACCATGATCAACCAATAATGCAGGGAGTCTAGCGCGATTTCAAGTCTCTGTGTTATGATCAATCGAATGAACCGATTATGTAAAGGCTAACTGATGAAGAGTACCAATCAACCTTCGAGCGAAACCCGCCCCGTCGAAAGCGCGATCGGGCAAAAACTAACCGCAGCCTATCACCCGCTGCGACTGGTGATCGATAATCAGTCGCACAATCACGCCGGTCATGTCGGAGCCGAGGAGGCAATCAAACACGCCGCCATGGTCGCCGAGCGAACCGCCAACTCGGTCAGTAGAATCCGCGAAACCCATTTTGCCGTGACCATGGTCGCGGAGGCCTTTATCGGCCAGTCGATGCTGGCGCGGCAGCGGGCGGTGATGGAGATTTTAAAGGTCGAACTGGCCGGCCCGGTTCACGCCCTCAGTCTTGATCTCAAGACTCCGCAGGAGCAGGAAGCCCAATCAGCATCAAACGGTGGCCATTGACCTTCAGCCATTTACGGTGGGTTTCGTAATCGGGAATCAGCCGCTCGACCAGGGCCCAAAACCGCGGCGAGTGGTTGAGTTCGACCAGGTGGGCGACCTCGTGCGCCGCAACATAGTCCACCACCTCGGGCGGGGCAAAAATCAACCGCCACGAATAGTTGAGATTGCCCCGCGACGAACAGGAACCCCAGCGTGTTCCAGCATCCCCAAGCCGCAGCGACTTGACCTCGACCCCCAGAATCTTGGCATAGGCATGGCTGCGACGCGTCAGTTCAATCCGCGCCTGCTGCTGCAAAAAATCAGTGACTCGGCGGGCAAAATAATCGGAACGACCGGCTATATGCAGCTGTTGAATCTCCTCCCCGCGGGCTGGTTGCAGGTGGGTAACTCGCGCGGTCGAATCGGCCTTTAAAAGCAGCTTCTTACCCAGCAGAGGAATCACCGCGCCATCAACAAAGGGATAGGTTTTTGCCCGCGGCTTGCTCGATAGTTTCCACAGATTGACGGCAGCCCATTCGGCATTTTTTTCGGCGAATCTTTTGGCGGTGGCCCAGCTGCACCGAGGCGGCAGTACCAGTTCAAAACTGCGGCTGGTCGCATTCAAACGCATTTGCAGCCGCTGGGCCTTCAAACTGCGGCGCACCAAAACCGTGATGGTACCGTCAGGCAGAGTCAGGTCAAACTTGTCAGGCAGGGAGTCGGGGGTCATATCATTACCAAATTCTTTTCGCTTTAAAGAATGTCCCCTTTCGCCCTTTAGGGAGCGGGGGATAGGAGCAAGTTATACTGCCCCCCCTCCCTTTAGGGAGCGGGGGGAAGGCTCTAGCCGCAGAATGCGGCGAGAGACAGGGGGGGTAGGCCGCGATGGTCGCTGTGCCATTTTCTATTCTTTGGATTTAAGTATAGTGTAAAAATCTATGAATAAAGAATCGCTCAGGCCATGGCTGCCTACCCCCCAAGCAAGTCTATCGCTCGTAAGCACTCGCTGAGACTTGCTTTCCCCCGCTCCCTAAAGGGAGGGGGGACAATTAAATTTAATCGATTTGTCAAAAATTCAAAATCCTCTAATTTATCGCAATCCAATTTCACCCCCTTAAACCAATCCTTTTTTGCCGATCTCGATATATTTCTGTCGGCGGTTCTGTTTGATCTCGTCGCGGCTGAGGTTGGCTAGTCGGTTCAGGCTGGCCTCGATGGCATCGCCGACGCGGGTGATGGCCTCGGTGGGGGAGCGGTGCGAGCCGCCGCTCGGTTCCTCGATAATCTGGTCGATGATCCCAAGGCTGAACAGGTCTTTGGCGGTCAGCTTAAGGGCCTCGGCGGCGATCTGGGCCTGGTCAGCACTGCGCCAGAGAATCGAGGCGCAGCCCTCGGGGCTGATGACCGAATAGACCGCATGTTCCAGCATCAAGACACTGTTGCCAGTGGCGATGGCGATGGCCCCGCCCGAGCCACCTTCGCCGATCACCACCGATATGATTGGCACCCCGACCTCGAGGCAGGTTTCGATCGAGCGGGCAATGGCCTCGGCCTGACCGCGGGCCTCTGCCTCGATCCCCGGATAGGCCCCCGAAGTATCGACCAGGGTGATGATCGGCAGGTTAAAACGGTCGGCCAGCCTCATCAAGCGAATGGCCTTGCGGTAGCCCTCGGGCTTGGCCATGCCGAAATTATGTTCGACGCGGGACTTCATGTCGTGGCCCTTTTCCTGGGCCAAAATCACTACCGAGCGACCGCGAAACCGCGCAATGCCACCAATCAGGGCACGGTCTTCGGCAAAATTACGATCCCCGGCCAGTTCGTTAAACTCGGTCATCAGACCCTGAATATAGTCGAGGCCATGGGGCCGCTCCGGGTGCCGCGCGACCTGCACCTTTTGCCAGGCTGTCAGGCGGCTGAAGGTACTGTGGCGCATCCGCTCGGCCTTGGCCTCGAGTTTGGCAACCTCGTCGGCAATATTGATCTTGCCCTCTGAACCAAGGTGCCGCAGTTCCTCAATCTTGGCCTCGAGCTGGGCGATTGGTTTTTCGAATTCAAGATAGGTGCGCATGACTAACCCTTAAGTTGCAACAATGGCCAATTATAACCGATTACCACAGCCATGTGAATATGCTTGCCTATTCCACCGATGGGCGCAGTAGAATTTTAAAAGGCGAATGATGATTTGGCTGCGACGGACTCACCCGTACTCGCTTTGATTTTTGTTTTCGTGTCAATTCTTGGCGCAATGCGGCGACAAAGTTTTCCCAGTTGGCGGCGGGGATTTGTAAAGCGTTTCGCAGCGGCAGGGGAATCACAAAGCCATCCGCCTTGGCCTGTTGCCGCAGCTGATAGGTCAGCGATTCATAATGGTCGAGCCGCAGCCAGTGACCATCGACAGCGATCAGGCCGCGCCGCTGCGGCTGGTCGCTATTGCCGTTAAGCGACAGTAAAATCCTCAGCAGTTTCTGCGCAGACGGGGCAAAAATTCCAGCGACAAAAACAAAGGACTGGCCAAAACGCAGGCCCTTCGCGGCAAGGGTTTTGCGGTCATTTTTGGTCAGTTGCTTGATCTGGGCCTCGATCCCCTGCCGCTCGCTCCAGCCTAGATTCTGGTAAAGGCAATAGGCCAGACCACGGGCGGCGGGAGTGAGTTGCGCCAAAAACCCCTCCTCGGTCAAGCGGATCACCGCCCCGAGATCGCGGGCCATCTGTGCCGCCAAAACCTCGGTCAGTCGCGCCTGTAGTTTGGACAGGGCGAGGTCGGGCAGCAGGTCAAACCGCGCCAAGACAGGCTTCGGCTGCAAGGGATTGTCGCTCGGCTGTAACAGACCGAGGTTAAATTCCAGCCCGTCGATCTTGCCCACCATCTGTCCCTCGCGGGTCAGTTTGAATCGGTGCAGCGGGGCATTCAAAATCGCCTCCAGCCTTTGCTGAATAATCCCCCCCAGGCTGCGGCGGGCGATTTTTAAAAATGTTTTTTGCTGCTCGCGGTCGTTAGAATCGGCGGGGATGAATCTCAGCCCCTCGATTCGCCCGACGGTGTGGCCATCGATCCAGACCAGAGACTCGGCGTCGATGGTGGCAAAAACCTGATCCTCGGCCCCCAGTTTGCGGTTCATGACGGTCGCGCGGCGATCGACAAACAGTTGAGTCAGGGTGGTGTGGAGGGAATCCGACAGTCGCTCCTCGATCTGGCTGGTCAGGATTTGGAACTGACCGGCATGGTGCAGCCAGTCGGGGCGATGGGCAACATAGGCCATGGTGCGAATCTGGGCGAGGCGGTAACTCAGCTGTTCAACCCCACCCGTCTGGTCGTCGAGTCGCTGGAGATTCTGGTGCAGCCAATCCCCGGGGATTCGGCCCTGCGCTCCCGACAGATGGTCAAAGATCGTAGTGACCAATCGGCGATGGGAACTGCCGTGACTCTTACCATAGTCAGGAATCTGACAGACCGACCAGAGCAGCTTGACCCGCTCGGCATCGCCCAGCCGCCGCGTTACCGCATCGTCGGTACTCAGCTGTTGCAGCACCAAATGGTCATCGGCATCGGCCTTGCGACGGAGCAGGCGATCCCCCGCCGGCGGCGGCTGTTCCAGACTGGCGAGCAGGCGATTGAGGCTGCCGAAATCCAGATCGCTATTGCGCCAAAAAAGAGTCTTGAGCGGGGGGAAACGATGGTCTTCAATCGCCGCAATGGTCGCGGGCGGCAGTTCAAAAACCGATGGGTCGCGCAGGTCGCGGGAGTCATAAGCCCCGCTTCCTTGAACGAGCGTACTGAAACTTCCTTGGCTCTGGTGCCGCCCGGCCCGGCCGGCAATCTGCGCCAGTTCGTGCAGGTGCAAATAGCGCAGAACCTTGCCGTCAAACTTGCGCAACCCAGCAAAGGCGACATGGGCGAGCGAGAGATTGAGCCCCAATCCAATCGCATCGGTGGCGACCAGATAATCGACCTCGCCCGACTGGAACAGCGACACCTGAGCATTGCGGGTGCGCGGGCTGAGGTTGCCCATAATCACTGCGCAGCCGCCGTGAATCCGCCGCACCTCGTCGGCCAGACGATAGACCTCGGCGGCTGAGAAGGCGACTATGGCCGAACGGCGCGGCAGTTTTTCGATGCGGCAGGGCGGGCTATATTTTAGTTCCGAGAAGCGCGGACGGGTCAAGACTTCAATCCCCGGCAGCAGTGATTTTAACACGGGCTTGAGGGTCTCGGCCCCCAGAATCAGGGTCTCGTGAAAACCGCGCGAGTGGAGGATTCGCTCGGTAAAGATATGGCCCCGTTCAGGGTCACTGGCCAGTTGGGCCTCGTCAATCGCCACCAGGGCAAAGGGGCGGTCGGTCGGCATGGCCTCGACGGTCGAGACGAACCAACTGGGATTGGCCGGGATGATTCGCTCCTCCCCGGTAATCAGGGCGACCTTGGCGGCACCCTTGACGGTTTTGATCTGCTCATAGACCTCCCGCGCCAGCAGCCGAAGGGGCAGGCCGATAATGCCGCTGCTGTGACCGAGCAGCCGCTCAATCGCTAGATGGGTTTTGCCGGTATTGGTGGGGCCAAGAACAGCCGTAATCTGTTCGCAATTGCCATTTGCCGAGGGCTGATTCATAGTGGGGGAATAGTAGCATAGACTGGTTACTTTAGAGTCCAAAAACGCAGGTGATCTAATAATACAAATTATACTTCGTTCACTAGAGAATTCAAAATTTTGGTTAGATCTCAATAACTCTCCATATTCGTCATTGCCGCCGCTCGCTTTGAGCGGCTGGCAATC
>JASGCE010000296.1 GCA_030054295.1 Minisyncoccota bacterium
AGCCTTGCTGGATTTTTAAGGCGAAGCCTTAAATGGGTCTGGGCGAAGCCCAGCGCGAAGCGAAACCCGCCGAGGTGAGCGGTCGGCGCAGCAAAACTTGTGAAGCTGCCCCACCGCAAATTCAACGAAAGAAAATGGACTAAACAGGGCAGTTCGCGTTTTGCAAGCCGAGCCCGAACCGATGGCGTTTGAGTGGGTAGTAAATATTCAGCGCGTTCTTATGAATTATTTATCCTTACTCGCATTTTTGCTCACTGCGTTCGCAAGCGAGCAAGAATAAATAATTCATGGGAGTAAAAGAACGCGCAATTAAGCATTCTTAAATTTTTTGATCGTGTCGGGCGGGGAAATGCCTGCGGCGCTTCAAATTGTAGCAAGGGTCTATGACTCCCTATTTGGGCTTCGCCCATTGGCTTGCAGCCAAACCGCTTTTCTTTTTTTTTTTTGGAATTTCTATCCCTATATCCTCACCCTGCGGAATTCCCACGCTGGCCACAGCCCCACCAACAACAAGACTGCCGCAACCCACATCGCCATCCCCGGCACATCACCCCGCGGAGCCACCGTCTGGGCAAAAATCATCGTAAAAAACACCGGCCCAACCACATTGCCAATCGAAGTAATACTCGCCAATGACCCCTGCAACCGCCCCTGCTCCTCTGGCCCCACCCTTGCCGAGGCCAATGCCTGAGCCGCCGGCCGCGCCAAGCCCCACAGAGACAGGGGGATAATCGCCACGGCAAAAACCCACCCACTGGTCGCAAATCCCATCATCAAAAAGGCCGTCGCGCCAAAGACTATTCCCAAAATCATCGATCGCCCAGCCCCGAATTTGCGCACGCATAATCCCGCAATCCCGCCCTGGACAATGGCCGCGCCAACCCCGACCATTGTCAGCAGCCCCCCCACCATCGTCACGCCCCAATTATAGCGATAACCGACATAGAGTACCCAAACGGCAAAGACTCCGTGGACGACAAAATAGATGAATTGGAAGGAGGCGATCATCCGCAGCGGGCGACTCCGCCACAGCCAGGCCATCGATTCAAAAGGCTGGGCCGAACGCAGTTTAAAGGGGCTGCGCAAGGATTTGGGCAGGGACTCGGGCAGGATAAAGAGTCCATAAAGAAAATTGGTCAAACTCAGGCCGGCTGCGACCCAAAAGGGCAGGCGTGGATCGTGGCCGCCCAAGAATCCGCCGAGGGCTGGCCCCAAGACAAAACCAATGCCAAAGGCTGCGCCCAACATGCCGAAGCCTTGGGCGCGTTTCTCGACTGGAAGGACATCGGCGATATAGCTGTTGGCGACGGCGAAGGTCGAGGTGGTGATTCCCGACAAGAGTCTGCCGATAAAAAGCACCCATAGATTCGGCGCGAGGGCCATCAGGATATAGTCGAGTCCCAGCCCGAGATTGGACAGTAATATAACGGGTCTTCGGCCAAAGCGGTCGGACAGGCTGCCCAGGATTGGCGAGAAGATAAACTGCATCATGCCCCATGAACCTGTAAAGAGTCCTAGGATCAGGGCTCCGTTGGAAATTCCGCCGGCGAAGCTGGCGATGAGGTTGGGCAGGACGGGGATGATCAGGGCGACGGAGAGAATATCGAGGGCGACGGTAATGACGACGAAGATCACGGCGGCCTTGAGTTTGCGTTCGGTTAGGACGGGGGTTTGGGTTTCTTGTGGGCTGGCCATGGTGATGCTTTCGGTTTATGAATCCTTGACTGTCAGTCATACGCTAACTGCTGGGTGCTAACAAGGGGATTTAGGGGGGGTAACGATTGCTAACGGGTTCCAAGGCGAAGCCTTCAGACTGATGACAAAGTCCCAGAATGCACTTCACCTCCCCTTCCACAGGAAGGGGAGGATAGTCGCAACTTAGCAGCTTGCTGCTTAGTGAGACTTGGTGGGGTTGGTTAACCTGTTGATTATAAAACATAAACCAACCCCTCCAAGAAAACCTAAAGCTCGCCTTCGGCTTCGCTAAGGTTTTCTATCCTCCCCTTCCAAAAGCAGGAAGGGGAGGTAAATTTGTTCTAAAGCAATTTGTCATCGGTTCCAAGGCGAAGCCTTGGCGGGTTCTCAGGGCAGAGCCCTGAGTGGGTTCGGGCGAAGCCCGAGCGGTCTGGCGGCAGCCAGCGCGTAGCGAAACCCG
>JASGCE010000297.1 GCA_030054295.1 Minisyncoccota bacterium
GTCAGGCTGGTAAAACTATTTGTCCCCCAAAACTTGACCGTATCGGCGGCGGCGATGGTGACGGCGGCACTATAACTGACCCCATAGAAATTGACCTTGGCATTGGTGGGCAGGGTAGAGGTAACGGCTTGCTTGGTTAGCAGATTACCAATGCGAACCAGATTGTCACTGGTAAGGCCATTAATATCGGCGGAGCTATAGACTGCGTTGTTGGTGGTGTCGTTTCTGATGGCTATTGGTATGTTGGAAGCCATATCGGCAAAATAGAGAGTCTTGGTTGCATCAAAGGAGCCAGACAAGTTGATGCTATTGATAAAGCTGCTCGTTGGACTACCAAGGTCAAAAACCGTGCCCGCGCCAACCGTGATCGAGGCCGCCGTAATATTCAGCCCATTGTTAGAGGTGGTGAAGAGATTCCCCGCCCTAGTCGCCGCCACCCCGTTCAGATTGTCATAGGTTCCCGTGCCGGTGTTGATTGTTACCAACCCGCCGCTGCTGGTTACCGCCGAATCGAGGGTCATGCCAACTGAGGTCAGGGTGATGCCACCGCTGCTGGTCAAAGTCAGCCCGCCGCTCTTGCTCAGGGTCATGAGCCCCGCCGATTGCAGGGTGATGGTGCCATCGGCAGTGATGGTGTCGGTAAGAGTCATGGCACTGGTCGAATAGAGGTCGATCGAATTAAGGGTACTACCACCATTTAAATTACTCAAGATACCGATTGTGCCAAAACTATTAGAGGTGTTTCCTAGGGTGAAGGTTCCTGCGCCACTGGTCGCGGCCGAGAAGGTACCGGTTACTGTTACCTGGCTGGCTGGGCTTTGGTTGATTCCATCATTTGCGATCAGGTTAAGATTGCTGGTAAAACTATTGGTGCTAGAAAAGAAGATATTGGCACCGGCTGAGGTTGTCTCGATCGACAGGTCATAGCCATAGGTCAAGCCCGATATGGTAATCGGCTTGTCGATTAAAATACGGTTGCGGGCAATCTTGCCGGCCGAGGCGGCGGTAAAGCTGACCTTACTGCCATCCAGAAGTTCACCGCTGGTCAGGGAATGAGTGCTGGAATCATCAAGGGTGATCGCACTTCTGAACTGACCCGCGCCCATGATAAAGCTTGTAGCCGCCGTAAGGTTATATTTACCTAGGCTGATGGTCAGGTCATTACCGCTGGTGTCGAGGCTAAATCCCCCATCGTTAAAGATCGCCGTGGAGGCAGCGCGACTGGCACCAGCACCGGTCACGATTCCGACCCCCAGGTTCAAGGTCACCGCCCCGCCGCTGGTGGTGATATTCTTCAGCAGGGTCAGGTTGCCATTGGCATTGAGTGCGTTATTTATTGTCAAGTCGATGGTGATGGCACCAGCGGCGGAAATATTTCCAGTCAGACCCAGGTTGCCATTGTTACGGACTGTAACAATACCGCCAGCTGTGATTGATCCCAAGGAACCGATGCTGTTAGCCAAGCCGTACACGCCAACATACCCGCTGGCGCTCAGACTCAAGACCTTACCCACCAGTAATAAGGGATGTGCGCCTTGACGAATGTCGCCGCTGGTGGCATTGAGCGACAGATCATTGCCAAAATCGTTGTATGAATAATCACCAAATACAATGCTGCCGCCCGTAATTCTTTCCAGATTATAGACCAGAAGATTACTTCCGGCGTTGTTGTTCACGCCCTCGATAAATACAGCACCAGCTGTAGTAACCTGAAAGTTTTTCCGCGCATTGACCCGGGCTACAGCAACATCGCGCCCACCAACGGTTGCAGGGAGTAGGTTGGTGGTGCTGCCCGTAATCTTTACGCCTGTATTGTCAATGGTTAAGTCCCTGGAACCGCCATCAACGATTCCGTCTCCCCTACCATACCAATTATTGCCGATGTCGATCACCGTGCCGCTGATGGCGACCGAGGAACTGCCAGCGGTTAAACTCAGGTTGCGGTCGGCGGTCAGTTTAAAGTTAGCTGTCGCGCCATTGGCATGGTCGTTATATCTTCCGCTGCCGAGATTAATCACAATAGAGCTAACACCAACCGCGCTGGTGTTGGTAAAACTCGAGGCGACGGTTTGATAATAATTCCCTCCGCCGGTCTGAATCGTCAGATTGCCAAGGTTGGTCAGGTTGCCGCTGTTGGTAA
>JASGCE010000298.1 GCA_030054295.1 Minisyncoccota bacterium
ACCTTGGTGTCATTGGCACCACTATAGTCATAGACTGGCCATTCGCCGCGGGCCATGGCCTGAAGAGAGGTTGGCTCCTGACCCAATTTGGTTTGATAGACCCAATAGCTGTTCAAAACCCTTTTAACATAGAGCCGAGTCTCATCCTCGACCAGCGATTCAATATAGAGCAATGGATCATTGATCCCCTCCAGCCGATTCTGACTCCGCGTCAACATCCCATTGCCGCCATTATAGGCGAGGGCAAGAAAAATCAGGTTTCGGTTGACCGGACTGGTGGTAATGAGCTTGGCAATCAATCTTTGTGCCAGGTCTAAACTGACCCTTGGATCATTCAAGGCCCCGCTGTTCGATTTTGACGCCTTGCGGTTGAGCCAGTTGGCCGTACTCGGCATGATCTGCATCAGACCATGGGCACCCGCCTGGCTGCGGGCATTGCTGTTGAATTTGGACTCGATCCGCGCAAAACCATGTAGCAGGGCCGGGTCAATGATAAAGCCCGACTTAGGTTGAAGCTTTAAATCGGGATAATAACCGGCATCATAATGCCGACCGGTTTGCCGCTCCAAGGCGGTGGCCAATCTGAGGGCCAGGCCCGGCATTCCGTTGCTCTCGGCCAGAGTCAAGACCAGGGGGCGCAGCTTGGCCGGCAAGGACAGATAGGATGCGCGAAGTTCTAAATCCGCCAAATCCTTCTCTCCCACCTGCAAGAGGGCGCGGGCGCGGCGCAGGGTCGGATAGGTCTCGAGTCGCGCCAATTCCTGCGCCTTAATCTCGGGCAAATTCCAATTGCGCACCGGCATGATCTGCAAATAGGTCGAGGCCAACTGACCATAGAAACTATAGCTCTGTTCGGCGGCGCGGGTGAACCAGTCGGTTGCCTCCGCCTGTCGATCGAGTTCTAGATTGGCCCGTCCAGCCCAATAGCTCGCCCTTGCCTCCGACCAGGGGGAGCTACCCGCCGAATTGGCAGCCAAGACAAAATAGCCTATGGCCGTCTCGTACTGTGACAATTGCCATTGCAGCAAACCCGCTAACCAGGGTGCCTGTGGGATCGATTCACTCGATCGCGAGGCCTGTGCCACCAGTTCATAGGCCAAACCATTGGCCTCGGGCTGAAACTCGGCCGGAATCTCCTCCCGCGAACTGGTATAGAGTCGGGTGGCTAAACTGGTCGCAATCCAATCAATCTGAAGCTGATCGTCAAGACCTTCGGTTTGCCGATAAAAGGAGTCAACCGCCGCCTGATACTTTCCAATGGAAACCAAATGACTAAGCGACTCGATAATCTCGTCGGACTGGTTGGTCGTGTCTGGCCTTTGATCAATCCAGGCGGGCAGGTCATCGCCATGACCCTGAATAACCGAATAGGATTTTGGTGTCTTGAGTTTCAATCCACTCGATTTGGTAAGCTTAAGCCCCAGATCATAGACCTGTTTGGCCATCGGTAAATCACTATAACGAATGAGCCAGTCGCGGATCATGAATTGATTGGCACTCTTGGGGTGTTGCAGAATCATCCGCCCTTCAAGCACACCAACAAGCAGCGGGTTGCTGATACTGGCAATGGTCATCTTGAGGTCACCACTCTTGTTGCGACTGACCGCCCTGAAGCCCTGACGGTAGAGGGCAATGTCGGCCGCAGACAGGACTCCGCAGCCCTTGCTATTGATTTGGCAATGGGAGTCGGGCGACCGAGCAACCGAAGGCCGGTCTTTGCTTGCCACCGAAGTGGCAGCATCCGCAGCCGGACTTCCCCACAAAAGGGCAAGAGCGAAGAGGGAAAAAAAGCCCAAATAAGCCAATTGTCTCCACCTGGGCTTGACCCGAGGGTTTTTAAAAAAATAAT
This sequence comes from Minisyncoccota bacterium, assembly GCA_030054295.1. GTDB lineage: Bacteria > Pseudomonadota > Alphaproteobacteria > Elsterales > Elsteraceae > JASGCE01. The sequence goes on from JASGCE010000298.1 coordinate 1,850, forward strand.
GAATAATCTGTACTTTCATAATTTAAGCAGGGGCATAGTTTAAGCAGGGGCATGGATTAAGCTGAGGCGCCAAAAAACAGTGGGAACGAAGATTGTAATCAAGGGTAATCACTTTTGGTTTAAAGCCATCAAAATAGGTCCAAAGAACTATTCGATTTGTGATTTGCTTTGTTTTAAACAGATGGGTTAATAATCATTGCAATGACTCAAGTAAAGAATTTTATCAGCCCTTAAAACCCGAGCCAGTCCTTAGTAATTAAATAATATACCGCTATCATATGCCAGAACAG
>JASGCE010000085.1 GCA_030054295.1 Minisyncoccota bacterium
TTGTTGAATTAACACCACGAAATTCATTTTGAGACAGTCTGGGGCGTCAGCCCCCCACTTTAAAAATGCAAATTTTATTAGGGGGCGGATGCCCCCTCGACTTTGCCCGTCAACGAATGTTGACATTCGTCAACGGGCGCAAGTCTCACCCCCGCTGGATAACCTCGTGCTTACGCACGACGCTATGAGGGGTGATGGGAGGTTTTAACCTTTCGATAGCCCTCATCGCGTTGCGATAGCAAGGCGATCCAGAGGGGGGGAGTTGCGAAGCAACTCGGGGGGCATCCGCCCCCCTTAAAAAAGAAAGAGTTTTCGGATTTTCAAAGAATCAGACTATATTTCCTAGATTTCCTAGAATTTTTAAAACACAGTATGTTATCTTCACAGACACAAATGGTTTGATCATAGGGTTGAACAGTCATGCTTAAAAATATTGATCCAGTTTTAAGTCCCGATCTGCTGCGCCATCTGGCGGGGATGGGTCACGCCGAGTGGGTCGCGGTGGTTGATGCGAATTTTACCGGTGAATTTCTCGCCCAACGGCATTTTGTTCGTCTGCCGGGATTAAACCTAGAGCGGGTTTGCCAGGCGATCCTGTCGGTCTTTCCGCTCGATGATTTTGTCGCTCAACCGGTGGGTTTTATGCAGTCGGGAAGGCTGAAACTCGGCGAGATGACTCTGGTGCAGGCGGCGGTGGCTCGATTGGTCTATGCCGAGGGACTGAAACCCGAAGCCATTGAATCAATTGAAAGATTTGCCTTTTACGAACGAGTCAAGTCCGCGACCCTGGTGGTCCAGACCGGCGAGGAATCGGCCTATGGCAATTACCTGTTTAGCAAGGGCGTGATTGCGACATTTACCTAAACCAACCAAAGGATAGAGCATGTATAATGATAAAAAAATCGCGGCGATTCAGGCGCGGGTCAATCAAGAATTCCTAAAACTCACGCCCAAATCGCGGGAGCAGCACGAGAAGAGTCGCGGCTACTGGCTGCGCGGCGTGCCGATGCATTGGATGGTCGATTGGCAATGCGCCTATCCCCTCTATATCGACAGGGCGCAGGGGGTCACCATGACCGACCTGGATGGCAATCACTATGCCGATTTCTGTTTGGGCGACACGGGTTCGATGTTTGGCCATTCAACCCCGGAGATCGTCGAGGCCTTGACCACTCAGGCGAGTCGCGGCATCACGACCATGAAGCCGTCGCGCGATGCCGAGGCGGTGGGTAAGCTCCTCACCGATATTTTTGGCATGGCGGTGTGGCAGGTGACGGCGACGGCTTCGGATGCCAACCGCTCGATCATTCGCTGGTGCCGTGCGGTGACGGGGCGGCAAAAACTGCTGGTCTTTAACCAGTGTTACCATGGTTCGGTCGATGAGACTCTGGTGGTTCATCGCCCCGGTGGTGCCTTGGGAGAGGCCGACTATGATCCCATCCTGTCGATGCATGGGCAGGAGGCAAACGGAGTGGCTTTGGTTGAATTTAACGATCTCCCTTCGCTGCGCAAGATTCTCGAGACCGGCACGGTTGCCTGTATTCTCGCCGAGCCGATCATGACCAATGTCGGGATGGTGCTTCCCGATGATGGATATTGGGCGGAGGTGCGGCGGCTCTGTACCGAGACTGGAACTCTGCTGATTATCGACGAGACCCATACCATATCCTCCGGCCCCGGCGGCCATTTCCGTGAACTGGGCCTCAAGTCCGATGCCCTGGTGCTGGGTAAGCCGGTCGCGGGCGGAGTTCCCGCCGGAGTCTATGGTGTTACGGCGGAATTGGCGGGGCGGATCAGCGATTACTTTAACAGAATCGGCACGACCGGCCGTTCGGGAACCAGCACGACTCTGTCGGGTTCGCCCTTCCAGCTTGCCTTGATGCGCAAGGTTCTGGCGACCAGCTTTACCGCCGCGACCTATGCTCCGATGATTGCCAAGGCCAAGGGGCTGGAGGCGGGAATTAAGGCGATCATCGCCGAGTTCAAGGCCCCATGGGTTGTGATTCGCGTCGGGGCGCGGGTCGAGTTTATGTGCAGCCCGACTCCACCGCATAATGGGTCAGAGGCCCTGAAGGTCATTGCCCAGCCTATCGATACCTTGATTCACGCTTTTTTGATTAACCACGGCGTGGTCATTACCCCCTTCCACAATATGATGCTGATCAGCCCTGTCACCACCGATACCGATGTCGAGAAGTTCTTAAAGGCATTTAGAGCCGTGACCAAGGAATTGATGGAATAGGGTGGAGGATTTGTTGCTTAATCAGGTTTATCCAACATCGTCATTGCCCTCAAGCTGCGACAGCAGCGCAGAGTGGCAATCCAGATTGGCGTAAGCCAAACACAAAAATACATTATAATTGAGGGGCTTATGCCCCTCAAACTCCCCGCTGGATTGCCAGCACGCTCGCTATGCGAGCGGCGGCAATGACGATTAAGAGCGTTAGTAGAAATGGTAAATGCTCTAAACTTCTTCCGCTTTACGGTTTTAAAAGGATTGGGTGATAGAGTCGGCTATTGTCATTTAACCGTGAAGGAAAAACCATGAAGAGCCAAGATCACGATCCCGCCGGACAGATTCAGATTGATTTAAAGCTGGCGCAGCTGTGGGTGAGTTTTTTATGCCACGAACTCATCAGCCCGGTGGGGGCGATCAACAATGGTATTGAGTTCCTCGAGGATCAGGGAGCCTCGGCCAACCGCGCCGAGACCATGGCCATGGCGATGGATCTGATGCAGTCGAGTGGCAAACAGGCGGCGGTGCGGCTTAAATATTTTCGTCTGGCCCTCGGGCGGGCGGGCGGCGATGATGACCTCGGGATCAAGTCAGCGGTCGAGCTGGTGGGGGATTATTTCCAGAACGAGTCGCGACTCAAGTTCAAGGCTGCAACACCCAACCCTTCCAGCCAGAGCGCCATGACCGGAAGGCGGGTTCAGCTGTGGCTCAATCTGGTTTTGGTGGTGGCGGCGACCCTGCAAAGGGGCGGTTTGATCACGGCGGAATTTGCTGCCGATGGTCGCAGCTTCAGCCTGAAGGCGGTGGGGACGGTGGCGCGACTCGACCCGCAGGTAGCGGCCCTGCTGTCGGGCGATGCGACGGTCGAGGTCACGCCGCGCAACTGCCTGGCCCGGCTCTGTGGACTCTTGGTCGGTGGCCTTGGTATAGGAATTCAGACCTTTGTAGATCTCCAGACCGAGACAAAAACCGAGTCCGTGACCCTTAACCTATCCTGGTGAATTTATAATCCCGTCAAACCGGAACATAGACGAATAAACCTATGATTATTCTCCGCGATGGGTTAATATGCCGAGTGACCTATGGGATCGGCTATTAAATTTGTTAAATTCCTTGGCATTTAACAAAAATTGAATTATCCTATGGGATTAGAGTGGCAATCAATTGGACGGATGGACAAGCGAAAATACCATTCCAGGGGTCAGCGAGCATGGATGATTTACTCAGTGAATTTTTGACCGAGACCAACGAGAACCTATCGGTTCTCGACAGCGAGCTGATTAAGCTCGAGCAGAATCCGAATGATCCGGAACTGCTGGGGAATATTTTTCGTCTGGTTCACACCATCAAGGGAACCTGCGGCTTCTTGGGTCTGCCGCGCCTGGAAAAGGTCGCCCATGCTTCGGAGAATGTCTTGGGCGAGATTCGCTCGGGGAATTTGTTGGTCGATCAGCAGGCCGTGACTCTGATTTTGGAATCGCTGGACTGTATCAAGTCGATTCTTTTAACCCTCGAAAAAACCGAGGCCGAGCCAGAAGGGGATGATTCCTCCCTCATCCAAAGGTTGAACGACCTTGCACAGAAAAGGGCCAGCGCCCCGACTCCAGCCGCGATGGTCGCCGCCCCCGCCAAATCTGCCCCTTCCATTAAGGATGCCGAAGCCGCGGCCGTCGCCGCGGCCCAGGCCGAGATTGACCGCCTGCTCGCGGATGATTTTCCCTCGCCGCCACCGGCTGCACCGGCTGCACCGCCCGCCGCAGTTGCCCCACCGGTTTCACAGGCCCCGGTTTCACAAGCCCCGGTTTCGCCACCCCAGGTTACTCAACCCCCGGCAGCGGTTGTCGCACCTGCACCATCTCCTGCACCACAGGATGATTTTCCTCCGATGGCTGCGGCTTCCCCGCAACCCCATTCACCCGAACCTATCGAGGTTGAGGGCCCCGCAGCCGCTGGCCATAACCAGCATATGGTGGGTCAAGCTTTTGGAGTGGGTGATGATTCGGGCCATGGAGCCTTGGGTGAACATGGCGGCGAATCCTCGGCCCATGCAGCCCAGTCGATTCGGGTTTCGGTCGAACTGCTCGAGAATTTAATGACCATGGTTTCGGAACTGGTTCTCACCCGTAATCAGCTGTTACAGATTGTGCGGCGGAATAAGGAGAGTGAATTTGCTGTTCCTTTGCAAAGGCTCAGTCAGGTAACTTCCGAATTGCAAGAGGGGGTGATGAAGACCCGAATGCAGCCAGTCGGCAATGCCTGGGCGAAGCTGCCGCGTTTGATTCGCGACCTGTCTTTGGAATTGAATAAGAAGATCGAACTCCAGATGCTCGGGGCGGAGACCGAACTCGACCGTCAGGTTTTGGAATATATCAAGGACCCGCTGACCCACATGGTGCGCAATTCAGCGGATCATGGTATCGAACCGCCCGATGTCCGCGTCGCCATCGGCAAGCCCGAGATGGGTCGAATCACCCTCAACGCCTTCCACGAGGGCGGTCATATTCTGATCGAGATCAGCGACGATGGTAAGGGGCTCGACATAGCCAAGATTCGCCAGAAGATCGTTCAGTCGGGACTCGCACTCGATACCGAAGTCCAGATGATGAGCGACCAGCATGTGATGCAGTATATTTTCCGCGCCGGATTCTCGACCGCCAGTCGCGTCACTGCGGTCTCGGGTCGCGGCGTCGGTATGGATGTGGTGCGCACCAATATCGAAAAGATCGGCGGCACCATAGAGATGAGTTCGCGATTTGGTCGCGGCTCGACCTTCACGATCAAGATTCCGCTGACCCTGGCCATTGTCTCGGCCCTGATCGTCGAATCCTGTGGCGAGCGCTTTGCCGTGCCGCAGATCAGCGTTGTCGAGTTGGTTCGCGCCGCCAGTCAATCCGAACATAAGATCGAGCGAATTCACGGCACCCCGGTTTTGCGCCTGCGCGAGCGGCTTTTGCCGCTCGTCAGTTTGGAAAAGGTCTTGCGCCTCGACCGCGAAGTTCACCATGCCCGCGAAGAGAGTTTTATCATCGTCGCTCAGGTTGGTACCTATAATTTTGGCATTATGGTTGATCGGGTTTTTGATACGGAGGAAATCGTCGTCAAGCCGGTCTCGCCGATTCTGCGGCACCTGTCGATCTTTTCGGGCAATACGATTCTCGGGGACGGCAGTGTGATTATGATTCTCGATCCCAATGGCGTTGCCTCCTCGACCGGAGAGGTCATGTCGAACGATCAGCAGATCAGCGACCAGAGCCAGGCCCGAGAGATTCAATCGGGAGATCGCACGACATTGCTCATCTTCCGTGCGGGTGGTGCTACCCCCAAGGCCGTGCCGCTTTCGCTGGTTGCGCGGCTGGAGGAGATCGACAATACCACCGTCGAACATTCCAATTCGCGGCCGATGGTGCAGTATCGCGGCCGCTTGATGCCCTTGATTATGCTGGATTCCGAGAAGATTTTGCCGAACGAAGGTCGCACCCCGGTGCTGGTCTTCAGCGACGAATCGCGGTCGATGGGTCTGGTGGTTGACGAGATCGTGGATATTATTGAGGATGTGGTGGAGGTCGAACTCCTGACCGACCGGCCAGGCCTTATGGGCAGTGCGATCATCGCCGGCCACGCGACCGATGTGATCGATGCGGGCTATTACCTCATCCAGGCCTATGGCGATTGGTTTGGTAATCGTAACAGCAGTCGGATGACCATCGGAAACTACACCAAAAAGGTTTTGCTGGTCGATGACTCTCCCTTCTTCCGTAACCTGCTGACCCCTTTGCTGTCGGTGGCGGGTTTTGAAGTGACGGCGGTCGAGAGCCCCAAGGCGGCCCTGCAGATCGCAGAGAAGGGCTTTGACTTTGACATTATCGTCAGCGATATCGAGATGCCGGTGATGAATGGCTTTGAATTTGCGCGAGTCCTGCGGAATCATCCGCGCTGGAGCAAGACTCCCTTGATTGCACTCAGCGCCCACACTGCCCCCGAAGATATGGAGCGGGGCCGCGAATCGGGCTTTAACGACTATGTGCCTAAATTTGATCGCGATGCTCTGGTCCGTACCTTAAATGAAACCTTGATGCAGAGGGTCTAGTCTGATGAATGAAATGGTCGTCACCAAAACGCGCAATCTGTCTCGGCAAGATGGTCGGGACAAGGCTGAACAATATGTCTCGATTATTATCGAGAACCAAATTTTCGGCGTGCCGGTTTTGCAGGTGCATGATGTGCTGGGGCCGCAGCGGATCACGCGGATTCCGCTGGCTCCGCCGGAGGTCGCGGGCTCGCTCAATCTGCGCGGCAGAATTGTCACCGCAATCGATGTAAGGTTGCGATTGGGACTCCCCTCGCGGAAGGAGGGGGAGACTTCGATGAGTGTGGTGGTTGAACACCACAATGAATTCTATTCCCTGATGGTCGATTCGGTAGGCGAGGTGCTGATGCTCAAGGAAAGCGAATTTGAACGAAGCCCCGCCACCCTTGAACACCGTTGGCGCGAAGTCTCCAATGGCATCTATCGCCTTGATACACAATTGGTCGTTGTACTCGATGTAACGCGGCTGCTCCAGTTTGGAAGATTTGAAGCGGCATAGGGATTGCTTCTTGGTTTTCCAAGCGCATTCTGTCTGTGTTTTCGCGTATTTTTGAAGGTAACCATGACCATTAAATCCTGTTTGATTGTTGATGATTCGCGGGTCGTCAGAACTGTCGCCCGCAAAATTTTGGAAGAGCTTAAGTTTCAAGTCATTGAAGCCGAGGATGGGGTTCAGGCCCTGAATATCTGTATCACCAACATGCCCGATGCGGTTCTGCTCGATTGGAACATGCCGCAGATGAATGGGATTGAATTTCTACGAAAACTTCGACAGAGCAGCAATGGTTCCAAACCAAAGGTCATATTCTGCACCACCGAAAATGATGTTGATCACATTGTCGAGGCGATGAATCTCGGTGCTGATGAATATATTATGAAACCCTTTGATACCGAAATCATCGAGAGTAAATTCAATCAGGTTGGTTTGCTGTGACAGACAGCAACAGGCCCTTTGCTGATACTACCGAAGGGGAACTTCGCATGACTGGGGCTGGGGAGCAGGGTAAATAAATGCAAAATCGCGCTGGTCTAGCTCGGTCCGACACGGCCGAGTCGCTCCTTAAGGGTGGCGTTGTCCGAGTCATGGTGGTCGATGATTCGGCCGTTGCTCGCGGGATGTTGTCGCGGGTGATCGAGACCGACCCCGAACTACAGGTGGTTGCGGTGGCCAGCGACGGGGCCATGGCGGTCGAGAATCTTAAAAAAAATCAAGTCGAGGTCATTGTCCTTGATCTCGAGATGCCCAATATGGATGGGATGACGGCCCTGCCCCTGCTGCTGGGGGTCAATCCTGAAGTTAAGATTATCATATCTTCCAATATCACCCGCCAAAATGCCGAGCTGGCCTTCAAGGCGATTCACGCCGGAGCCAAGGACTATCTGTCCAAACCCAGCACCACCAGCGAGATGAATTCGGTCGTCGCCTATCGGCGTGATTTAATTGCCAAAATTCGCGCCCTTGCCGGGCCAAAACGCTATCCGCGGGTCGATGAATCGGCTCTGGCCCTTCCTTTGCAACGAACCCATCAGACGGTGCCGATCTATCAAAGGGAGAAGAAGACGGTCGTGCTGCGCCCCTTGCCTCCGCGCCATGAATTGCCGGAGATGATTGCGATTGGCTCCTCGACGGGAGGGCCACAGGCGCTTTTTGCGGTGCTGCACGAACTGCCAGATAGTTTTATGACTCCGATCATGATTACCCAACATATGCCCGCGACCTTCACGACCATTCTGGCCGAGCATATTGCCCGCATCAGCAAAAGACCCTGTTTTGAGGCTGCCGATGGCATGGTGGTGGAGAAGGGCAAGATCTATGTTGCTCCGGGCGACTATCATCTGCTGGTTGAATCTCAGGCTGGTCAGCGGGTGCTGCGGGTTAAAAATACCGCGCCGGAGAATTTCTGTCGCCCCTCGGTCGATCCGATGCTGCGCAGTATTATTGAAATTTACAAGTCGCGGGTTCTTACCATCATCTTGACCGGTATGGGGCGAGATGGTCAAGCTGGCTGCCAAAAAATAGTCGAGGCAGGGGGGGTAGTTGTCGCCCAGGACGAGGCAACCAGCGTCGTCTGGGGAATGCCGGGTTCGGTGGCGACCATCGGTCTATGTTCGGCGGTCATTCCGCTACCCAAGATCAGGGAGTTCATGATTCAATATGCAACACAGGTGACATCTTGAATATTCCTGATATTGATTTCTTGTCAAAACTACTTCATGCCGAATCGGGTTTGGTCATCAATGCCGATAAGGCCTATCTGTTTGAATCGCGACTGGTGCCGGTGATGAGTAAATTCGGTATCGCCAGCCTCGAGGCTCTGGTTGCTGATTTGCGGCAAAAAAAGGATCGCGGCCTGCTCAATTCGGTGACCGAGGCCATGACCACCAACGAGACCTATTTCTTCCGCGACACCAAACCCTTTAGCCAGTTCCGCGAATTTATTCTGCCCATGATGGTCAAGAATCGCGAATCGCGCAAACAGCTGCGCATCTGGTCGGCGGCAGCGGCGAGCGGGCAGGAGGCCTATTCCCTCGCCATGATCTGCCAGGATTTTAAACATAGTCTGCTGCGCGATTGGCAGGTCACCATCATTGGGACTGATATTTCGTCGGAGATGATCGACCGCGCCCGCAGCGGAATCTATTCTCAGTTCGAGGTGCAGCGCGGCTTGCCGATTAACTATCTGACGACTCACTTTACCCGCATCGATAATCAATGGCAAATATCGGAAGAATTGCGCAAAATGGTCAAGTTCGAGACTGCCAATCTCAAGAATATTCCATCCAGTCTAGGCACATTTGATGTAATTTTTTGTCGCAATGTCTTGATCTATTTTGACATTCAACTGAGAACTCAGGTCTTGGATGGGGTTCATCGGCTGCTGGCTCCCGATGGGGCGATGATTCTGGGCGGCACCGAAACCGTGATGGGAATCAGCGAACTGTTCGAAATGTATCCCGAAGACCGCGGAGTCTATCGCCCCCTCAGCCGAATCTCGGTCAAGGCCGCCGGGTGATTGGGGTTTTAAAAATCCAGAAGATTTTGTAGAAAAGCTGTAACAAAAAGATTTGACGCATATCAATAATTATTATACACATAGTTCACTTGAGAATTCAAAATTATGATTAGATTCCCATAACCCTCCATATTCGTCATTGCCGCCGCTCGCTTTGAGCGGCTGGCAATCCCGCGGGGAGTTTGAGGGGCATAAGCCCCTCAATTATAAAGATTATTTTGTGTTTGGCTTATGCCGTTCTGGATTGCCACTCAGCGCTGCTATCGCAGCTTGAGGGCAATGATGAATATGGATAGTTGTTGAAACATTAACAAAATTTTGAATTCTCAAACAGAATATATAGTCTGATTCCTTGAAAATCCAAAAACTCTTACTTTGTAGCGGGGGGCGGATGCCCCCCGTCGAGCTATGCTCGACTCCCCCCGCTGGATCGCCTTGCTTCGCAACGCGATGAGGGGTTTTGGGAGGTTTTAACATTCCCAAAATCCTCATAGCGTCGTGCGTAAGCACGAGGCT
>JASGCE010000086.1 GCA_030054295.1 Minisyncoccota bacterium
CCTAACCCCTCATAGCGTCGTGCGTAAGCACGAGGCTATCCAGCGGGGGGAGTCGCACGAAGTGCGACGGGGGGCATCCGCCCCCCATTAATTTTAATCTAAGTTACGCGCCAGAGTTTATAAATTCTAGAATGAACACAGTATTTCCGAAAAACTATGAACTACCCTATCCACCAGCAATCCGCAAAATCGCCGCAATATCAAGATGTGTCTCGAGATGGTCGGCGAGTCCATCGAGGGTCTGTTCCACCGATAATTCATACTTCAAGCTGCTGGTAAATTCTGGGCTGATTTGGCGCAGGAATTCTTTCCTAAATTCATCATCGCCAAAAATCCCATGAAGATAGGTACCAAAAACCAATCCCGAGTCACAAACCGCCCCGGCACTGGGGGGATAGTCGCGACTGAGGCCTGGTAGAAGTGCCCGGGCGCAATCGGCCCCGCTGGTCTGGCCGAGGTGAATCTCGTAGCCCGATACCGAGCTCTGACCAAAGACCCCGCCCGCGATTCCCTTGACCGGCCTCACGGTTTTGGTGGCAGACAATATCGTATCGACCGCCAGCAAACCAAGCCCCGGCGCCGCCCCGCCCCCTTCCAACCCCCCAGAATCTGACAGGCCTTGCCCGAGCATCTGGTAACCACCGCACAGGCCCAGAACCCGCGTACCATGGCGAATCAAGGACTGTATATCGATGTCCCACCCCTCGGCGCGGAGACTGGCCAGATCGGCGAGAGTCGATTTGGAACCGGTCAGAATCACCAGCTCGGCCTGGCTGGGCAGGGGCTGGCCGGATGGCACCAGAATAAGCTCGACCCTCGGCTCGGCCCGCAGGGGATCAAGGTCATCGAGATTGGCTCCGTGCGGCAAAACCGGCACGATGATTCTGATCCGGCCCCCGTCCTTCACATGGGAATTTCGGGGAGTCAGCAGCGACAGGGAATCCTCGGCGGGTAGGTTCTGGGCCGGGTCAAACCAGGGGACAATCCCCACCGATGGCCAACCGGTGTGGTGGCCAATAATCGGGATGGCATTGTCAAAAAGCCGGACATCGCCCCTGAATCGGTTGATAATATAGGCCTTGATTCGCAGCCTTTCGGCCAGGGGGAGCAGCTGATAGGTGCCAACCAAACTGGCAATGACTCCCCCGCGATCAATGTCGCCGACCATAACCACGGGGAGGTCGGCGGCCTCGGCAAAACCCATATTGGCGAGGTCGCCAGCGCGGAGATTGACCTCGGCCGGACTGCCCGCCCCCTCGACCAAAACCAGTTCGGCGGCCGAGCAAATTCTCTGCCACGATTCCATGACCGCGGGCAAAAGTCTTGGCTTGAGGAATCCATAGTCCTGCCCCCGCACCCCCTGCGGCGCAAGCGACGAGACTCGCCCCTGCACCACCAGCTGCGAGACTCCGCCCGCCTGCGGCTTGAGCAGAATCGGATTCATGTCAACCGTAGCCGTAACCCGCGCCGCCCGCGCCTGCAGGGCCTGGGCGCGGCCAATCTCTCCCCCCTGCACTGCCGCAGCATTGTTCGACATGTTTTGCGGCTTGAAGGGCATGACCGCCATTCCGCGCCGATTAAAGAGTCGGCAGAGTCCCGCCACCATCAAGGATTTACCAACATCCGACCCAGTTCCCTGAATCATCAGGGCTGGGGTTTTGGTGGTTTTGAGCGGAGTCAAAATTCGATACCCGCCTGGGCCTTGACTCCCGATTTGAAGGGGTGTTTGACCAGAGTCATCTCGGTCACCAGATCGGCGGCGGCGATCAATTCAGCCTTGGCGTGGCGGCCGGTGACGACAATATGGAGCCCATCGCGCCGCGCGTCAAGGGCGGCGACAATCTCGGCCAGCGGCAAATAGTCATACCGAAGCACAATATTGAGCTCATCGAGAATCAGCAGATTGATCGCGGGATCGGCCATAAATTCACAGGCCGCTGCCCAGGCCCTTGTCGCGGCGGCAATGTCGCGTTCGCGGTCTTGAGTCTCCCAGGTAAAGCCCTCGCCCATCGCGCGGATGGTCACCAGATCGGGGAATTTCTCGAAGACGGTTTTTTCGCCGCTGCTCCAGGCCCCCTTGACAAACTGGACGATGGCGACCCGCTGGCCATGGCCAATCGCCCGCATCGCCATGCCAAAGGCCGCGGTCGATTTGCCCTTACCAAGGCCAGTATGGACGATCAGCAGGCCCTTCAGGATGGTTTTGGTCGCCATGATCCTGTCGCGGCTGGCTTTACGCGCCGCCATCTTCTCGGCATGTCGCTGGGGGTTTGATTCCATTGGGTTTTTCGGATAGGGGTTAAACAGTGCCTATTTTGGCACAGGCAGGCCTTAGGTGCAATTGATTCGATAGTCCGTTCTCTTGAGTAATCTGGAGCAGTTCCCGAAGTTATAGGTTTATCGAAAATCGTCATTGCCCTCAAGCTGCGCTAGCAGCGCAGAGTGGCAATCCAGATCGGCATAAGCCAAAATACAATATAATCCTTATAATTGAGGGGCTTATGCCCCTCAAACTCCCCGCTGGATTGCCAGCCGCTCAAACGAGCGGCGGCAATGACGAATATGGAGAGTTATTGAAATCTAACTAAAATTTTGAATTCTCAAGTGAAGGCATTTAATAATCATAAAAAACCTGCAAAATAAATTAGTCTTATTTTACTATTGCAGTTTAATTTATTCGTTTATATTATAGTAAAGATTGACCCTTCGGCAATCTTACAGCTTTATAAAGGAATTAGAAATGAAGAATTCACTATCACTTCGGACCCTCTTGTTGGCGGGGGTTGCTCTGGTTGCAGGAGCCTCGGTTGCCTCGGCTGAGGGAATCACGGTTTCGATCAATGGCGGTACCAGCATGACCCAAATGACCGCCAAGGAAGGCTATAATGAATCGGTCAGCAACGGTATTGTCACCGGTCTTACCGGTGCCTATGCCTTGAGCGATATGTTCAGCGTCGAATTGACCGCGGGCTATCGTTTTGGTTATAAATATAAGGGTTCGAATAAGGAGGCATCGACCAATACACCAGCAGTTGGAGTCGAGACCAAGGGAGATGTTTCCAGCCTATCATTTATTCCAGCGGTTCGTGCCTCCTACCCCGTTTCAATGGTCAAGGTCTATGGCCTGGTTGGGGCTGGTATTTCGATGAACAGCATTTCGGGTGCTAAGGTTACCGACTTTTCGGGTGATATTGATCTCCATAAAATTAACTCAGCAGTACCAGCAGGAACCAAAATGGCCGGTACTATCACAAAAGGTAGTTTTGCCGACGCCACCAAAAATGAATTTGCCTATACCCTGGGTGCCGGGGTTTCCTATGATGTCGGCAGCAATTTTGTCGTCGATCTCGGCTATCGCTTTACCGACTTAGGTTCCTTCCAGCCGGGCGCAGGAAAGGTTACACTAAATGTTCCAAGAGCTAACATAAAAGACAAAGAAGTAGATGCTCCAGCCCCCGATGCTCGCCATCCGCTCGCGCACGAGATTGCTCTGACCATTGGCTATCGCTTCTAGGTCGGTGCGATAAATCAGGTGCGACATGATTCCAGCCCGAGTTGAACCCTGTCGGTTTGATTCGGGCTGGTTTATTGTGGTATAAGAGTCAAGTGTTAATACTGTTGCCCCTTCCCTTTGGGGAGGTCTGAAAAGCTCAAATTTATAGTGCAACCCCTCCAAGAAAATCTAAGGCTCGGGCTTCGCCCTTGCCAAGATTTTCTATCCTCCCCTTCTAAAGAAGGGGAGGTAAATTAATGAATATCCCCCCTTCTATAGAAGGGGGGAATAGTCGAACTTAGCCGTTTACGGCTTAGTGAGACTAAGGGGGGTTGCCTATATGGTGGGGGGACATGATTTAACGACACGACAATCTTAAACAGCCAAAAAATATGGAGTCCCATCTTGAAACCATTCCCCCGCACCCCTGCTATCATCCTCGCCCTATTCCTGATCATCGCCGCCCCGACGGTGGCGAGGGCTGGTGATCTCTCCCTGTCACTCAGCAGTGGCGTGAGTGTAACCAATCTTCAGGCCCGATCTGGCTTTGAAGATCGGCTCGGCGTTGCGGGAGTCTATGGCCTGACGGCGGCCTATCATTTTCCCTTTGTCCGGCTGGAACTGACGGGAGCCTATCACAGCCCCTATAGTTACCGCAGTACGGGAACCCAGGCGTCTGAAGTTAATTCCAGCTATAGTTCCTACAGTTTAATTCCGGCGGTTCGCCTGTCCCTGCCGATATTTTTGTTGGGGGATATTTATGGCCTGGCCGGGATTGGCCTATCCTTTAACCAGACCAAGAACAGCCGTTTTAGCTATCAGGAGGCAGGTCAGACCGTCACGGGTACCTATGACGATAAAAGTTCAACCCAAATGGCCTATGTAATTGGCGCGGGAGTCTCGACCAGTGTCTTGGGTACGGTGCTGCTGGATGCGGGATACCGCTACACCGATTTGGGGCAGTTCAAGAATGGCCAGACAGTCAATGTCAATGGTGCCAATGTGCCACGCTTTATTGCCACCCCCGATCCGCGCCGCCCCAGCAGCCATGACTTTATCCTGTCGGTAGGGATCAAATTTTAGAACAGTTTGAAAGTCTATCGAATAGCTTAACATTTTTGTCTCCCCCTAGCAGGGGGAGATAGGCTTGCTTGATTTTCGCCTCCTTGCGAAAATCTTTAGCAAGCCTTGTGGGGGTGGAATATATTTTAAAAACAAGTCATTATCCTTCTACCCCCACCAAGAAACTCTAAGGCTCGCCTGCGGCTTCGCCAAGAGTTTCTATCCTCCCCCTGCTAGGGGGAGGCATCATTAGGCTAGGCGAGATGAGGCAAGAAATCATTAAAATCCTCTGACTCACTGAGTAGACTCCTGCAACAGATGATCGATCAGCTTCTGACCCTGGGCAGTCTGTTGCTTGAGCCACCCCTGTCCGGCCAGACCCAGGGTCGCGGCGGCGGGTGACTCAAGCAGCATTTCGGCGATGACAGCCGCAAGTTTATCGCTATCGCCAAACTGTCTTATGCCCGGCACCGCAAACAAAGACTCGACCAGTTCGGCAAAGTTTTCCATGTGCGGCCCCACCACCACGGCACAGCCAAAATGGAGCGGCTCCAGCGGATTCTGCCCACCATGTTGCACCAGACTCCCGCCCATCAAGACCAGCGGAATCGCCCGATACCAGAGCCCCAGTTCCCCCAGACTATCGGCGATAAAAATGCCCGCATCCAACCCATCCCCCAGACTCCGCCGACCGAGTCTCAGGGTCGGAAACTGGGCCGAGATTTGGCTGACTATCGCCTCTCCCCGTTCGGGATGGCGCGGGACAATCACGGTGATGAGTTCCGGGAACTGCGAGACCAACCGCTGGTGACTTGCGGCAATCATCGACTCCTCGCGCGGGTGGGTGCTGGCGGCGAGCCAGATGGGTTTGTGCCCTATTGCCGCCCATGTCTCGGTGAGCCGCGCTTCATCAACCGGCAGGGGCGGAGCCAGCAGTTTTAAATTGCCGACCATGCCAATCCTTCGCGCCCCCAGCGAAGCGAACCGTTCGGCATCCCCCGCCGACTGCGGCAATATCTCGGTAAAGCAGCCGAGCAGCTGCGTCGCTAGACCGCGACCCCAACGCCGCCAGTGCCGCCGCGACGATTCCGACAGGCGACCATTGACCAACTGCACGGGAATCTTGCTTCGCTTTAATTCCCGCAGAAAATTCGGCCAGAGTTCCGACTCCAGCCACATGACCCGATCGGGCCGCCAGTGCTGGATAAATTTTTTGACCGCCCGCGGGTGATCGAGCGGCATAAATTGATGGCGCAGGCGGGGATGGACTCGCCTTTGGCCCATCAATCGCGCCGAGGTGACCGTGCCGGTGGTGATCAGAATCTCTGTCGAATCCTCGCGCTGGAGCAACCCATCGATGATGATCAGGGCCGAGAGAATCTCTCCCACACTCGCGCCGTGAATCCAGACCAGCGGACCCGAAGGGCGCGGCAAGCTTGGCTGCCCAAGTTTCTCTCGCCAACGAAGACCATCTTCGCGCCCGGCCCGGCACCGCCGCGCCAGATAATGCGGCAACAAGGGAGTCAGCAACCACCACAGCCCACGATAGAGTTGAATTTGTAACCAGACCATAAAAACTTCTATACAGCCCGCCGGCAAAAGGGAATTTATTTTTATCGCCGAATCGACCTTGCTTATTTTTGATAATACAGGCTATTAAGTCTTGAGCAGGCCACCCTATCAAACTCGAGGCACAATGTTAAAATTACCCGCCAATTGCGAAGTTCTGATCGTCCAATCGCCATATTACCCCCATATCAGCAAGGGGCTACGCGATGGGGCCGAAGCCGTGCTGCGCCAGCACGGGGTCTATGTCAGAACCATTGCGGTTCCCGGGGCCTTGGAAATTCCGGCGGCGATCAATATGGTTCATCAGCATTTTGCTGCCCGCAATGAATCGGTTTTTCGCGGCTATATTGCCCTCGGCTGTGTCATTCGCGGGGAGACTTCGCATTACGATATTGTCAGCCAAGAATCGGCGAGCGGCCTGCAACAGATCGCCATCAAACACCAGCTCTGCATCGGCAATGGAATCTTGACGGTCGAGGACGAGGCTCAGGCGATTGTCCGCTCCGACCCAAAACAACTCGACAAGGGTGGATTTGCCGCCCAGGCCTGTATCGAGATGATGGCCTTAAAACACCAATTGGCTTCAGGGCAGATGTAAATGACTGACGAACAACAGCCCGAACAGCCCCATCAATCGCAACGCGGAGTCGCTCGGCATCTGGCGCGGGTGGCGGCGGTGCAAACCCTGTACCAGATCGAGATCGGCAAGGTCGGGGCAGAGAAGGCCATCGAGATCTTCACCGATGACTATATGCCGCTCAATGCCGACCGCGAGTTTTTCCATTATCTAGTCCGCGAAGTCATTGCCAAACTGCCCGAGATCGACGCGATTATAATCGCCGAACTGCCCAAGGACTGGCCTATGACGCGGCTGGATGCGGTTCTTCGCGCCCTGATGCGGGTGGCGACGGCAGAGCTTCTGACCCGTGGCGATATTCCGCCCCTGGTGACCATCTCGGAATTTGTCGATATTGCCCATAGTTTTTTTAGCGGCAAGGAACCCGGCCTCGTGCATAATATGCTCGACCGCATCGGCCATGCCATTCGCGGGGCCGATTTTGCCACGGTCAAGACTGCCTCCGACGGGCTGGATCAGATTCAATGAGAATTATTTTCCTCGGTGATATAGTTGGCCGCAGCGGCCGTGATGCGGTGATGGCAGCCCTGCCCCAGCTGCGCAGCCAATTCTCGCCCGACGCAATTATCGTCAATGGCGAAAATGCCGCGAGCGGTTTTGGCATCACCATCGAACTTGCTCAACCTTTTTTTACCGCCGGAGTCGCCGCCATCACCACCGGCAACCATGTGTGGGATCAGCGGCCCCTGATCGCCAAGATCGATGGCGAGCCGCGAATATTACGGCCATTAAATTACCCACCCAAGACTCCCGGGCGCGGATCGATTCTGTTGACTCTGGCCGATGGACGCAAGCTTTTGGTTGCGCAGATCATGGGGCGGCTGTTCATGGATGCGATGGATGATCCCTTTGCGGTGATCGAGGCCGAGATCAGCCGCCACCGTCTGGGAGCCAGCGTCGCCGCAATCTTCGTCGATTTCCACGCCGAGGCCAGTTCCGAGAAGATGGCCATGGCGCATTTTCTCGACGGACGAATCTCGGGGCTGGTGGGGACTCACACCCATATTCCGACGGCCGATGCGCAGATTCTGCCGGGCGGTACAGCATACCAGACCGATGCCGGAATGTGCGGAGACTATGACTCGGTGATTGGGATGAAGAAGGCCATCAGCCTGCATAAATTCGTCCGCAAAATGCCGACCGAAAAAATGTCCCCCGCCGAGGGAGTCGCTACCGTCTGCGGCGTGGTACTCGATACCAACGATGCCACCGGCCTGGCGACCGCAATCCGACCGATTCGCCTGGGCGGAAGGTTGCTGCCAACGGGGTAGTGAACCATTGACGAAGGCATATAAACGCGGTATTTAACACTCAGACTCTAATTGCAAATGACACGAAGATGGGGAGCAGGTCATAATATATCTAAAGAATAGACATTTCTAGAAGATTGGCGGCTTTGCCAATTGCGCCACGGCAACAATGGCATCAAGTTTCTCGGTCACTTCAGGATCAATGTCCGCTGGGTCGAGATAATCAATCAGGAAGTAAAAATTGGATTTTGGCATTTCATTATATCTATCAATTGATTTATAGAAATTACGCATTAATGGTTCTAAAACAAGGTCACTGACCTTGGTATTGGGACCAAAAGGGTCATCCAGGGTACCCATAATTTTGGCGGCATTTGTAAAATCTAAAATTGATTTTTTCATCACTTCTTCTGGATAAAAATTAATTGACTTAAGAGTTTTTGCAAATTCTAAAAGCACCTTTTCAGAAGTAAAGTAATTTTCGATTTCATTTCGCTCCCAAAAAAGAGCCTGCAAATTAGGACTTTCACCCTTTGGCAAAGGGCCTTTTGGGTGATCAAGAATGACAATTGCCTTTAAGTCTTTCTGTTTATAGTGCAGGCCAAAAAAATGATCTTTTGCCTGTGTAAATTGATTGCCATTATATTTGACAAAACAATTACTTAAGTAATCTTTGGCACTGTGGTTTAATTTTATTGCAAATTTCTGTAAAATAGAAAGGTCGGTTGAGCCCTCTAGATACAAAACCCAGCCAGTCTCTTCCGCTTGCAAATAGTCTTCGGCGGGGATTCGATTGAGCGATTTTCTTACCTGAGCCATGTCACTTGACTTTAATAGGCGATGAGGCTTACCCACAAAACCTATGACTAGGTCATCATCGAATGCTTCGTTAAGAATGACCTCCGAGTGGCTGGCAATAATTAATTGCGAATGATTGGCCAAGGTTATATCTTTTAACATATTATAGGTGCGTCTTTGGCGAATCAGTTCCAGATGAGCGTCAGGTTCATCAAACAAGAATACCGCACCGGGATTGGCAACCAAAAATGCCAAAATCAATAATGTTTGCAGCTGTCCTCTACCACTACTCGAAAGATCGTAAATCAATCCGTCCTTTTCATAGCTCATTTCAATTTCGCCACGCGAAAGATTATAATATGGCGGCATGATTTTGACTTTAAACTGTTCCTCCATCTTTGCGACCAGGGTCGCCCAGGGTTTGTTTGAACCATCTTCTTTTCGATAGTTTTCATACAGACTTAAACAGAGGTTGCGAAGAATCTCAGCGGTTCTTCCCTCGGCCATTCGGACATTTATGGCTCCCCTATCAATTTTCACCTCGTTTGAAGTCAAGCCAGACATAGGCGGCAAAAATGATATTTTTAAATTTCGCAGATAGTTTATAAAATCTTCTAGGCTAGAATCAAAAGAAGATTTATAAAAACAAGCTAAAAAATTATCATTTTTTACTATTTCAATTGAAAGTTTCCATTTCAGTTGATAATTTCCATAAGGTATGAAACCCTCTACCTCAATTGTTATCGGTATTTTTTTCCGACTGTTAACTTCTACAAATTGTAATTTGTGCCAAAGTAATTCGGCCAATGGCACAGGAACATCAACAAGTTCTCTATGGACAAACAAAGTTCCAATTCTAGATTTCCCCTTTTTTGTTATCCTATTCATACTCAGCCCATAGTTTACTGAGGTTTTCCACAAGGCCAGGGCTTGCAGGGCGGTGGTTTTGCCCGAATTATTGGGCCCGACAAGGACCACCGTCTGACCGAGTTCGATCTCGACATCTTCAAAACCTTTAAAGTTTTGG
>JASGCE010000299.1 GCA_030054295.1 Minisyncoccota bacterium
CCCCTTCCTAAAGCAGGAAGGGGAGGTATAATGATCCCGTTATTCATAAAAATGCCCTAGAACCCCAAATCAATTTGCGATAACCGTCATAATTGCTTGTCACCGGCAGGTCCATCAACCCCTCGGCGACCGCCCGCAAAACCAATGGATCGCCATAACCGGCATCCGCAAAACCCTTAGCCCGCAAAATATTCGCATGGTTCATATCGGTCGGCGGATAGCAGCCATCATAACTGGTGTGACTGTAGGCCAGTGCGGCAAAACAACCCTCCAAACCCGCCGCCAACTCAACCGTCGCCGCCTTGGAATAGGTCACCAGCGGCGCAACAATCCTGATGACCCGCGGATCATGCGGCTGGTCGAGATAGCCCAGCGATTGATTGGCCATCCGCTCAATCGCATCCCTAAAGGCCATCGTGCAGTCGGGATAGTTGGCACTGTCAGCCTCGCTGATTCCGGTCATGATCAGGCCGCAGCCCAGAGCCACCGCGCGGTTAAAGGCAATGGTCAAGAACAGACTGTTACGCATTGGAATAAAGGTATCTTCGACGCGATTGCCAACGGTCGCCACCATCGATTCATGGTCGGTATATTGCTCCAGCGGAAGATTACTGGTGAGGGGACTGACCGAGCGCAGAATCTCCCCGCCAATCTCCAGCACCTCGTGGCTGGCAATGCCGGCCATGGTGGCGATTTTTCGCGCGGCCTCAATCTCAATTCGATGGCGCTGACCATAGTCGAATGTCAGAGCATGAACCTGACCATAGTCGCGCCGCGCCAGATAGAGGCAGGTGGTACTGTCCTGCCCCCCCGAAAAAACCACCAAGACCGAACTCGTCATTGACCCAAACCCACCCAAGCCTTACCCGCGACGGAGCCTCTTCCAATCCTTGAGAATCTCCCGCGCGGCATTGTGGCCGGGAATGCCCGAAACCCCGCCGCCCGGATGGGTACTCGAGCCGCACTGATAGAGGGCATAGATGGGGGCGCGGTAATCAGCAAAGCCCGGCACCGGCCGCGTAAAGAAGAGCTGGTCAGCGTTCAACTCGCCGTGGAAAATATGACCGAGCGGCAGGCCCAGCTTCTCCTCCAAATCCGGCGGCAACAGCACCTGCATCCCGATAATCTGATCCGAAAATCCCGGGGCAAAACGATCCATGACCCCCAGAGCATTCTTGATAAATCCGTCGCGTTCCTTATTCCAATCGCCATCCTTGAGGCTGTAAGGGGCATGGCCGCCGAAAATATTGACCACATGCTTGCCCTTGGGCGCCAGAGTATCATCGACAATGGTCGGCACCACCGGCGTCAGGAACGGATTCTTGGAATACCAACCATGTTTGGCATCGTCATAGGCCCGCTCGAGATATTCAATATCCGGCCCCAAATGAACATAGGTGGGATAGTCAAAACCGACCTTCTTCTTATCGAAGGCGGCATATTGCGGCGGCTGTTCGCAGGCAATATTCATCTTAAAGGCCGTCGAGAAGGTGCGATAACTGTTGATCTCGCGCAGAAAATCGGCGGGCAGTTCCGATTCCTTGACCATCTTTTGGAACAGGGTCTTGGCATTGACATTGGCCGAAACCACCTTGGCATAATATTCGCGACCATCGGTCGTCACCACCCCCACCGCGCGACCCTTGTGGATCAAAATCTCCTTGACGGCGGAGTTTACCTCGATCTGCATTCCGTGGGCACGGCCCTCGGCGGCAATGGCCTGAGTAATTCCACCCATACCGCCACGGACAAAGCCCCATCCGCCTGCCCCCTCATGCTCGCCCATAATATGGTGCATGATGACATAGGCCGAACCGGGCGTCTTTGGCCCGGCAAAGGTGCCAATCGAGGCATAATAGGCATAGATGGCCTTGGTCACATCCGATTCAAACCAGTTGGACAGATAGTCATAGGAACTCTGGGTCAGAAGATCGACAATCCGATAGAATTGATTGCCAATCTTGCGGTACTTCATCACCAGGTCGAAAATATTCTTATATTCGCGCCAGTTACCGCGCACCGGATCGACCGGGGTATCCAGCAGCAGCTTGCGGACAATGATCGCCGATTCATTGATATATTTTTCGAACTCGGGGTAAATATCGGCATCTTTTTTCGAGAACTTGGC
>JASGCE010000002.1 GCA_030054295.1 Minisyncoccota bacterium
GCCAGGACTCGCGTCGTGGTTTCGCGCAGGTTGGATTGAATCGCCGCATCGATGGGCAGGACTGCATTCTTATCCTCGATAAAGTCGCCGAGGTGCGAATCCTCCTCGTCGCCAATCGGAGTTTCCAAACTGATCGGCTCCTTGGCAATCTTCAGCACCTTGCGCACCTTGTCGAGCGGCATCATCAGTTTTTCCGACAGTTCTTCGGGAGTCGGTTCGCGGCCGATCTCGTTCAGCATCTGCCGCGAAGTCCGCACCAGTTTATTGATGGTCTCGATCATATGGACGGGAATACGGATCGTCCGCGCCTGATCGGCAATCGAGCGGGTAATGGCCTGGCGAATCCACCAGGTCGCATAGGTCGAGAACTTATAGCCGCGGCGATATTCAAACTTATCGACCGCCTTCATCAGGCCAATATTGCCCTCCTGAATCAAATCCAAAAACTGCAAGCCGCGGTTGGTGTATTTTTTAGCAATGGAAATAACCAGTCTCAGATTGGCCTCGACCATTTCCTTCTTGGCGCGGGAAGCTTCGCGCTCGCCCTTCTGCACGGTTTGAATGATGCGGTTCAGTTCATTGATCGGCAGATTGGCCTCGGTCGCAATGGCGATGATTTCGGCGCGGATGATCGTCACCTCCCCGCCATAACGGCTGACGAATTTGGCCCATTTGGGCGAAAGGACATTGACCGTCTCCAGCCAGATCGGATCGACCTCGTGGCCAACATATTGCGCGAGGAACTGATCGCGGCTGACCCCAGATGTTTCTGCCATCCGCATGATCTTGCCCTCGAGCTGCATCAGCTTTTTCCCCAGGGCATTGATCTCGGTCACCAGGGCATCGATGCGCAGCGGGTTCAAACGCAGCTTCAAGGTATGGGCGAGTAACTCAGCCCGCGCGGCCTGATATTTCTTTTCGGTCGCCCTGTTCGGCTCCTCCCCCTTGATAATCAAGGCGAGGCGTTTCTTTTGCAGTTTCTCCAGCTGCGAATAGTGTTCAACAATGGCCGCCATGGTCTCCATCACCTGCGGGCGCAGAGCGATTTCCATCGCCACCAAGGATACTTGATTCTCGTCGCCTTCGCCGCCTTCGCCGCCTTCGCCATCGCCGCCATCCATATCGCCCAACGATTCATCTTCGATACCGGCCTCGCCCTCGGCCTGTTCGAGGGCCTCCATGGGCAGGGCTGAGGCATCGCCGCCCGACTGGTTATAACTGGCATCGAGATCGATCACTTCGCGCAGGGCAAAGTCGCCCTTCTCGAGCCCATCATACCAATTGACCAATGTCTGCAGGGTCGTCGGGCATTCATACATGCCGCGAATCATCATTTCGTGACCGGCCTCGATCCGCTTGGCAATGGCGATTTCGCCCTCGCGACTGAGCAGTTCGACCGAGCCCATTTCCCGTAGATACATGCGCACCGGATCATCGGTACGACCAACCTCCACCTCCTCGACCGAGGCTCCGCGCGGCTCTGCGGCATCTTCGCTAACCGCGGTGGTCAAGTCGCCAGCCTCCGCCTCCTCGCTCTCGATCACATTGACCCCGAGTTCCGACAGCATGGCCATGGCATCTTCAATCTGATCGGAACTGACCTGATCGGCCGAGAGGGCTAAATTGAGCTCGTCATAGGTGACATAGCCCCGTTCCTTGCCGCGCACCACCAGCCGCTTGACCGTTGCGGCGACACTATCGACTAAGGGTTCATCAACCTCCTCGGCTCCCGCGGCAGCATTGGCTGTATCTGAAGTTTGTGGCGCGTTTTTTTGAACCATCGGTCTATCCTGTCTGTCCAGTGGGGTGTAAAGTTCTTAGGTTAAAACCATCAACAATGGCCAGAGTTGCTCGGCCAATCATAACATTAATAATGCCCCAAGAGTCCAGTTCCTGAAGCCATAATTTGACCTATTCCTTTGAGTCGCGCTATTCAATCGAATCATTCTGTTCCGAGCTATCGTGACCTATCTGCTCACCAATCTCGCTGCTCGATTCATTTGTTTGACCGTCGAAGGCTGTTTTTTCGTCCGAATAGCTGGCCTTAATCCTATCCCAGGCCTCGCTAATATTCTCGGTATTTGCCGCGGCTGCCCAAAGACTTCGTTGTTCGTGATCCTTTGCCATCTGAAGTTCGCTAAAGAGCAGCTTTACAATAGAACGGGCCATATCGATTTCGCGGTTGTCAAAGCGGTTCTCGCTCCTGCTGGTTATCTGCATGACAAGAAACATGATGGTGTGACTGATGTTCGGCGAAAATATTTGATTAATCAACTCACCCTGATTGCGATCCCGCAGCATCATATCCATTTCCTGCACTTCGCATTCTGGTTGCAGGGCGATAATCTCTACTACATTGTGGCGCAGCGAGTCAAGCCTTGAATCGGCGATGATCATATCCGACAGGGACTCCATATAGGCCGAGGCGAGGGTCGGAAAACGAATCATCAAACCAACCAGCGGCTGATAGAGCAGAGTGACATCCAGTTCCAGTTCGCGCAAAGACCGATTTGGGCGGTCATGGATAAAGGGAAAGTCCTGAAGCGCAGTCTCTTCCCGTCGCGGCGATCTCCGCCAAGGGTAGCGATCAAAAAAGGCCCTCTTGTTCCGCGCAATCGGGACATAGCGGTTAAAGGCAATGACCTGACCCATAACCGGGTTCACCTGACCCTGCCGTGGCAATTCGGCCTCGACCAGTTCGGCAAAGGCGGTTTTGTAATAGCTGCGGATGTCGGGGTTGGTAATGTCGCGCAGCCGCTCGCGCAGTCTTTTTAAAAAATCGGCCTTCTGTTCGGGGGTATCGATGGGGGAGGATGTCTTCTCGGCGGAAAAAACTTGAATATAGAGCGGGATGGCCCTCTCAATTCTTTGTTTTAATTCGGTGATTCCGCTCGGGCTGCGCATCAGATCATCGGGGTCTTGCCCATTGGGCAGGGCGACAAAGCGCAGCGAGCGGCCCGGCTCGATCAGTTCCAGGGCGCGGAAGGCGGCGCGGTTGGCTGCCCTCTGCCCCGCCGAATCGCCATCAAAACAGAGCAGCGGTTCGGGACTCATCCGCCACAGCAGGCCAAGCTGCTGCTCGGTCAAGGCGGTGCCGAGTGGGGCTACCGCGCTGTTAAATCCAGCCTGATGGAGGGCTATGACATCGAGATAGCCCTCCACCACCAGGGCTGAGGCATTCTTTGCCCCGGCCCGCGCCAGATCATAGCCATAGAGCTGATTACCCTTGCTAAACAAGGGGGTATCGGGCGAGTTAAGATATTTTGGCATGTGATCGCCAAGGGCGCGACCACCAAAGGCAATCACCTCCCCGCGACCATTATGGATGGGGAAAATAATCCGATTGCGAAATCGATCATAGGAGTCCTTGGCGCGGCCCTCCTCCGATGGTGGCACCGCCAGGCCAGCCTCGATAATTTCGGCCTCGCTAAAACCCTGTTTGAGCAGATGGGATTTAAGCGGTGATCGCTCGCCCCCCGAGGTATCCGGTGCAAAACCCAACTTAAAACGAGTCCTCATGGCTTCACTGACACCGCGCTGGGTCAGATAGCCCCGCGCCTGTGCCCCCACCGCCAGGGCCAGCTGAGTCGTAAACCATTTGGTCGCGGCAACCGTGACCTGTTTTAATCGGTTGAGTTTCTGCGCCTCGCCTTCGCTGCGCGGGTCGGATTTGGGCAGTTCAACCCCGGCTTCGGCGGCCAGTCGCTCGACCGATTCGGGAAAACTCAAACCCTCGGTATGCATGACAAAGCCGATGACATCGCCATGCGCGCCACAGCCAAAACAGTGATAGAATTCCTTGTCGTCATTAACAAAAAAGCTAGGGGTCTTTTCGCTGTGGAAGGGGCAGAGTCCCTGATATTGGCGACCCTTTTTGACCAGCTTGACCCGACGCCCAACCACAGCCGAAAGGCGCAACCTTTGGCGCAGAGTCGCCAGTAACTCGGGTCCAAAATTAGCCATGGTCTATTCCACCTCGGTGTGGCTATTGCCTAACCCTTGAGCGGGAGGCTAGCCGCCGAGTTTTTGCTTTACCAACTGACCCGCCGCGGCAAAATCCATCTCGCCCGCATAGGATTCTTTCAATTGATTCATGACCTTGCCCATGTCCTTGATCGATGCTGCCCCAACCGCTGCGCAGGCCCTGTCAACCGCCGCCGCCATGGCCGCCGCATCCATCTGTTGCGGCAGGAACTTCTCGATCATATCAATCTCTGACTGTTCCTTGGCCACCAGATCATCGCGCTTGCCCTGTTGGTACATAGTGATCGATTCGCGCCGCTGCTTGATCATCGATTGCAGCATCGACAGAATCTCGGCATCGGGAATCTGGTCGATGCCCCGCGGGCGAGCGTTGATATCCTTGTCTTTTAAGGCCGCCATGATCAAACGAACCGCCGAAACCGCCGTCTGGTCTCGACTATGCATGGCTGCCTTATAGGTCTCGGTAATTTTGTTTCGTAACATGGGTCACCTCGGTATTGGTTTAATTATTTATCTCTAGCACAGTGAACCAAATTCGACAATGATCGCCATTAAGGAAGGTCTGAAAAACTACAAACCTGTCATTCTGAGCTTAGAACAGTCCGAGCTTTAGCTCGGCTAACTGTTCTTTGCGAAGAATCCAGAAAAACTTAAATCATTGTAATTGCTAAGTTTTCTGGACTCTTCGCTTGTCTTGCTAAAGACTTTGCATTCGCAAAGTCAAGCGCGACGACGCTCAGAGTGACACAAAAATGTGTTTTTCAGACTTTCCTTGAGAATTCCAAATTTTGTTTAAATTTCAATAACTATCCATATTCGTCATTGCGAGGCTCCTCGCCGCGCCGCAAGGCGCATAAGCGAGGAGGCCGTGGCAATGAACCCGAGTAGCGGTCAATATAATTTATTAAAATCAAATAGTTATTGTCAAAAGAAATCTGTCCGCTTCGCGGGCTTGCTGCCACGCTGTACCGCGCGGAATTTTTTGGAAAACTCTGAGGAGTTTTTTGGAAATCTCTCCCCCTTTCTGAAATCTGAGCATGTTAAGACCGTGGTTTGAGGATTAAAAGCTCGGTGACCATACTGTCACCGCTGTTCTGATTAATCGTGTATCGCGTTGTGACCTCTTTGATTAACGCCCGACCGGAGTATAGCTCCCTAATCTCCGGGACATCGTTAATCGACAATATCCACTCCCCCTTTAATCCCATCAAGGTTTCGGCCAAAGCGGCATGATCGGCCTCGGTGAAGAACTGCTCTCCTTTACGGGTGTTGTAGTAATCTTCGCAACCAAAATAGGGCGGGTCGAGATAAAACAGTGCCGAGGCCGAGTCGTAATAGCGCAAGCAGTCGCGCCAGTCCATATTTTCGATATAAACACCCTTGAGCCGAGAATGAACCGAATCGACCAAAGACATGAAGCGATCACTGCCCACCTGTTTGCCTCGACCCTTATTAATACCGATCGAGCGCGTATTGGTCTTGGCCGCAAAGCCCATTCTCTGCAAATAGTAAAACCGAACCGCTCGTTGAATATCCGTCAGGCCAGCCGGATGAAGATCGATGCTGACCTTAAACTCGGTGCGCGAAGTCAAAGAATAGGCAAGTTGCCGCCTAAATTCACTCGGGTGGTTTTTAATCACACGGTAGAAATTATAGACCTCGTCGCTGCGGTCATTAATCACCTCGACCTTCGCACGATGTGGGCGAGCCAAGAATATCGAGGCCATGCCCGCAAAAGGCTCGATATAGATATTATGCGGGCGAGATTCAATTTCGGGAACAATCTGGCCCGCCAGCTTCCGCTTGCCGCCAACATAGGCGACAAGCGAAGCTAAAGGTTGAACCTGATCAGTTTGATTACTGAGACTGTGATTGACCATCGAGAATTTCCTTTTGAGTGGAACCTCGAGGGTTTCGGTGAACGATTGAATTGAGTGATTTACACCTACTACACTTGATCTCGATTGTGCAATCATTTTCTGCAAGACCCAAAAGTTTGTTGCAACTGTAACAACGAATCGACTCTTTCATTTTTATTCCCTATAAAGAACCGCCCCGCGCGGGGTGGCGGGTGATAAAATCATGCGAGATTGAACCTCGCGGTTTGGGTGTTTCAGCACCCAAACCCCGCCTCTAACTAGGCGGGGAATCTGCTGGCGCGGCGGCGGCTGGTTCAGCGGCGGCGGTGCGGGCGGCGGTCTGGTGGGCGAGCAGACGATCTGCTGCCTCGATGTAACCCGCAAATGTCGCATCAGGATAGGCAACGCCTTCGGGGGCTGATTGGCTCATTCCGTTGCTGACGCAGTGAAGCCCCGCATCTTCGTCGTAACGGCGGCTGGTTTGACCGGCGGGCAGGCTCGGCAATGCGGTCATGGTCAGGGCGGTGGCGGCGGTGGCAAATTCGGGCTGACTCATCTGCACGCGGGTCTGGCCGTTAATAATGATTACATAGCCGTCGGGATGGTGGATGAACTGTTTCATTTTGGCTCCTATTCCAAATAACGGATGTAAGCGTTTTCAAAGGCCGTCGGCTGCATGTTGTTGTGCGATTCTCCGCCTCCGACTGCGATTGCTTGGTTGATGGTATCAATAGCGGATTGGTCAAAACCTGACACAGTGCCGTTATTACTTGACGCCGCAAGGAATTTTTTTCCCGCGTTTAAATTCATCCAGCCGCGAAGGGCGATTCTCATCGTCGCCTGTTCATCTGATGTCAGAGTATGTGTCTCCTCCCCCGTTATCTCACCGCGACTGCGGTTGGTGAGACCAGAGCCGCTGCCCGCAGCGGCCAAGACTCGGCCAGCGATTTTGGGCAGGGGCAGCACGGCATTGCCGGCACTCCACCAGTCGGCGGCGGAACTATGGCCCCTATTGGTATAGGACGAATTACTGGAACCGACATAGAGTTCGTAACCTGAACCATAAAGGGAAACGAGGCCACGACTGAACAGAGTCATGAACAGGGCGCGGTACTGCGCGCCGGTATAGCCGTTGGTGTTGCTGGTTAGAGTCCAACCCGTGCCAGCGGGCCCGATCCAGGATTCATTGAGATTTATCCAACCAGGCGGGGCGGAGTCGCGGGCCATGAATTGGATTTGACCAATCGGGGTTTGATTTGACCGGTCGCTGACGAACCACTGGCCGGTGGTTGCGCTGGTGGCGATGGCGGTCAGTTCGACAAAATCCCCCGCTCCGGCGAGCCAAAGGTCGGTGCCGGTTGCGCCAAGAATCGCGTCGGCGGAATTTGCCGATACCTTGACCAGATTATCGTCCACGGTTTTGACGATGCGGTACTTGAGCGGATAGGGCAGATTCCAAGCCACACTGGCCCGGGGGAGGTTGACAACGGCTTCGCGAGTCGTGGTATCGACGGACAGAATCCCCGGCGGGATTTTATTGGCATCGCTGAAATCAATGCCAAAGGTCGCGGCGGTCGCTCCCGCCAGCGGACGGAAGAACTTTTGGCTGGCCCCGGCAAAAATCCGAATCGCGGTGGTAAGCTGGTCGTATTTGGCACCATCAAGGTTTTGGCCGGAGGATTCAACCGCGCCCGCCAGTTCTTCTTGCACCGCGTTCCAAATCTCGGGCGAGGTTTCGGTCGGTCGCTCGCCCCGCGATGGATCGCCGAGCCTGAAACCATGTTTGCCCGCACCAAAGCGATTCGGGTCTTTGTTCGGTGTGTTGATTCGCTGCATTAAACCCCTCCGTTATAAATGAACGATAGATAAACCTGGGCTGCCGCCGCGCCGCGCAGGTTGCTGACCACCGCCATCGCTTGTGGGTCATTTGCCGCCCAGGGCAGAGTCACGACCAGCACCAATGGCCAGGGCCAGGCGTTAATCGGCACATTGCAGGGGCTGGTGCAGTCTGCCCATTGGCAATCGACCACGGTGATTCGCGGGTCGAACTTCGCCGCGAGGGTACGGTAATCATCGAGAGTCTGGAGGTAATTACCGCCCAGTTTAATCAGCACCGCGGCCCGCCGTGCTGCGACAGAACCGCCGCCGCTCAATTCAAGCTGCCGTTCCCAGTCCTCGAGCCAGTCGGTGGCCGAATCGGGCATATATTGGTCGAGCAGACTCTCGATCAAGGCGTTAATTCGCGCCATTCCCGCCAACAATCCCACCAGAAGCTTTTGGAATCGGCTGGCGGGATCGCGCGGCAGGGCGGTGCCGGCGGGCAGTAACTGGTTTGCCGATTTGATCAGATCAAGGGGCGCGATCATTGAACAAACTCCGCATCCCTGGC
Source organism: Minisyncoccota bacterium (assembly GCA_030054295.1). Classification (GTDB taxonomy): domain Bacteria; phylum Pseudomonadota; class Alphaproteobacteria; order Elsterales; family Elsteraceae; genus JASGCE01. The sequence goes on from JASGCE010000002.1 coordinate 8,233, forward strand.
CATTGGGTACTCGCCGAATCGCGGGACAATATCGGCGGCGGGGATGATGACAACGAAGGGGGTTGATCCGGCCTGACTGCTGATGGTTTCAATGATTTTGGCCAGAGTTATTGTTCCAGCCCCCGCACCATCGCCCACCGCCGCCGCGCTGGCGACAAAGGATTTATAGGCCTCATTGATATTGGTTTTAATCGCTGGACTGGCGGTGATTCGCAGCCGCAAAATAATCGGCAAGGGCATCGGCGCGGCGACAATCGGATTGACGGTCGCCGGCAGTTTTGGCGCGAGGGCCGCCTTGACGGTGGCAATATTGGCGGCGGTTGGCAGGTTCGGGACTCCGCCCGCACCGGCGACGGTAAAATACAGTACAATTTGATAATAGCCATTGGCCGAGGCATCGAGATTACGCCGCACCCAGGCCTTCATCACCACCGGCAGATTCAAGGCCCAGCCTTCAATATCGTTGACCGAGCCAGCCTGTGGCGGAGTCCGCAAGCGGCGGAGAATTCGCGCCCGCAGATCATCGTCGGTTTCGGTTTCGCCGCCACCGCCGATACCATCGGCTGCCGTATCGAGCGACCGCAAGCCGGCAATCGGAATTGCCGCCGTCAATTTCCAGCCGCCACCGATATTGCTGGCGGTTCCGGACTTAACCGCAATCACGGTTACGGCGGCGGGAGCTATTCCAATGACCGTGACTTCAGCGGTGGTCTTGAACTGAATGCCGGTCGCGGTTTGCAGAATCAAATCCTTGGGGATTACCGTTCCCGAATCGGCGGTGATGGTCACAGCACCACTGGCGAAGGCGGCGGGACGGCGGTAAATCCCATAGATTCCGCCGTGACGATTAAGCGATTCCGATTCGGCCGTATCGAGCCAAAGCTGTTTAAATATCCATTGGATGAAGCCATAAAGCCCATGCGCCAGTCCCGCCATGACTCGCGCCAGGGCGTTCAGCAGAGTGCCGCGTTGCCGCGCCGCGCTGTTCGGGAAGTTAACGGTCAAGTCGGTTTCGGATTGCTTAACAAGCTCGGCCAGGCTTGGGCGGTTAAACATTCTTGCCTCCCGCGGAATAGAAATAGGATTGGGTTACACCATCGGTTCGGGTGACGGTGACGGTCAGTTCAAGCAATTCCGGTCGCCGCCAAACCCCATCGACCGCAACGGCCTTGACCAGCCGCTCGGATTTTAACCAGGCCAGAGCCTCCGCCGCTGCATCGATGACGGCGCGGCGAGTCTCGTCGGTTTGCTTGTCGCGGGTTAAAAGCCAAATCCGCGAACCAAAACGACGAGGGGTTTCACCGGCTACCGTCTCGAGCGGCCAGCCGCGCGGATCGTCGCTGACGATACTGCCGCGGGCAAATGCCATCAGTTCGGCGGGGCTGGCGCGGCGGTCGCTGAACAGGGACAAAACTATGGCGGTGGCAATGCCGTCATCGACCGCCAAATCGCCGTTGATGATTGCCAGATCTCCATCGATGAGGGCTAGGTCAACCATGGCTAGACCGTCCGGTTGGGGGTTGAGGTGGCCGAGCCATTGCCATTGGCCACATGGGTATGGGCATTAAAGGCCGATTCCAGCGCAGTCACCCGCGCACGCAGGGCGCGGAGTGTTCCTTCGCTGTCAGAGACATCGGCCACCGCACCAGCGGGCGAACCGGCGGCGGGGGCAGCGGTGATCGAACCTGCGGCGATATTTGCCGCCGTTAATTGGCCGGTAAAAACAGCGTTTGCGGTCGTGAATTTAACGGTTGGGGATTCGACCTGATAATCCGCAGTCGCAACCTTGACCTTGGCGGTGGCGGTGACCTCGAGCGACTGGCCATTAACGGTGATGGGTTTGGTGGTGATAATCTCCAGCCCGCTGCGGCGCAGGTGGATTTTCTGCCCCTGATTGTCGTAAACTACAGCTTCGCCCGGCAGCAAGGCCTTAAAGCGATTCTTGCGGTCGCAGACCGCGACCATAATCCGATGGTTGGAATCGCCGCCGACGGCAAAACAGAGACACTCGGCCTGGCCAGCCGGCACAGAACTGAAACCATATTGGTTAAGCACCTCTACCCCATCCTGCAATTGATCATCGAGCAGCCTTACCTGCGCGGTCGCTACCTTGGTCGTGTCAATCATCGACAGGACGATTCCCCGCGCAACGGTACGGCGGATTGCGAGGTTCAAAGGCGTTAAGAATCGCGTTAAGTTTGGAACCATTACAGGTCACTCCAATCGCTGACCGATTCGGCACGGAGTCGCTCGGCGCGGCTTTTGCTGGTGCCAAAGACCTTGCTAGCCGGTATTGGCTGGCGGGATTTGCGCTTGGAACTGCTGCCCAGTTCGACAAAGGCGGCGGGCGGGCAGATCGACAGTTCAGTCAAGCTGCCGCCGCTCAAGTCTTGACTGTAATCACAGCCGACGATCAGCATCTTGGCGCGGTCGAGATAGATCGATGGGCTGGTGACGGTGACAATCCGCCCGGGCTGCCAAATCTTCCCCGATTGATCCGTCCAACCCTGCACCGTGATTGAACCCTTGGAACCGCGAGCGGCGCGAACCATAACCTCCCACTCGGCGCGGGCCTTAAAATCGACGGTTGTGCCGCTGATTTCGGAATGAATGACCAGCGGGCGATAACGGGTGATGGACGGGTCGCGCACCACCACCGATGGGCTGGCATAGTCGGAATCACCATCGCCCTCGAGCCTGGTCTGGCCAATCACGCGAATCTCGGAATAACGGTCTTTATGGCTGAACTGCGCCCGCGCCGCCTTGATATTGACCCCCTCGACCAAATGATCGGTCAGGGTAATTTGCCCCGGAGTCGTCAGCAACAAATCGCCGTCAGGGGTCGAGCTGAACATCAAACCGCGACTCCGCGCCGCGCGGTCGAGGAAGGCAAACATGGTCTCGCCCGTCTGCACCATAATCGTGTCAAAGGGCTTGCCGACATCATCGGCCTGCACCACCAGTTTAATCCCGTGGTGATGCACCAGATGCATCGCCAGTTCGTCGAGTTTTTTATTGTTCCACTGCCCGGGCGGATGGCGCAGCGAACAATCGACAATGTCCATGGTCTTGTCGCGGCCGCTGATTTTGGTGCGGTGGGAATTGCTGTCGTAATCGATGGCGGCTTCATCGACAAAACCGGTGATGACCGGCTGGCCATGAAGCAGAACCTGGCAAGCGTCGCCGGGCAGGATCGGCTTGCCGGTGATGGCTCCACCACCGCCCTGCGACCAATAGTCGGTTACATCGAGGCTGAAGCTGCCGGCCATGGTTTCAATCGAGCGGCTGACGCGCATCGATTGCCAACCGAGGTAACGGTCAGGCCCGATTTTAAGCTCGATTGGATTGCTGGTTTTATCAGTCATGATTAACCCTGCCACAGCGATTTGCCTGTTTTCTTGTCAAATATTTGACAAAAATCCAGTTATCGACCCAAGACCTCGAGCGGAATCGCCGCTGGCACCATCAGGGGATTCATAATGGTGCGGTTGAGGCTGATGATCTCTTGCTCCCGCGCCAAATCGTCGTATAACCGATAGGCAAGCCCGAGGGCGGTGGTCGAATCACCAAGGGCCAATTCCCGATAGTCGGGTTTTAAAATCGCCCGCTGAGTCAGATCATCGACCAGCGCGGCGCGAAGCCCGATCATCGCCTGATAGAGCTGCGGAGTCTCGGCCGCCGCCGCCTGATCGCCCAGCCGATTTGACAGTTCGTTGCGAATCTTAATCAGGTCTTTACTGCCCTTGATCTCGGCGGTAAATCCATCGCTGGTGACCAGCCGCGATGCGTTGATCAGGGCGGCTTGCTGGATATAGTCACAGATGGCATCGCTGGCGGCAGGGGTTGCCGATGAATTGGGCGGCTGGTCGGTGCTGTAATCAAACAGACCGCCGTAGCTGTCAAAGGCGGCGGTCAGGGTGCCAGCCAGACCCATGATCTGCCCCAGCGCACCCTGAAGTTCTTGCAGCAGGGCCCCGGGCAGGGCAATCAAATCGGCGAGTCTGTTAACCAGATCGACCATCGATTGGACAAAATTGACAATGTCATCGATGAAGGAAAGAAACCCCTCGACCATATTGACGATCTGATCGACAAACTGTTGCACCAGATTCATAATGTCTTGCAGGGTAAAACTGTTGGACTTGACCAGCGCGGCCTTGTATCGGGCGACAAATTCCATCTCGGCGGCCAGGTCAGCATCGTCGGCGGCCATCTGGGCAAGAACGCTGGAATCGGTGGCAATGGCCGGGGATTCGCCGACCTCGGTAAATTCAAGGCTGAATGTCGCCATCCCACCCTCGGCCACCGATTCGTTAATCTTTACCGGCGCGGTCAAGACCACCAGCCGCCGACCATAGTAAGGATGGATCAAGGCACCGGGGCCCTTGATTTTAAGCTCGGCGATCAGATTATCGCGCGCCTGCAAGTACTGCGGGCCAATGACGAAGGCCTCGACCGTAAAGCGGTCGGGAAGGACACCCATGTCCTCGACCGTGACTTCGGGGCGGTTCGGGAATTCATGGGTGACGGTGCGGCGACCAATGGTGGTCGGGGCCGCCTTAACCACAAATGGCACACCGCGAAAACTGGCGTTGTAAAGATCATCTTGCCAGGGCATTACATGTAACCCATGGCCAACCCGTCATAGGCCATCGCTTCTTCAGCCGAGCGGGTATGAACGCGATTGACCTTGCCGTCCTGATCGACCGAGATTTTGACATCGACCTTGCCGCGCTCACCACCTCCCGCCATCTTATTATTTGTGGCTTGGTTTTTCTCGGCGGCGGCGCGGGATTCCATGTAATCGGAGATTCCTTTAAAAGCTAATCCAAGACCAGCCCCGACTGCCCCGCCGATTGCAGTTCCGAGGCCCGGCACAATGCTGCCCACCATTGCCCCCATCTGCCCACCCATCAAGGCCGCCGAGCCATAACCAACCGCTGTATTGCCGATTTTATTGGCAGTACTGCCTTCGGTCGTAAATTGATTAACCGCTAATCCCCCGGCAATTACCGCGCCGGTACCGATTAACGATCCTTTATTTAAAACAGCGTTCTTCATTCTTGCCATCTTACCGAGCTTCCCGCTCGGGCTGTTGGCCATGGCATCGGCCATGCCGCCGCCGACCATTCCCTCACCGCCGCCGACCATCTTTTTGCCGCCGACCATTCCCTCACCGCCGCCGACCATCCCCGCGCGGCCGCCGACCATCTTTTTGCCGCCGACCATTCCCGCGCCGCCCATGCTGGGTGGCCAGTTAATTACAAAGACCTTCTGGGCATTGGCCATGGACATCGAATTGGCGACCGCACTTTTATTGCCCGCGCCCCAGAGTTTGGTGAAGACACCAATCAGCGGGGTGGCAATTTTAAGGAGTCCACTCATGGCCAGAGCCAAGCCGCCACCAACTGCGGTTATGCCAATAAAAACCATTGCACCACGACTGATCCATTTGCTGTATGAGGGAAATTCTTGGGCAAATTTTGACATGCCTGCCGACAGATTGCCGAACCATCCCGCCAGCAATTTAAGATCATCGCCCATCGATTGGCCAATAAAGGCGAGGGCATTGACAAAGGTACCGCTGGCCGCATCCCAGACATTGCGCAACGACCCCAGCTGAATGTTAACACGGGTTTGTAAATCTGCCTGTGCCTTCATGTCGGCAATCATTTTTTGGTAACCCGCCATGCCCTCCTTGACAATGACCGCCGCCAGCCCGCCGTCGTCGCCAGTGCCAAACATGTCCTTGATCACGGCGGTTAGCTTTTCGGCCTTCAATCCTTTTAACTTGTCGAGCTGGGCGACCATATTCTCGAAACCGGCAAAATTGCCCTTGATATCGGTGAACTTAAGCGGTTCGATTCCCTCTCCTTTCAGACTCCTGTTGGCAGCCGCCATCTTCTTGGAATCGACCATCTGTTTGACAATCGAACCGAATGCCGTGCCAGCGGTTTCGCCAGTCATGTTATTGCGGATCGCCATGGCCATCAGGGGCGCGACGGCATTGCCAACATCGAGCCCCTGCATTCCGATGGTCTTGAGCGACATGCCAGCCTTGCCCAGCCCATGCATCATTTCGGTGGTTTGAACGCCCAAGAAATAGGTGCGTTGAATTGTGTCCATGAACTTTAGCATATCCTGATCGGCAATGCCCATTCTGGTTTTGAGCTTTGCAACACCGATGGCCATGTCGGCCGGTGCCTGCTTCATCAGAACGGCGAGGTTGGCGGTCGCTGCCCCGACTCCACCCAGGATTGAATCGTCGCTGATTCCCTGACTCTTTAACGCCGCCGCCATGTTGAGAAAATCAGCCGTGGTGCCGGGCATGACATTCCCCAACTTGACCGCCATATCATTGACCTGACCAAAAAGACCGGTTGAACCATCAGATTGAAGCATGGTGGATTTAAGCCGCAGCGATGCATCTTCCAAATCGGCAAAGGCGGCAACTGGGGATTGGATCGCGGCGACGGCGAAGCTGCTTTGGGCCAGCAGGCCGCGGCCGGTGCGACCGAAGGCCTCGCTCATGGCGCGGGATTTTGCCGCGAGACCCTCGACCGCTGATGCGGCCCTGCCGATTCCGCCGCTGAACTGATCATAGAGTTTTAACGATATGCCAAGTTCCAAAGCACCGATCATCTTATTCTCCATTTTTCAGGCGCATCAGCCGCACTGCCTGTTCGTGCCAAAAGAGCAAATCATCCGCCGTCATTGCCCAAAGTTCCGAGGGCGGATAGTGGAAGACGAAACCTAGGTCTCCGACGAGGTTTTGCCAGTCCGCAGGAAAGGTTTCAAAAAACCATCCACCGCCTCCAAGACCGCCGCAGCATCTTCAAAATCGAGCTTATCGATGATGACCGCGGGCTGGCCGCTCAAGATTTCGGCAAAGGTAAGATTGCCGTCGAGCGGGCGATCCGGGGTAAGGCGATAATGGCGCATATCCCCCGCCGTCGGGCGGCGCAAAACGATCTCGGTGATTTTGGTGACAGTCTTGGTCGCAGTGTCCTCCAGATTGATCGGAGTCTTCAGCGGGATTTTGATTTCGGATTTGGACATTTATTTTACCTCGTTACATTTCATGGCTTCAAAACGGAGGGCGATTTCGCCCTTCTTCATTCCGACCGGCTTGGCCGAGACGGCATTGGTCATGACATAACTCTTGCCGGTATCGGTGCGGATCGACAGGGTGACATCGACCATCTTGCCCAATTCGTCAAGGCTGGTCTGGCTGGTGTCATAGGCGGTGAATTCGACAAAGGGGGTGGTCGGGGTTTCGGTATGACCAACCGGACCATTTGCCCCCTTCACCATCTTTCGTTCGGGCGAGCCAATATCGAGATCAAACTCGCCTTCTTTATTATTAATCACCTTGCCCGCCAGGGTGATCGTGCCTTTTGCGGTAATCTGTGGCATTTTTATATCCCTTCCTTAAATCTTGAATTGGATTGAAGCCGCCAAGACTTCAAACTGATTGACGACATTGGGGGCCAGAATCACATTGACGCGATCAGGATCGGCGTCGCTGCGTTTGACGATAATGCCCTTCTTGAAGCCCTCCATATCCTCGATGAGGCCGATCCGCTGGAGCTTGACCGCCTCGCCAATCAAGGTGTCACGGATCAGTCGCGGGGTGGCCACCGCCTGACCTTCCTGCAATTGATCCAGCACATCATCCCCTGCCAATTTAGCATTCGGATAGTCGCGGGCAATCGCCGCCTTAAAGGTTTGGCGAATGTAATCAAGCGTCCATTTGGTGTTGAGTTTGAGCAAGGACAGGTCTTCAACCCCACTTGAATTGGTCTGATAGGTCGTAATTACCTGTTCAATCGCCGCCACGCCGCTCTGGTCAAAGATGATAGTGCTGATTCCATCGAACAGCAGATTGTTCCGCTCGGTATTGGTAAATCGTTGCCGCTCGAGCGGAGCCAGCACATCGGGCAGAACCAGCCCATGGAAGGGAATCGCCGGATCATTGCCGCCGCTGAACTCGGCCGCTGCTGCCGCCTGCGCCGCGACGATCCACGGCGGAGTCGGGCAGCCATTCAGCCCAAAAACCGTCGAATGTGGCGAGTTCCGCGCCGCCCCGTAAGCCTGAAGCGTCGCCGCCGTGCCGTATCGCGCGGTAAAGACATGGCCGCTGCGCATGTCCAAACCGCCCCAGCGACCGACCAGTTCAGCCTCCATCGCCGTCATGTTAGCGACATCGGAATAGGCCATGGCAATCGTCGTAAAGCTGTTATTACTGATCGCCGCAATCGCATCGAGCAGTGACGGATTGCCGCCATTAACATTGGTCGCCACCACCGCCAGGGTAATGCCAGCCGGCAGGGATTCGCCGGTATAGTAATTCCAGCGGACATCAATATCATTGCCGACCTCTCCGCTCATTCTTGCGGTGATGGTCACTATCGCATTGGCCACGGTGGCGGTGACTGGCAGATCGCCATTGCCGTTAATCGCCGCGGCAATCGCCGTGGCAATATTGGCTGCGGTTTGGGTGTTGGTGACTCCGACCGTTAACCGCACCCCTGCCACCACCATGGCGATAGTACCGGATTCGGTGGCGGTGCCAGTGACGGTCAAGACCTTGGTCGCAAAACCGCCCGCCGGGGTAATGTCGTCCAGCGCAATCGCCCAGCATTCGGTGGTCGGATTGACCTTTACAGTGGCCGCAACCATCCCCGCCAGAATGGATCCGCGACCAAAATAGGTCGCACCGTCGGTCGGACGGGTGATTTGGGTCAGGGTAGATTTTTGGATGGTTCCGCTCGCCAGCCGCTGCCCGATCAGCAGAATGCGCCTTGTCGGATTGGGCAGACCTGCCATGGCGCGGCTGTTATCGATTTCCAAATAACTCCCCGGCACGCGCCAGTTGCTGGGAATGGTGCGAAAGGTCATATTATCGGGCATGGTGGGTTACTCCTTCTTCTCGGTTGAAGCGGCGGCGGCTGGCTTGGCCGTCTTAATTACTGCCTCTGGCTCGGGGTCGCGCAGGGCGACATCGCCATCGGCAAAACGACGCAGCCAGTAACTATTTTCCTCGACCAGATCGCCGTCCTTGGCCAGTTCACCATTCTCGTGACGGACGCGAACGCCTTCGCTGATTTTGATGGCTTTAAGCATTTTCAACCTCGGGGTTTGGGGTTATTGGGTCTTCCAGCTTCACCGCGAAGCCTTCAAGTTTGTCTAGATTGACCGCCGAATCGTGCTTGCTGACCGTGGTCACAATCACCGAATTGACCGCCAGGCCATTTTGGGCAAAGGACTCGCCGCGCAGAGCGGTAGCCCCAGAGACAAGGAAGGAGAATCCATCCTTTGAACCGCGATTAAGGACGGCGATCACCGCATCGGTCAGGTCAAAAAGACCGATCATTCCGCCCGTCGATTCCAGCGAATTATCCCTGGTGACAACCATCACTTCAAAAACCAGCTTGGCTGTAAATTCTGGGCTGATCTCCGCCTTCAGGAACGACAGCCAAACCGCCGGTGTATCCTGCGATAGCTGCTTGAGCAGATCGTCATTCGAGCGTTCTGGCACCAGCTGCACGCTACGGCAAACAGCAGAGATTTTTTTATCCTGCAACAGGGCCTTCACAGCATTCAGGGCATTCATAATCATGATCCAGCCCCGCCACCAAAGACGCGCGGCGATGATTGCACCCGCGTCAATCGCGCCTGACTGTGCTGCACCGCCCCCATCGCCCCGCCGCTCGAGACGACCGGGTAATCGCTGGCCAGGCTCATCCGCCCTCTGCTGATCTCCTTCAGCGATTCGACGGTGTGTTTATAGCGATTCTCCACCGCTTCGGTGACATTGCCGCGGTGCAGTTGATAGACTGCGATCTCGACCGCAAATCGCTTAATCAGCAGCGGCGGATTGGACAGCGGAGTCGGATAGCGGGCGGCCAGCCAGCCATTAATCTCGGCATCGGCATCATTAATCGCGGCATCAATCACCGCTGCCGCCGCCGTTAAAGCTGCTGCACTGGTCTTGGCTGCGACCGCGCCGCTGTGCAGCCACCCCGACAGGGAATCACCATCGATGGTGCGGGGAGTCGCACGGTCACACAGCCGCGCGAGATCATCCGCATCGATCCGTTTGAGCAAATCCAACGGGGTGGCATAGGCCATTATTTGGACTCCGCAGACAGTTCCGCAATGGCCGCAAGATTAAGCAGCGGCGTCGCATCCTTGAGCGGCAGATCGATCGTGTCATCGATCTGATAATGCGCCCCGTTGTAATCAATCGGTGTCAAGACCTGATAGCTTGCCTTGTCACCAGCTGGCTTCTTTGATGCGGGCGGGGTCGCAACTGTGGTTTGTGTATTTTCTGCCATGATTGGAATCCCCCCTTAAGCTGCGACGGCATTTTGAAAATAGAATCCGCATTCGGGCGAGCAGATAATCTCCTTTAACGATTCGCCGACCCGAACCCTGATCCCGCCGCGCATCCCGACATCGCGATCCTCCATCGAACCGGCGATAACCTCGCCGAATTGACCGGTAAAACCAAAGGTCACACCGGTTTGGGTTCCGGCAACCCGATCCCGATAAAGAAAGGCGGCATGGTTGCCCCAGACGCGATTGAAGGTGGGGTTTTGACCCGGGGCCTTGATATTGACGAAACTGCTGCCGACATAGAGTTCTTGCAGTTCAAACAGTTCGGCAAAGGCTTGACGGGTCACGACCCCCGCACCCTGATTGGTCTTGTAAATCGCCTGAACAATTTTGGGGTGACGGCTGATCTTCGACCAGGTCGTCTGACCCAAGATACCGATATTGGGACGAATCAGCATCGAATCGAAATAGTCCTTGATCGCCGCAATCGGATCGCTGGCGGCATTCGACCACTGGTCATTGCCGGCCAGAGTCGCGGTCTGATTAGCGGCGTAGTTGGCGGTATTAAAAACCATACCCGCAACCCGCACTTCGCGCGAAAGTTTCAGGTAATTGGCAATTCCCATCACCGCCTTGCCCAGCGGATCGACACCCATATTGTCGGCCTGAATATCGGCATTGGGTACCGCATCGTCCAAAGCATAGTCCACACATTCCGCGCTTTGACTCGTGGACTTTAAATCGACCTGATTTGGGGCCGATTTACGACCAACGGCCGTATCGGGAACGGTGAATCCCTGTGCCACATCGGTTTTAGTCCAACTGAATTTTTTGCTGACCGGGGTGCGCGGCAAGACCGAATCGGCAATCAGAACCGAATCGGGATTCTGGAATGCGATGGCAATTGCGGTGAGTTCGGGATTGATCGAAAAGGGTGTCGTAGCCATATTCATATCCTTATCTTAGAGGTTGAAATCGATTAGCCTTGAATCTGGCCAGGCGCGAGCTGCACCGGGGCAATGTCGCCCGCGACCACAGTTTCCAGGGCAAAACCGATGATGCGGTTATTGGCACCCTGGGCTGGATTGGCATAGACGCCTTGGCCCGCGGCATTGCTGGTCACCGGCTGACCACGGGCCACCGCGCCACCAAACTTGACATTTGCGGTGCCGTTCAAAATCACATCGACCGATTCGCCATCGACCACATCGAGCGATTCATTGACCGCCAGCAAAGCGTCGGTCACTGCGGTCGCAATCGCCACCTTGCGGTTGGCGGTCAACTTGACAATCGAACTGGCGGGGATGGCGCCATCTGCCGTGTAGTTTTTAATCAATCCTTGATTAGCCATTTGATACTCCCTTGGTTACATGACGAACGGCAGCGGCGGAATCGATGACGATTCCATCAGCAGCCAGCTTGTTTTGATAGGCCGTGGCCGCGACCGAAATGGCCTTGGCATCCACCGCCGCATCGCCGGACGCAGCGGCTCCGGTCGGAGCCACTCCGCCGGTCTGGGTTGAGCCGAGGGCCACCACCACCGGTGCGGTCTTGATAAATTCTTGCAGCGCGGCCAGGTTCGACATCCCCAAATCATTCGCCCACTTCTCGTTCGCGGCAACGATCTTGCCCTCGGCCTTGGCGGCAGCGACAAGCTTTTGCACCTCGGCGGTTTGAGCCGCTGCGGTCAGGCTGGTGACCTGTTTTTGCAAGGCCTCGAGCTGCGACACCGGCACAAACTGCTTCGGGTCATTGGCAGCCGCTGCGGTGTGCAGCGATTCCAAATGGCCGGTCAAGGCGGCCACCTGCATCGCCACCGCCGCTGTGTCTTCAGCCTTGAGCTGGCTGATCAGCTTTTCGAGTTCAGCAACAATCTCCTCCTTGGTTGCTGCAACCGGCAGATTGAGCATCCACCGCATCTGTTGAATTAATTCATCCATAGCCGCACAGACCTCCGTTGGTTTGTTGAGAAAATATTGCGCACTCGCCGCCGCCAGATCGACCAGACCATCAATCGCCGGATGGTTGGTCAAGGCACAGGGCGCGAGCGTCATGACATGACCAGTCTTCGGGTCATAGCCAAAGACCGGCGAGATATGCCGATATTCGCGGTTTTGAATATGGGCCGCGGCAACCGGTGTCCATTCGACCGTCGCCCACAGTCCACCACCGGCATCGGCATCACCGTCCCGCCATTCCATGGCCGTGATCCAGCCCGCCGCCACCACCTTGTCGGTGGTTTTGCCAGTCTGGTTTTTGTACCAGGCATGGTCGTAATCAATCAGCAGATCGTCGGTTTGAACATCAAAGGCGGCAATAATCCGATTGGCATCACCCTTGTCGCAGACCCAGGCGGCGATTCCCTGCGGGCGACCATCGTCCGCACGGAAAGCCCCAGCCGGAAAGATACGGACTTGATTCGGGGAATTGGTTTGCTCTGCCGCCGCTGCAACCGCTTTGGATGCGTCGAGAAGGTAAGAGCCAACCGCCAATTGTGGTGTTTTTCTGGTCATAGACCAGTGTTAACCCAGAATTTTGCCTGGATTCTTTTCAAATATTTGACAAAAAAAACAGTAAAAACTACGCGACAGCCAGATAATGGTGGATGATCGCCATCACCTCGGTCTTGTCGGATTCCGAAAATCCAAGGAAGGGCCGCGCCGGAATGGTCACCGCTCCGCCGCGACCCGCACGGCCTGTGCCAAACTGCAAGACCGCCGCGCCGCCGGTAATTTCGCTGCTGAAGCGATTGGTGCCGATGCTGACTCCATCACCACTCGCGGCATAGCGGATCGTATCGGCCATGACCCCCGATGAGACCAGTGGCTTTTTATTGGCCACAATCAAGCGACCCTTGGCTGACAGCGAACCATTCTTGTTACGGGTTTTGGAATGGTTCGCCAGCTGGGCGGCAATGGTCACCGCTGAATTGGCAGCCCAGCGCGAGCCATCGGGCGCGGTGCTGGTCTCGAACCGCTGTTTGGTCGATTCCATCAGGGTCTCGCCGATGTCTCTGAACAGCGGCTGCATATTCACCCCCTTGGCGGCAAGGTTACGGAGGGCGGTCAGAACCTGTTCGTCATTGACGGTGATTTGGGTGATTTCGGTCATGGCGCGGCTCCATCGGCGAACGGGTGGGCGAAGGGGAGTTTAGAATCGCCACAATCCCGTCCAAACCGCGTTAATTCAAGCGTTAATTTTACTTTGGGTATTTGGGCAGCCAAAAAACCGCAAAACGCACCAGCGGGCATCCTGCGCGGTTTTTTGGATTGGTCTTACGAATTAGTAATCGACCTCTGGGTCAAACTCGGATTCAGGCAGATATTCAATCAACGGTGTGACCATATCCCAGTTTAAACTTGGTGGGAGTTTCCACCAATTCCATCGCTTGTGACTCTCGGTATTACCAGCACAAAGGCAGGCTAAGAATTCAGCAGAGTTTTTGAGCGGGTCATTTTTAATTTGGACAAAAAAGGGGCGGTCGGGTGCGGGGGCAATATTACCAAACTTAAACTGGCCGATCATGCCTTCAGCAAGTTTTTGAGCATAGCTAGGGCTTTTGACTGAAGTAATCGTTCCAGCCTCATCATCCCACAAAATATCAATACCCGTATAATCCAAACTATGGATCATCTACATCCCCGTTAAAAGCCCAAGCACCAAGTTAATAATTTCCTGACCATGCCCACCTTGTTGCGTTTTTAATCTATGAAGCCAATCATTTGGTTGGCCCTCAAATGGTCTATCTTCCCCGCGCAGAACATGCTGAAAAGACATGGTAAAAACTTCTCTTGCACCACCATCACCATTATAAACAGCGTTTTTATATTGCTTGCCGAAATACGGATCTGTGTATTTGTCCTTTCGGCCAGTTTCTTCTGCTTTATTCTCATAAATCCGTCTTAGAGCTTGTCTGCCACCTTTTTTATTGGATGTCCTTCTAATATGTAACTCCTGAACAATTTTGTCAATATCAGGTCGTACCCGTTGCATCCCATGGATAAATTCATGAAGAAAAGTTGAATATACAGTTTCTGTTGAAGCATTAATGGCATGTAAATCGCCCCTAAATGATTCGCGTTTTGGTTTTTGCAAAAGAATATTAAGCCTTCGTGCCTTTCCATCTTTTTGATAACTGTTGGCTTGTTTAATCCAGTGATCAGGCAGCAGATTTACAGCAGTATTAAGTTTGGTTTGTTGCTCAAAAGCGACTGATGATTCAGCAGGAGTTACTGTTTTGCCGTTAAGATGATAAACATCCGCTTCAAGGATTGTTGATCCTGCGCCGTGATTTTGATCCATGTAATTCTTCAAAATCGCACGATATTGTTTTTCCCATTCGATAGGATCGTTGATAAGTTCCTTTGGAATTTGTTCAACAATTAATTTATCCATTTCTCCGCCTCTTGCCAAAATCTTATCAAGATTCACTTCGCCTTCAATTGGCTTTAAAGCTGACATTTTATTTAGACTTGCCTGTGGCTTTACCTGTGCCAGATGGTGTTCCATCGCCGATCTAATCGCCGGTTCGTACTTGATCAGTTTTTTGGCTACCGCATCCTCGAGCGACTGATTGACATTGGCACCGGGGGCATAGCCCCAGCCCTTGTCGATCCCTGGCGGTTCGCCAGTCTTGGGGTTGGTGGTGTTCCAGCCCTCGGGCGGGGTGGTGGCGGCATTATCGGCGGCTTTAAACCGCGCCACCACGCGGCAGCGGCACCGCCAGCCATTCGGTGGATAGTGTGTCTGCCACCATGGATGATCGGCGGGCAGGCACAGGCGCGAATCGCCCCATTGTTTGTGCAGCGGGCGGGGGCGCAGGACTCCGTCGTTATGGTGATATTCCCAGAATGGCAGGCTGGTCTTAACCGCTTGCAGCTGCTGCCAGCGACCGGCGGCATAGCTGCTGCGGATATTGGTCTCGAGGATGATCTTGGTGCGCCAGTTCTCGCCCGCCTTGGTGCCTTCGCCTGTCCAACCGTGCCAGCCGTGGTCGGTGACGATCTGTTTAAAGTCGGTTTTAAAATTCTCCCAGCTGCCGCCGTTGGCCACATATTTATCGACGGTGTTATGCAGGTCTTGGATCAGGTCGGCCTTGGTCGCACCGGCAACGATAAAGCCGCGATCATGAGCGGATTTCTCGATGGAGTCCCAGCGATCCGACGGCAGATTTAATTTCTTGCGGAGAAAATCCGCCTGTTCGGGGAAGGGCAGGTCAAAACCGAAATCAACTTTACCCATGGTTCTTGGCCAGTTCGTCAGCAACCTCTCCCGCGACCTCCGCCGTTCCGAGCAACTGGGCGGCGGCAAATACCTCTGCCAATCGCGCGGTCATCGATGCGGCATCAAGATCATCCCAAATCCCCAGCAGCCGCGCCTTGAAATCATCAAAGCTGCTGGATTCGGCCATCACCAGTTCAATCTGGCTTAACCACTTGCCCATCTGTGGATCAACCGCCGCCGCCGCGCGGGGAAGCAGATTATCGGCCGCATCGGGCTGATCCGCTGGTGCAGCTTTCGCTGCCGCCGTTAATCCGACCATCGACATTAACGCCGCCAGGGCCGTATCGGGCGGAGGCGGGGCAGCGGGTTTAACTGCGGGCTGCAAAATCTTTTCGCCCTTAGCGGGGATTGGAATCTGGAGTTTGGTGTGCAGCCAAGCGACCGGAATCTCCATCCCCGAATCGACCAGTTTTGGAATCGAATCGGCAAAGAGTTTTAAATCTTCGGGCTGGGCGGTGTTAAAGACCAGCTGCGGACACCGGGCCAGCCCGCCATCAAAACCATAGTTCAGTGCCAGCAGAGGATAGAGCAGGTCGCGGGTGATGGTGCCGGCAATCTGGCGAGCATCAGCGTCCAAAATATCCTGCCGCACTTCTCCGTGCAGCTTGGCATTGCCGCTGCCGATGCCGCTGGATTGTGACTCTGCCGACATGGTTTGCCCCAGAATCGCCTTGCTGATTGACCGCTCGGCCCAATCGACCATGACCAGGTGCGGACTGGTCGAGCCAGCCCCAATGCCGCTGCTGCTGGCGGCGAGAATCTCGATCTTCATATCTTCCGACATGACTCCGCGAGCATCGTGACCAAGGTTGGTCACCGCCTCCATCAGACTATCCTGCTCATCAACCGATGAACCACTGGGATATTTGCCGATGATATAGGGCAGGCCATAGATCTCGAGCAGCTGGGCATAGTCGGCGACGGCATAGTGTTTGTACAGGTAAGGCCAGACCAGCACGCGATAAAGCCCCTGCCGCGCGAGATAGCCGGTCTTGGCTATGCCGTGACTGTGGATCATCCAGCCGAAGGGACGCAGCACCGCGCCCGCCGCCGAATCGTCGCGCAGCCGCAATTGACGGCGAACAGGATCGAGCCGGAACCAGCCGTTGGGGCGCGGATAAAACCTCGGCAAATAATGGCCGGAGTCGTTACTCCATTCCAGTTCGACGGCGGCAAAACCGTGACCGACTCCATCCATCAAGGCCAGGATCACATCTTCGAGCGGAGAGACCATCCCGTTAATGGTTTCATTCAACCACTCCGCCGCCATGGTTTCGGCGGCAGAGGGTTTATATGGGGGATTAATCTGCCAATCCAGCCGTGCGACTGCCAGTTTGCGCTTGGTCATTTCGGCGACCAGATGCGCATCGCGCTGTTCCATGTCGCTGAAGATTCGGTGCTGATCCAACAGATTACCCGCATCGGCACCCTGCAGGGCCGCGTGAAGCCGCGCCGGGGTAAGGCCCTGGATCGTCCCGCCCATAAATTCGCGGGCAAGATTACGAATACCGACGGTCTGGGCCTCGGTCGGGGGTTTGCTGCTGATCGGATTGCCATTCTGGTCGAGTAATTTTGCCATTATCTAAAACCCCTTCCCGCTGTTCTTGGAATGCGGCGGATTCCATCCACCCCTGAATATCGGCTGTAGTTCTGAGCCAGAGTCCAAAGCATCTCGACCATGTCCGGGCCATCATCGTGATCGGCCATCGGGTAGTGGCGGAACTGGTCAATCAGGGTTGATTGACTCTGGTGCAACAGGATTTTGCGATTGGCCATATGCGGTTGCAGCGATTCGATCCGCAGCAGTTTATCGGTGGATGGCGTCACCGCCCGCGCCGGAAAGGCAATGCCGCGCAGGGCGGCACGGCGAATCAGTTCGGTGCGTAGGAACTCTTGAAACTGCACCGCTTCGACCGCCCAGGCGAGGCATTTATAGTCAATCTGCATCGTGATCGCATCTTCGATAATCCGATCTGGCAGGCGTTTTTTAATCTGTGCCTCGACAATCGACATCTCCATCGACAATCGATCCAGCGCACCGATACCAATAGCCGATGGGTCGCGGCTCTTGCCCGCCTTGCCCAGCGACGGATCCAGCGCACCGAGAAAAATCCATTCGCGTTTGGGCTGTACCCAAAAGAAGATGCAGTTGTTAAACGGCGCATTCTCCCCATCAACCGGGTCATTCTGATATTCGCTGTCAAAGGTGCCATGACCATCGCGGGCGCGAATCCGCATCAGTTTGAGCAAAGGCCGCGCCGCCCAGCTGGTCTCGGCCCCAGCCTCCATCGCCGTGCGATTCTGATCATAGAACTGGTCGGCGGCTTCATCGCCGTCGTTCTGTTTTATCGTTTCCCATTGATCCCACAGATCCATCCGCTCCGGCCATTTAATCAGGGCCTTGAACCGCGCGACCCGCCATGAACGGTTGTTCAGCACCCGCGACAGCACCGAATCGTAATGGAGAATCGTACCGATATAGATCACATCAAACTTGGTGTTTGGCCCCCCGAGCGGCAAGACGGTTTTGGTCAACCACGAATTGAGTTTGTCGCGCTGATCGGGGCTGCGCACCTGCTCGTCATTCTCGATATCATCCAGCACGCAAAGGTCAGGGCGGAAGGGGCCGTGGCGCAGACCGCGGAGTTTTTTACCACTGCCCGCGACCTGCACCTTGACATCGTTTTTGGTTAAAATTACGGCGGACTGCCAAACTCGCCCCTGACCGGTTGCCGAGGGGAAGTCGAGCAGCAAACGCGGGTTGAACTCCAGCTCGGCCTTGATGGCCTCGAGCATCGGCATGGCCTGATCCAGCGAATCCATCACAATCACCGGATAGTGTTTGCGGGCGGTGACGATGCACCAGATAACAAAGAGCTGCGAGACCAGCGTCGATTTGGCCTCGCCGCGCGGGGCGGCAATGGCGTCGGTGTGGGATTCAGGAGAATTGATTACCTCGGGCAATCGCTTGAACAGATATTTATGCAGCTGCGAGCGATCAGGCGAGGTCAAATAGTGCGGGAAATATGTCACGCAGAAATATTCAAAACTGGTCTCGACCTGTTTGATGCGCTTGACCTGCTCGCGCGGATCGGCCGAGAATCCGGTGACCTCGGCTTCAATCTGGCGACGAAGGGCGGCGGCAAAGGCCAGCAGGTCTTTGGTCTGGTCGCGGGCGGTGGTTTTATTTCTGTTCACTTTATTTTTGCTCCCTGGGGAAGGCCTCCACCACCGCGATCATCAAATCTGCGTGCTTCGGATGCAGCTTGATAAAAAGTTCAGAGAGCCGCTTGACGGTTTCAGACTCAATCGCCAGCCGGTCATTCTCGGGCATAAAGGCCTTGCCCGCCGTACGGAGTTTGCTGATGGTGTCACCGAGACCCGCCAGCATCGCCGCAGCGGTCGCATGGTCTTCTGTACCGTCCATCGCTTCGACGAGAGCCTCGCAGCGCAACAGCGCGGATGCGATCACTCTCCCCAATGCCTGTTCAACTCCACCACCGGCAACCATCATGGCGACCTGTCGGTGTTTATCCCAATCATCGCCAGCATCGCGGGCGGCATTGAACCAGTTGCGAGCAGTGGCATAAGGAATTCCGCATTGGCGAGCCGCCGCTTCGAGCGGCAATCCGCCGAGATAGGCGGAACGGAGTTTCAATCTTTCATCGGGGCTGCGGGCCATGGTTAATCCCCGCTGGTTGGAAACTGCGCCCGCATCTCTGCCACTTCACGACCGCGGGCGGTGCAGACCGCCGACTGGCCATTGAACTTGACCAGCCCCAGTTCCTGCAACCAGGCCAGATCACTGCGAATCTGATCCATGGTCGAATTGACGGCATGGGCAAAGTCCAGTTCGGATTGCAGCCTGGTCAGGCGGATTCCAGGTTCAAAATTAACCGTCACCAGAATCGAATGCCGCCGCTTGTCTGTGGAGTTATTTATCAATTTTATCTCGCAATAACATTCTAAGGTTGGAGGCGACCTCCTGCATTGTCCCGTTCAATTCCTTGATTTCACCGTTGTTCGATTGGATCGCCTCCTTCAAATCGTTGAACTGGGCGCGATTATCTTCATCCAGCCGCTCAAACTGTTTTTGCAGGTGACGGAACTCGGTCTTTTGGACAAAGTACTTTGAAACTATCCACATGAAGGCGGGGATGATGATCGAGCTGACCATGCCGAGCAGGGTCAAGACATCCCCAAACCGTAAAGTTTGACTTAAACCCATTACCGATTCCCCCCGTTGTTTGACTGCCCCAACAGCCGCGTCTTCTCTGCCGAGCCGCTACTGGAGCCAAAGTAATAGGACATGATCGAAGTCCATGTGGAACCAAAGACGCCAAGAATAATATTTGAAATATCTCGGCTGGATTCATTCACGCCGTAAACAATAATGTAAAAGGCGAAGGCCGCAAAAATAATGGTTACACCCGCGGCCATCCACTTGGGGAACCAATCTTTCGTCAAAATTTCACGCGCCCGCGCATCCTTGCGGTCACCGGCTGCGATGGTCTCGAGGTTGACTCCGACCTCGGCCATCTTGATCTTGAAATCAGCCTCGACCTGCTTGAGCTTCTCCAAGGTTTCGGGTGTAGCCCCCGCGATTGCCGTCGCAACATCGTCCACCGTTGCCCCAGGTTTATCGAACAGGGCCTTGCCAATCACGCTGGCCGCCACCCCAGCCAGCGGGCCACCAAGGGCGGTCGCCAGCCCGGGCGCAACCGTTGCGATAATGGATTTAAAGTCGAAATTCATGGATAGACTCCTGTGCTGAAAAGTTTGGCTTCGGCGGCGCGGCGGCGCACCAGCCCGGGCAAGACCGTTAATTCGCGCTGACCGGTCTTTTGGTTCAAAACCCGCGCCTTATTCCAGACCGCGAACTGGGCCGATGCGGCTGATTTACTGCCCTTAAGCAGCAGTTTCAGCAGGGTGCTGTTTTTAAGGTTTTGTAAACCGATATTGAAGGTCAGGGAGACGACCGCGTCAAACTGACTCTGCGACAAACCAAGATTAAGGGCATTGATCGGCAGTTCAACCGTCGCACAGTCGCGAGCCAGCAGTTCCAAGGCGGTTGCTTCGGTAATCGGCAGCAGCTTGCCGTTAAACTTAAGGCCATCGTCGGAATCTTCTTTGGGCAAGATCACATGGCCATAGCCAATGGTTTTCTTGCCGGCCTGGCAAAAATAAGGCATGGCCTTGAAAGACTCGAAGTCCTTGATCAGTTTTAAGCCGGTCTGACTGGTTTTAAGGTCGGTCATCATATCCCCTCGGGTTGCTATCCCTTGGATTATGATTCAGAATCTTGCCTAGATTCTTTTCAAATATTTGACAAAAAAACAGGCATTATTCAAACAGCCGCGTTTGGGAGTCGCGGCGGAACTGGTCGATGATGCTGCGAATCCGGCTGACCGACAGGCGATATTCAACCGCCAGCGATTCGTGATTACGACCGTTAAACTTCTGATAGATTTCGGCATTGCGGACATCGTAACCCTTACCAAAATAGACCTGCTGCCCGGCAAATTGCCAACGCAGTTCGCGGGTGACGGCTTCAACCACCGCCAATTTATATTCAAAATCAGGGTCGAGCCTGTCCAGTTCAGCGGCAAGAATCGCCGCAATCTCGGCGATGGTGTCGGATTTTTCTTCGCTGTTCTTGCCGTACTCTTCCATTATCGCCCCCGCCGCCGCTTGTGAATCTCGAGGGCGGCGATAATCTTGCGCAGCTGCGCCGCATCGCAGAGTTCCAGCCGCACCTCCACCTGCTCTTGATTGAACAGGCCCTTCATCTGCCGCGCAATTCCCTCCACCCAAGCCTTGGGCATGACCGAGCGCGGCGGAGTTTGGAACCCGCCGATTGACTCGCACAGGCGGTAAATCTTCTGCCCCAGCAGCCGCCGATCATCCGGCAGTTTAAAGACAAATTTCCACTCGGCCTTGTCCAGGTCGGCGGGTTTGTTGTCGTTAAGCTGGGTCAAGAACTGTCCCAGTTCAGCATCGGTAAAGTCGGTCAGGCTGGTCTTGCCGAAGCGAGTTTTTTGCAATTCATGGCGTAAATCCTTGTCAATATCCTTGACCCGACAGGTCTTATGAATAGCAGCGATCAGTCGGTTACGATACATCTTGGCCTCCCTGCGGTTTATGAAGACAGGATTGACAGGCCCGCCAGATGCGGATCGCCGCCGGATTATGGGTTGGGGCGGCGGGCATGGCGGCAAAGCGCAAACATTCGGCCCGCGCCTGAACCCGGCCGGTACCGGGGCAATTGCTGATGGCATTCAACCGGTCGATGATCCGATCCGCCATAGCCAGTGACATTTGCCAGCTGTCGTTTGGGGATAGAACCCGCGCGATCATCGGGCGGGAATATCCCAGCCGCCGCGCGACCAGGGCCTTGCCGCCGCCGCCAGCCTCCGCCACCGCCTGTTTGAGTAACTTGGTCGCCAGTTCAATCCGATCCCCTGTCATTCTGGCGCATCCCCCGTCAATTCGGCAAAGATGATTTCGTTGCGGTTCTGGTCGAAAATCAAATCGGCCTTGGTGATTACCGGCGGCAGAGGCCCGGTATTCTTATCGATTGGCAGATAAAAGCGCGGAGTCTTGCCCCCAGATTCAAAAGCGACTCGCTTCACATAGTCGGCCGCCAAAAGGTTGTGAATATAGTTCGAGATGGTTTTGGGGCTGATCGGCAGGTCGCGGGTGGCGGCATGGGCTTGAAGCTCAATCAATGTCATCGGAGTCTTGGTCATGCGCAGGGTGCGCCAGATATTCTCTTGCCGCCGCCCAACCATTGACGGCGAACCATCCTTGGCTAAAACCGGAGCCTCGACCGGTTTGGAATCGATAAGCTGAAAAAAAAGCTGCAAGCGGCGACTGTTCTGATTATCCAGCGGGGCAGCGGATTTTTTATGCAAAAACCCGCCGAGCGACAGGATGGTGCAATAGTGATTGACCATGGTCGAGCTGATATTGACCCGCAGTTTTGCCCCGCGACTGTTGCGCTCGGCTGTCTCGGCAATCTGTGCGATGGTGAAGAATCCGCGCGGAGTCTTGCGGTTCAAATCGGCGATTGCCGCCCAGATCGCTCGGCGATTGGGTGATGCCACAACCCCAACCATTTAGGCCACCCGACGGCGCGGGGCTTCGCCGGTGTAAAGACCGCGATTATCCCATTGTTTACGATCCACGCTGCGCCACCCCTCGATGTTGGCGGTCTCGAGAATATTGTTCAGGTTTACCGCTACCCGCCGCACCGAGCCGCCAGAATTGGCGACCAGATATTCCAGCAGGTCTTTTTTTATTTCGATCTTCGGGCAATAGATCGGGGCGAGCAACGCGGCATCGGCCACCGTGATCGGCTCCGCCGGGACAAAAATCAAAATGCGGCTGTGAAACCTTTCCCAGCGTTTGAGTTTTTGTGGCAATAACTCCTCGCCAATCAACAGGATCGACGACTGCGACCCCTCGTAAATATCGCGCACCAGTTCAATCATCACATCGGATTTGACCAGAGTATCGGCCTCATCGATGATCAAAATCCGCCCAGCCGCCGCCAGACCTTGACAGACCTGTTCCAGCATATTGGCGATTGTACCCTGCGGCTTAATCGACAGTTCCAGCAGGATTTTCTCGAGCAATGTCTTTCGACTCCAGGCCGAGCGCATCGCCACCATCAGGGCGCGGGTCTGGTTGGCGATGGCGATGGCCGCATGGGTTTTACCCCAACCGGCGGGGGCATACATGACCCCAATCCCGGGCAGGCCCGCAACGCGGCTATCCAGCCGTTCCACCGCTGCGCTGATCAGGGCGATATTAGACAGGTTGGCGATCATATTGGGCAGATTATTATTGTCAATATTACTATTGACGGCATCGTTGTTTGGTGTCATAGTGAATCATCCTTTAATAAAAGTTACGCCGTTGCCCGCATCTCGACCATGCGGGTTTCGCTTTTTTGCACCATTTTGGACTGGCTTTTATATTCAGCCGTGGACTGATAGACTTGATGCAAATATCTTTCGTCTTCGGTGAGTTCTCCGCCTTCCACCAACCGTTGTTCTTGGTCACACCAGATTGCAAACCGCTCGGCTGCGGTCATCTGCGACCGCGATTTAACCGGCGGCGGGGCAATGTGGGATTCGGGCATCGGCGGGGGTAAAGTGACAGCCGCAACCTCGGCCTGAATTGCCGTAATCTCCTGCAACAGCGTTAATTTTGGCGGTTTATTACCAATCTTGGCTGGGGCGGGCGGGACATATTCGATCATCTTGCCGTCCCGTTCGTCCAGCACCTCGTCCCTTTTGCGATCCAGCCGTTTTAATCGGCCATTGGTGCGTTTGGACGATTCCTGTTCAACCAGCGACAGGGGGCGGTAACTGCGTTTATTGCCATTTACCTCGGCTCGGCAAATCAGCCGCCCGTCATCGGCCATGACCCAGACAAATTGCGGATCGTGAATGTCATAGGCAACCCGCACGATTTCGTCGTGAAACTCCTCCAGTTCTTGAGCAAAATAGATATTGCTGAACAGGTTAATCTCGCACCGATCCACCTTGCGCAGTTCGCTCGGGCGATAGAGGGTCTGCTGTTCAAGCGGTGACAGGCGGCGGATCGGACAACCGCCAGCAACGGATTCGTCCCACACCTGATTGGGGCTGCGCCCGCCCAAACTGCGATGCGGGCGGTTGTTATAGTCATCGACCTGCGCGGTCGCCCAGTCGATGAACAGATGCCAAGGCATGAGCAGCGGCGAGAGTCTTTTCTGGTCGATGGCCTTGCGGGTCGCCTTGAAAACCGCCTGCCGCGCCTGATCATCCATATCGGCACCCATGAATGTGGGCAGGTTCTTGGCACCCTGCACCCAAATGGTCTGGTGCGACCGCTCGATCATGCCCTTGGCCTGCGAATTATAGGGCGCGGCATGAATGACTTGAATCCCCAGCCCGGGTAATATCCCCGTAACCTCGTCCTTCAGCATCCGGTTCTTATAGCCCTTGCCATTATCGACATAGAGGATCTGTGGCACACCATTACGGCTGATGGCGTGGGTCAAGGCCTCCAGCACCACAAACCGCGATTCGGCCAGGCCAACCGACCAACCGACCAGTTTGCGGGTCGCCACATCAATAAAACTGGTGAGTTCGGGACGGAAGGGCTTGCCGTGCAGCGGGTGAGCAATCTCGGCATCCAGCGTGTGACCATCGGCCTGCCATTCGGCATTTGGCACCATCCCGCTGGTGTCGCGGCGGGTGAAGGGCAGGGAGTTTTTAAGTTCCCGTGACCCCACCCGTCCGGTGACTCGGCTGATATTGCCCATCCGATCCAACCAATATCGCGCCTTCGACAGGCTGGCCAGTTCCGATGGATTGGCCCGTTTGAAGTTGCGGAAAGCCGCTTCGATGCTGGGTTTTTGCGGCTGTTGGTAAAATGTCAGGAAGGTGCCAAACCACTGCGGCATGTTGCGATCCACGGCCTTCTTGGGGGTGGGCAATTCGCCGTTAATCCACCGCCGCATCGATGATGCTGATACCAGACCGGTGCCAGCAATCCCCCGTTCATCCCGCGCCGCCAGCACCAATCGGGCGATATGATCGGGCAGGGAACCATCGGCAAGACCATCGGCCAGAAACTCCAAAACCGCTTGCAGCGAACAGTTTCGCGCCGCCATCAGACCATCGACGGTTGACTTTAAGGTCGAGCGGGCCTGATAGATCATCCGCTGCCGCTCGGTCAAGTTCTCGACCGAGACGGCGGGCGGAGCAGGCGGGT
Source organism: Minisyncoccota bacterium (assembly GCA_030054295.1). Lineage (GTDB taxonomy): Bacteria > Pseudomonadota > Alphaproteobacteria > Elsterales > Elsteraceae > JASGCE01. The sequence goes on from JASGCE010000002.1 coordinate 33,625, forward strand.
TGAATGGTTGGTGTGGTGCGGGCATGTTCATGATTAAACCTATTCCAAATCCGATGGGGTTGGAGGCTTGGCGGAAGCAATATTCACGGTTATGGCTTCCCATCCATCTTCGACCTTATCGCGACGATAGAACCGCATATATTCTTTGGAGGCAATGACACGGATCGAATCGTTCAAGACATCCATCGCCTTATTCCAATTGGGGTTTTCGGATTTAATTCGTCGCAGCCCCAGCAAGGCCTCGGTATTGATTTTGCCAAGCTTGTTGGTCGCAAAAGCCGATTCGACCGCTGCCCGCAACTCTGGCGGTGCGCCACTCGCCCATTCGGAGAGGCATTGCTGCATCAATTCAGCGGCAACCCGCAGTTCAGGGCCGAAGTCCAGAAAATCTTGAATCGCCAGCTGCACCTTCAGACAGCCATCAATAGTACTTAAGGTCACATTGCCCCGACCCGTTCCCTTCTTGACCTGATATTGCTCAAATAGCGTATCCAGCAAAGCTGAAATATCATCAAAGCAATGGGCCTTGAACCGCGCGACCTGTTCCGAAATTGCCACAGCATGACCAATAATCATCTCAACCGTCTGGTCTTCCAGCAAGGCCATCGGACTGATGGTCGATTCGGGAACCAACCGCCCCTTGGCATCGCGGCGATGCAGAATCCCGCGAACCATCTCGGCATTGCGCGGCAGGCTCTGGGTTATGGTTTGGCTATCACTCATGGTCTGTCCTTGCGGGTGTTACGGTTGAAATGCCGGAATAGGCTGGGCGTGTAATGAATTTGCAGGTGCCGCCATTCCTGCCGCACTATCCACCGCCAGCCGCGTTTGCGGCGGTAGTCATTGAATTCGTGGGTTTTGGCAGCCAGGAAGATTTGCCGTGATTGGGTCAGGTACTTCATCGGATTGCCCTCCGCAGATCATGTTCTTGTGCCATGGTGTTGAGGCCATCGCGGTCGCGCGGCTCCAGCTTTAGCTGAAAATAAAAGGGTCTGGTCGGGGCTTCAAACCATTGCAGCCAGTCAAATATCAATCGCGTCGCATTATCAAATGCGACCGCCAGCAGCCGCAAAACCACTTGGCTGATTTCGACTGGCCGTTCGGCATGTCGGGCAATTTCGCCGAAGGTACCCAGCAGGCCCCGAAGCTGCCGCTCCAGCTGGTTCATATCGCCGTGATATTCCGCCGGCTGGGTCTGACGGATAAAACCAATATTGTTGATGGCGCAACTGATCCAGCTGGCTATCGCCGCCGCATCATCGGCGGCCAAGGTTTGGGTCGCTTGTCTCGCCAGCGCGGTAAGTTTGTGGTTCATGGTCTGGAATTCCGCCATACCCGACTTACGCAGCTGTGTGGCCATGTCGATGATAATGCTATCGGTCATTATTCGCCTGCCTTTCCGTATCTGTTCTGGTATCCGAGCAGCCGCGGGCTGCCAGCTTGGACGCGGTTTGATTGTGGCCGTGATAGATGGCCATATCAACTGGCCCATTACCGAATCCATCAACACCATCCACCGGAAAACCCAAGTCCAACATGCGAAGGCAGGCTTCGGTATGCCCTCCCGCAGCGGCGGCATTAATCGCGTTTTGCCCCATGCTGGTCTTTGCATCAATTGGGACTCCAGCGGTCACAAATGCCTCAACCACCTGGATTTTGCCCAGTTCGGCATATTCAACCATGACCTGTGTTAAGGTTTCGATTTTAATTGATTTACCGGTCATTATGCCCTCCCTTCGGTCAGGGTGACTTCATTCAGGCCCGGAGCCAGCAGCTTTTCGAGATATTGAACCCGTTCATTCTGAATATTGAACAGCAGGGTCGCGGCATCCATTAACCGCTGCTCGGAATCCTGATGATACAGCAGATAGGGTTCGATCCCCTTGGCCGCGGCCTGTTGCACCAAGGCACAGAGACGGCTGTTCAGATTTTGCTGAACCACCTCCAACTGCCCCAGTTTGGCCAACAGGATCGCGTGGGCGGTTTTTTTGGCAATCACCTCCGGCGAATCGTCTTTGGCGACAAAGACATGAACTTGAAGCTGTTCCATTATTCGCCCTCCGCGTTGGTCTGGGCGGCGGCGGCGGGCTTGGCGGGTTTGGGGCCATTGGCGATAAATTCCTCCATCATCGCCTGATAGAGTTTTTGCAGTTTATCCGCCGATTCCATCGCCTGATGGATGATGGCCTGCCCGGCGATCACCGTGTCATTGTCCAATTCGGGATTGTCAAAGAAATCAAGCAGTTCAGTCTCCGACTGGCGGCAAACCAGCAGGATCGCGCCGACCTCGCCCTGTAAAGACCCCAGCTGGGCGCGGCGTTTATCATCCTTGGTGGCATATTTATAGGCATCGAGGATTTTCTTGTTGCTGGCCTCAAGGTCTTTCTTGAGGCGTTTATTCTGCTCTTCATAGCCCTTCGACAGGCTGCGCGCCGAGCGCACCAGCTCGCGCAGTTCACGGGTGGTCATCCGTTCCACATCGTCGAGCTTCTTGCCCAGCACCGACTTTCCATCAATCAGATCGTCAATTTGCTCGTCTTCGAGTTTGAAAAGCTCAATTACCTTTGTTGCGGCCAAATGTGCAATCGATTGCACTTTTGATGGTTCAAGCTCTTTGCTGCGGAGCGTCGCCGCCATAAATGCGGCCGCAGTTCGGTAAGAATAACCAACAGATTCAACGGTTTCGATAAACCGACCGTGTTCGGTGATCTCCTTTAGAATCAGAAGTGAAGAACCTATGGCCAGAAAGGAATGACCCATGACCTCTTGGTGTTCACGGATCCGCGCGACCAGCACATCTTCGGACAGGATTCCAGTGTAGCCGAGGCCATTGGCGAATTCCTGCACCTGCAAATGCCGCGATTGGGTCGGGTCGATGACCTCCGCCGCGATTACCGCGACGGCGGTGCTGGTTTCGGTGTTGTTAAGGCTGTCTGACATTGTCTATACTCCCTGTTGGTAATTAACGATTATGAAGGCGGCGACCGGATTTGATATATCCCTTAGCAACCATCGACATCAGTGCGATTCGATTATCTAAGGCATTGTACAGAATGAAAATTTCCGCTCGATAGGTAGCGCGAACCAGAACCCGAAGCTCAAAGCAGGTAAACGCCACTTCAAGCCTTGGTGCGACGAAATCTTTCATCTGTCGCAACATCAGCTTTACTAGTTTGGGCTCTGGCCGATTCAAAATCTCGGTCATGGTTCTGTCCTATCGGTTGATGGGATTAGGCGGCTTGGTTTTGCTGGCGGGCGAGATTCTTCGCCATCTCGTCCCGCACCCGCTGGCCATAGGCACTGTAATGCTTGACCTTTCCCCCGACGGATTTGAAATCCCGTCCGGCATAGGGAACGATGTAGGTTTGGTTGTCGTCGCGACTAAGAACCGCTGTGACCGCAATCGAATGGGCCAGCAGTTCGGCATCGCCATCGGCAAATTGCAATGCCCCATTGGGGGTCTTGTCGCCAATATCGATGCGACCGTTTGACCAAAAATAGGCTACCTTTTGTTGGGATTCGGGATTCTTTTTTGTCATCATCATTTCCTTTCGGTTGGTTTAAATCGCGTAGTGGTTGCCGTTTGTCATCCACGGCAGGGCATGGCCTTCGGGCGGGAGTGGCGGCCAGAGCGGAACCTTGCCGCCATCATGGGCGAAGGTGACAAAGTTCTCGGTTTCGGATTCGGGGACGAACTCCATCCCCTCGATCCCGCTGTATGGATAGTTAAGGTTCATTACGCCCTCCTGGTTTGGTGAATCTGGTCTCCCCCCGCTGGGCCATCGGTCGAACTCGGGCCGTCTTGATGGCTCGTGCCGTATAGGGGCGGCTCGAGTTATCGCGGCGGCTCTGGTTCTGGTGGCTCTCACCGGCCATCGATTCCGGTGCAGCGGGGGAAGCTTGGGCCGCGGCGCGAATCGCTGCCACGGTAATCGGTCGCGGTTGCTTTAATCCCAGAGCAACCGCAATTTCATGGGCCTGACCAGCCCGCGTGCCTGCGCGGTTTTCACGCAGCACATAGTTCAAAGTCTCAACAGACCAGCCATGTTGCCGCGCCAGAGCACGGACGGAAATCCCGTTGGACATCATCTCCCTGGAAGTCGATCTGCTCCGCCGCCGTCCCATTTGTCCCCCCGCGAGGCAGCTTTGCTGGATAATTACCGCAACACGCCGGAGGACGGTAAGGGTTTCATCGAATCCACTGCCTTACGGGAAGCGGAACGATCAGCGGGGGCATCCGCCATGAAGACCAGCAAAAAACGCGCGTGAGGCGGACAGTGGGATGGGCAAGCGGCTGTACAGCCAAATCCCCCCTTGAAATCTAGCCAAAAATCGGATTAGGCTGTTAATCTGATATTAATCAACTGAGTTTCAATTAACGGGGGATGAAATGGCGGAATTGGTAATTCAGAATGAAGAGCAACTATTCGCAGCGATTCGTCAGCTTCAAAACGGTCATTTATCGTTCGAGGGACTATCGATTAAATTTGACGGCTGGCCAAACTACCGTGTTACACTCCGTGGCGACCAATATAATGGCGGTTTACCAATCCGCAAAATGATGCCTTTACTTAAAGTTCAGTCTGCCATTGATAAATATTATTCAGAACAAAAATATGGTGTCGAAAAGCAATTAACGCTTGCGGATAAGCAAAAAACCTCAGTAATAGTACATTTTGAATCTGGTTCAACAGTTGCTGTTTCAAGGGTATTCGATACACTCAATCAAATCGCACCCGAGTTGATAACGAAAATGAATGGAATGCAGGCAGTATTAACAATTCTTGGACTTGCCGCTCTTTACGGCTGCGGCTGGTCAATTAAAACCTATTTAAATTATAAGGCAAAAATCCAGGAACAAGAACTTAAAGCAAAGGGAATAGAACAGGAGCTGCTTCTGAAAATCGAACTGTCAAAGCAAGAAACTGAAAGGGCTAAGATCATTGCCGAGGCAGCAAGCAACAATCCCTTGTTACAGAAACAAATTGATAACATGAATAGTATTAATGACAAGCTGTTAAAGGCACTGCAACCTGGGGAACAGCTTGTACAGGACGGGCAGGTTTTAATTGACGGGACAACCGCCAAAGAATTAACACGATCCTCAACAAAAGCTGAACCAACTGAATCACGACTTGATGGCAGATTTCTTACAATAACCGTCGATTCGGGCAGCGTTCGAGATGGTTTCAGAATGACGATCCGTAATGTCGAAACCAACGAAGAAATTATCGTAAAAGTTCCTGCTGGTACACTTTCTGAAGAACAAATTAAAACTTTACAAGATGGCGAATGGGGTAAAAGGCCGCTTAACATGCAGATAAATGTTCGTAAATCGGGTAACCGTATAATCAGTGCAACTCTGATTGAAGCTGGCTTAAGCTAATAACCCCCTCATTTTACCTAGATTTTTGTCAAATATTTGACAAGAAAACAGGCAGAATTCCCCCGCATAATGCCCTTGAAGCTCAAGGGCATTAGTCGTTTTTGCCCCGGCTGAATTAACCGAGGGGCGAAACCATGGTAAAGGGCAAGGGACAGTATTTGGGACACGAGGCCAGCTACGACGGCGGCGAGCTTGCCGCCGACGGTGCGATATGAGGGCGAACGGAATTAACGGTCAGATTCAGGACTTCATCGCCCGCGCCAACCGCCCCGATGATTACAAAAGGCTGCGCATCAAGCGATTAGCCGTCGGGGAATCCAGCCCAGAATTGCCGAAAGCCTGGCGGAGTTCTGAACTGGCATCGGTAACCATGAAGAACTACCACGCGCGGCAAGTCTGCGAGAAATTCCGCCATATCAAAGCGTTTGATGTGGTGACCAATAAGGGTCGAGCCGTGCTGCTGTCCGGCGTGCAGTTAACCGCCGCCGAGAACTTCGTGCTGAACCACGACCAGCCATACGAACTCAAAATCATCGCCAGCAAAGGAGAGTGAAATGTCAGCAGCCCGAGCCATGCCGTCTGCTCGACGGTCGGGAATGGAGCGAGTTTCCCAAAGTTTATAGAACTGGGGAGGATAGATAAATGAGCGCGAATGCCAAGAGGGTCTATGAGGCAGTGATTAAATCCATGCGGATTCACGGGGGATATTCGCGCGTTCAGGCAATGAAATTAATCAACAATCATGACTGTTGGTGTACGCATTGCCTAACATTTGAAGATGGCGGAACCATCGAAATCGCACTTGTCATTAAAATTTCTCAACCAAAGAAAGATAAATAGTATGTCGCAAGATCAACAAGTCGAAGTTAACACTGCCCATCCGTTGTATTTTACAGTCTCGGAAATCGAAAAGGCACTTCGCAGCCGAGTCAAGATTCTCACTACTCGAGTGGTTGATACGCCCCGTTCGCCGCATCTGCACCGTAAGATTGGCGATGAGGTCAAGATTATCTGGGGCAGTTGGCGCAGTCAGAACCAAGAGTTAATCGGTCGTGGAATCATTACCGGTCTGTGGGATTTGGAGCGGTGCGTGGAAGGCTTTAAAGATTTCGACCAAAGCCTCGGCGACCAATTTCACTTTGACAAAATCTGGCAGCGCGAAGGGTTTGAATCGCTGGATGCCTGTGTTGAATATTTTAGCCGTATCCAATACGAGGCTCATTCGCGCGTCCGCCTGATTGAATGGCGGTGGCTATGACCAAAGCCCCACCTAAAATCTATAAATTTACGCTTAAATATCAACACGATGCGATGCAAATCCGTGAAGGTAGGTATGGTTATATCTGCCCCTGGTATCGGGGGCGAACTTACCACAAAACGCCTTATCAGATTGGGGATATTCTGATTATCCAATATATCGCGCGGGTTCGCGGAAGATTTGGGCGAATCCCCATGTGTAAAATTGAAATCACTGGCTGGTCGGATGATCCCCCTTACCGAAACTATAGTTATAAAACAATTGAAGACCTTTTTTAGGATAGATCCATGACCCAATCCTCCGCCGAAATCATCGATTATAATTTTACGCCGCAGCCCGACCGGCGAACGGCTCCGCACAATGAAAATCTCGAGATGGCTCTGCTGGCGGCATTGATGCATAACAATCGCGCCTTTGAATATTGCATCGATTTTCTCAAGCCAGATCATTTTAGCAATCGGTTTCATGCAAAAATCTATGAAGACATGGTGCGGCTGATTAACAAGGGGATGATTGCCGACCCGGTGACTCTGCAACCTTTCTTTTTGCAGTATGAATGGGTCAAGGATAAATCGGTGCCAGAAAACTATCTGATTAAACTGGCGACTCATCTGGTCGCGGTCATCAATACCGCAGAATATGCCAAGACCATTTACGACCTGTACCTCCGCCGCGCATTGATTAATTATGGCACCGAGACCGTTAATCAGGCCTTCAGCCATGAAATCGACCCCGATGGTAAGGCGCAACTTGAAGCCGCCGAACAGAAACTGTTCGAGCTGGCCAGCAGCGGCACCATCGATGGCGGCCCGGCAAAATTCAGCAAGGGCCTGACGGCGATGGTCACCACCGCCAGTGCCGCCGTGATGCGCCCGGGCGGATTGGCCGGTGTTGCGACCGGACTGACCGACCTCGATAGATTGCTCGGTGGTTTGGCCCCCAGTGACCTGATTATCATCGCCGGTCGCCCGAGCATGGGCAAGACCGCCCTGGCCACCAATATCGCCTATCATATTGCCGCGCACAGCCCCGACCAGAATGGCGAGGTCGGCAAGAATTTGGTGCTGTTTTTCAGCCTCGAGATGTCGCAGGAACAGCTGGTGACTCGGGTCGCCGCTGAACAGATGAATTTATCGTCGGAGAAGATTCGCCGTGGCGATTTAACGCCCCACGAATTCGAAGCCATGATTGAAGTCGTGGCGCAGCTTCAAGACCTGCCGCTGTACATCGATGACACGCCCGCCTTGACGGTTTCGGCTCTGCGGACGCGGTCGCGGCGGCTGGCGCGGCAGAACAAGACTAAACTCGCCCTGATTGTGGTCGATTATCTGCAATTGCTAAAGGGCAAGGGCGAAAACCGCGTTCAGGAAATATCCGAAATTACCCAAGGGTTGAAAGCACTGGCAAAGGAACTGATGGTGCCGGTCATTGCCCTGTCACAGCTGTCCCGCGCGGTCGAACAGCGGGAGGATAAAAGACCGCAACTGGCTGACCTCCGCGATTCGGGAACGATTGAACAGGATGCCGATATAGTCGCATTCGTTTACCGCGAAGAATATTACCTCGAGCGCGAAGAACCTGCCGTCGATTCCGAAAAACACGACAAGTGGCAGGTTCAGATGGAACGCGCCCATGGCAAGGCAGAAATCATCATTGCCAAACAACGCCACGGCCCAATCGGGCGGATTGAGGTGGTCTTTGACGGGGCCACCACCCGCTTCAGCGATTTGGATGGGGACGATAATGGCTTCATTTAGCCCTGAGTTTCTGGCGACTCTGCGCCAAAGACTGCGGATTTCTGCGGTGGTCGGGCGGCGGGTCAAGTTGGTCAAAAAGGGGCGGGAATTTAGCGGCCTCTGCCCTTTCCATGCCGAGAAATCGCCGAGTTTTACGGTCAATGACGACAAGGAATTCTATCACTGTTTTGGTTGCGGCGCCCATGGCGATGTCATCGGCTTTGTTATGAACACCGAAGGGCTGGACTTCCCGGCTGCGGTCGAGCGACTGGCCGGTGAAGCTGGTCTGGAATTGCCAAAGCCCGATCCGCACCGCGCGGGAGCGGCGGCGCAGTTAACGCGATTGGTTGCCGTGACCGACGCGGCGGCAAAGTGGTTCACGGGGCAGCTTCACAGTAACGGTGGGCAAGCCGCGCGGGATTATCTCGAGCAACGCGGAGTCAGCCCCGCCAGCCGGTCGCAGTTCCGGCTGGGTTTCGCGCCAGATCGGGGGTCGCCGACCCTGCTGGCAGCCTTAAAGGCACAGGGTTTTACAGTGGCCGAAATTGTCGCCGCCGGTCTCGCGGTTGAAACAACCGAGCCAAATTATCAGCTGCGCGAACGGTTCCGCGAGCGGATCATCTTCCCCATCACCAATCCGCGTGGTCAGGTGATTGGCTTTGGCGGTCGCGCTTTGGGCGATTTTAAGCCGAAATATCTGAACTCGCCAGAAACGGCGTTGTTCAGCAAGGGCAGTCAGCTTTACGGCTATGACCTGGCGCGAGCGGCGGCAAAGACCGCACCATTGTTGGTGGTGGAGGGTTACCTCGATGTCATTGCCCTGCATCCGGCGGGGTTTAATACCGCCGTTGCACCGCTCGGCACGGCATTAACGGCGGCACAGCTTGAAATGCTGTGGCGAGTCAGCCTTGAACCGATTCTCTGCTTTGATGGCGATTCGGCGGGGAAGAGGGCGGCGGATCGAGCGGCCTTTAACGCGCTTGAATTGATTGAAGCGGGTCGTTCGCTGAGATTTGTAACTTTGCCGCAGGGCCAAGACCCCGACGAATTAACGCGCTCACCCGATGGAATTAACGCATTGCGCGGTTTGATTGCGCGGGCAGTTCCGCTTTACCAGCGAGTTTTTGATGCCGAGGTCGCGGCGTCACCGGTGGATACTCCCGAGCGCAAGGCTGATTTGAAGGCACGGCTGCGGGCGAGGGTGAGTGCGATCAAGTCGAGCGATATTCGATACTACTATCAGCAATCGTTCAAATGGCTCATCGATGGACTTTTCAATCGCGGCAAATATTATCGGGATTATGACCGGGCTAATATCGGCAATCTTTCGGTCGATTTGCTGTTTCATCCCTTGTTAACGCTAGTGATCCGCTATCCGCAGCTGGGTTCCGAATATTTGGAACGATTGAGCGCGATTGTTATTGGTAATAACTATTGGGCTGGAGTGCGTGACCGAATCATCGATTGCCTGGTCGCCGATCCGACCATTAACGCTATCAATCTGGAATCACGGCTTAACCTTGGCAACAGTTCGTCTGAATTTGTGATCGCCGACGGGATTGATCAGGCTCGAGAAATTCTGCTGTCGCTATTCAATCAGATCGAGCGGGCTGGTCTTGCCTCCGACCGCCGCCGCTGGGCCAGCCAGACCGATAACCCTTCCGCCGCCTGGGATAAAATTAGGGCAAGTTTCTCATCAGATCAGCTTTGTGTTGAACACAATGATGGATAGTTCAGTTCTAAAACCGCTAATAAATTTCCAAAAAATGCCTAAAATTTGCGTATTTCTGCGCATTTTTTCCAAAAAGCAAATTTTTGGTGGTCTCACCAAACTATTGAATTCTCGTCACTATTTCCTGTGTCTGGTTTCTAAAATGATCATCACCCCACACACGCCGTCGGCGGTTGTGCGAGCTCCGCTCGCGCCGCCGAGGCTCGCAGTGACGATTTTTAGATTGGCAAAACAAGAATTTTTACGGACACACAGTATATCACCACAATTGAATGAACAGAATTTTCCAGCCACGGTATATGCTTCGCCGCAAATAAAAAACGGGTCTTGACAATCAAGACCCGCTTTGTAAATCAATCGCTAGTCTGCATAGGCTATTGGGCTGCGCGATTCTCAGCAACCTTTTGGATCCGTCTTTTTAGGCGCAGAGCATTGGGCGACAGGTTGGCTTCGTTGGTCTTGAGAATAAAACTATCAAGACCGCCCGAGATCTCCACCGACCGAATGGCGTTGGTCGAGAGGCGCAGGCGAACCATCTGCCCGAGAGTATCACTCAGTAAACGAGTGGACTGGAGATTGGGCAAGAACCGACGGCGGGTCTTGTTATTGGCGTGACTGACTCGATTACCAGTCATCACTGACTTTCCCGTTATTTCGCACCGACGAGTCATGTCATTTTCCTTGTAACAGTTTTAAGCTATGGGCTTGTTGAACTAAATCTTAGCCCGATTTATAGGGGATTATTGCCGCTTGTCAAGGGATAAATTAGACCTCGGTAAAATCGGCCCCAGATTCCTGCCCCAATCCAGAATCAAGTCCGGGATCGCCGCCGCCACTATATCCACCATCGGCAGCCGTGGTGGGGGCACTGGCTGAGGGTGCCTGCTGATAACCGCCAGAGGGACTCAGCATCGAAGACAAGCCATGATAGAGCATAACCCCGCCGACCGCTCCCATTGCCGCACCAACCATCGGATTGAGTCCCGCGCCATTGCCAAAACCATTGCCATAACCATTGCCATAACCACAGCCATTGGGATTGCCCATATTGGGATCATAGCCCATGGCTTGACCATTGCCATTGACCGGATATGGAGCCGCAGGGGCCTGTTCGCGCCAAACCCCACGGGTGGATATGGTTTCGGATGATGGCGATGATAACTGGGGTTGCCAGACATTTTGGGCTGAGGCGACTCTGACCTCTGTGGCCTCTGGCCCGTCAGACGGAACCGATTGATTCCAGCGCGGGTCAAGGACGGGAAGCTGATCTGTATTTTTTGTTACGGTCATGATTTACACCTGTTGGAGCATTGATTGTTGCGGGTAAAAAATCGGGTCAAAAAAGCAGATAGAAACTAACGAAAAATTAGGCTATGGTAAAGGCCACGAGTTTGAGTGCCTATGATTATCGCTCAAATTTTTGAATTTAACAACTGTAACCTTTAAGGACGATCAGAGAAGCAATGGCAAAGAAACGGGGTAAAGATAACTACGGGCCGCGCCGTAATGGTTTTGACGATGATTTTGATTTAGATCGGTCTCGTCGCAAGGACAATCGCCGTGGCGGTGGCTTTGGTGGCGGCGATTTTGCTCAACCTTCGATGGGTTTTGGCCCCATGGCCAGCGGCGCAGCGGCTGGGCCGGTGGTCACTGCGACGGTCAGTTGGTACAATAGCGAGAAGGGCTTTGGCTTTGCTTCGCTGGCCAATGGTGGCGGTGATGCTTTTTTGCACGCCTCGACCCTTGAAGCGGTTCAGGTAAAAAGCCTGTCGCCGGGGGCGGTTCTGCGCTGCCGCACCGGTCAGGGAACCAAGGGGCCCCAGATCACCGAAATTCTAGAAATCGACGAGAGCAAGGCCAGTGCGCCCTCGCCGCGGACATCGGCCCCTTCGGCGGGTCGGGATCGCGGCCCGGTTGACCCCAGTTCAGCGGTGGAGGTTGCGGGGCAGGTAAAATGGTATAGTGCCGAAAAGGGCTTTGGCTTTGTGGTCACCGAAGATGGCGGCAAGGATGTTTTTGTCCATGCCTCGGCCCTGCAGCGATCCAATCTCCAGTCGCTTGAGCCAGAGTCTCGGGTGATATTAAAGGTCGTCGATGGCTCCAAGGGACGCGAAGCCGTAAGCGTCGAACTTGGATAGTTTGCAAAGAATCGGCCTTGATTGGGTGGCTTGGCTATAAAAAGGTTTTTTCGGATCATCAAATGCTTGGGAGGGCAGGATGAAATTAATCCGTTTTGGTGGCGTCGGTGCCGAGAAACCGGGCCTATTGGACAGGGATGGACAGGTTCGGGACCTGTCGTCGGTTATTCCCGACATTAACCCCAAAAGCCTGGGCAATATGGACTGGTTGGCAGGGGTCAAGCCCGAGTCCCTGCCCCTGGTTTCCAACCCTGGTCGGATTGGCCCCTGCGTCGGTGGCACGGGTAAATTCATCTGTATCGGCCTCAACTATTCCGATCACGCCGCCGAGACCAATTCCAAGGTTCCGTCAGAACCCCTGATCTTTATGAAGGCAACCTCGGCCATCTGTGGCCCCAATGACGATATTTTGATTCCCCGCACCTCGGTCAAGACCGACTGGGAGGTGGAACTGGGGGTGGTGATCGGCAAGCCCGCCAAATATGTGACGGAGGCCGAGGCCCTTGGCCATGTCGCGGGCTATTGCGTCATCAATGATGTTTCGGAACGGGACTTCCAGCTCAACCGCGTCGGGCAATGGAGCAAGGGCAAGTCCTGCGACCATTTTGGCCCGATTGGCCCCTGGCTGGTCACGGCTGAGGAGGTTGCCGATCCGCAGAATCTTAAAATGTGGCTGAAGGTCAATGGGGAGATGCGCCAAAATGGCTCGACCGCGACCATGTTCTATCGGGTCGGGTTCTTGATCGCCTATCTCAGCCAGTTCTTTACCTTACAGCCGGGGGATATTATCTCGACTGGGACTCCGCCCGGGGTGGGGATGGGGATGAATCCGCAACAGTTCCTGAAGCCCGGCGACCGCGTCGAACTGGGCATCGAAGGCCTGGGTCAGCAAAGCCAGGTCTGTTCAGCGGATCTGTAGTAAGTCATTATCGCTGAAGGGGATTTAAAAATACCATGAATAATGAGGAAACTGTTGATAAACAGATTAATGAGCTCGATAGTTCGTTAGCTTCGCTCATTGAGTCCTTCACTGCGCTGGAAGAGGCAAATGGCAAAAATATACCAGAGAGTTGGACTCGATCCATGTCAGCCGGGGTCATTAAAAATTTTGAATTTACCTTTGGGGTTGCGACTAAATTGATTATTTCAGTTTTAAGATTAAATCTTGCAACTGAATTGGTAGGGATGTCGAGTTTTAAAAATGACATGATTCTAGCAAGCGACAATGGTATTATTGACGATGCAAACACTTGGCTAGAGTGGCGTAAATTTCGCAACCGTACCAGTCACATTTATAGTCAAGAAATGAGTATCGAGATTTTGAGTCATATAAACCGTTTCATATCTGATACTCAAACCCTTGCAGCTCGGATAAAAAAATATCGTGGTCGAGATTCCAATTGAAAAACTTCAGATTCTTCCCGAGGATCTGATTGAACTTAAAAAACAATTACAGCTACACGCCCCGGGGGTCGAGGTTTGGGCCTATGGCTCGCGCGTTCATGGGATGCCGAGGCGGTGGTCAGATATTGATCTGGCGATCGTCAATCCGCCCAAGGATAAGAGATTTTTTATGGCAATTCTTTGTGACGAAATTGCCGAGGGCCCCTTGATGTTGCGGGCGGATATTATCGACCTTAACCAAGTCAGCGCGGATTTTAGGAAAACGGTCGAGGATCACCATATTGTCATCCAGTCGGCTGTAAAATCGCCTTGACCTGCTGCTCGAGATGCCGCACTATCAACTCATCCGAGGGGAGCCTTATGGCTGAGAATCGCGGGGCTGACCATCGCCGCCGCAAAACCCTTTGAACCTGAACCGGGTCGTGCCGGCGGAGGGACGGATCGGAGTTTCGGTCAAGCCGCCGACTCCCCCCCTGATCCACTGCGCACCACGACCTTCAACCGAACCCGAGTTTAAAAGGTCACCATCATGGATGCCAGCGGCGCAACAGCCACCCCTTCCCAGCAGCCCGATTTTACCGCGGTCACGACCGGGCCCTTGCC
>JASGCE010000300.1 GCA_030054295.1 Minisyncoccota bacterium
TTCTGCGGCAAGAGCCTTCCCCCCGCTCCCTAAAGGGAGGGGGGGCAGTTCATTATCCTGTCCCCCGCTCCCTGAAGGGAGGGGGGCATTCATTATTAACCGCCCCCCCAACCACAATAAACCCCATTCCCACAACCAAAGAGGATCCCATGACCCGCAGAAGAAACCGCAACCGCAATCGCGCGGTAACCCATGAACTCGACCAGAATTCGCCCATTCCCGCAACCGATCTTCACGGTCAGATGGCCGAGGTCCTGGCCCAGATCGAGGATGAATCGCCTGATGAAACCCAGACAGGTGAGGAGGCGGAGTCCGCACCCGCAGCCCAGGAACCCCCGGTCGCGCCATCATACTGGGACGATGAGGGCAAGCAGATTTTTGCCACCCTGCCCGAGGTGGCCCAGCGCAAAATTGCTTCTCTTGACGGGCAGCGCAACGATCAATTTGCCAAACATCTGCAAGAATTGGCTGATGAACGGCTGACCCTGGCCGATCATCTGGAACAGCTGATGGCCACCGCGCCGCTTATCGATCCGCTGCTCAAGGAGGGGTTGGAAACCGACTGGGAGGGGCTTAAAAACTCTGACCCCCAGACCCATGAGCAAAAATTCCCGCAGTTCCAAACCCGTCTCGATAGCTTCCAAAAGGCCATCTCGATGCGCAAGGAATTGAGCGAGCAGGCGGCGGCGCAGCAGAAGGTCGCGGCTCAGGCGCGGTTAGGGGAGTCCCTGCCACAGTGGCGCGATCTGACCGAGCGGCAAAAACTAGTCAGTGAACTCGGGCAGCACCTGCCCAAATGGGGCTATGGCCCGGATGACCTGGCCGGTGTGCGCGACCATCGGCTGGTTCTGATGGCCCTTGATGCCATGAAGTATCACCAGACTCAAACCGATCCCAAACAGATTGCGGCAAAAAAAATTGCCAATCTGCCGCGGGTTATGGCGACGGCGGGCCTGCCTGCCGAATCGCCGCAAGCAAGGCTGGCTGTGCAAAAACAGTCGGCCCTGCGGAGTGGTTCCTTGCGGCAGCAAGCGGACTATATTCTTAGTCTCTTATCCAAGGAGTAGAAATAGATGGCAATTGTCCAGAATAGTTTTACCAGCTTCTCAGCAGTCGGCAACCGCGAAGACCTGAGCGATACGATCTATAATATCTCGCCGGTGGATACGCCGTTTTTGGCGGCGATTGGCAAGTCCAAGGCTACGGCGGTTTTGCACGAATGGCAGACCGATGCCCTGGCCCCGGTAGCCGCCAATGCGCAGTTGGAAGGCGATGATGTCCTGGGGGGTAATAATATGGCCTCGGCGGTCACTCCGACGGCGCGGCTGTCGAACCGCTGCCAGATCAGCCGCAAGGATGTGGTGGTTTCTGGCACTCAGGATGTGGTGCAGAAGGCTGGTCGCTCCAGCGAGATTGTCTATCAGATGCTCAAGCGGGCCAAGGAGCTTAAGCGCGACATTGAATTTACCCTGACCAATAATCAGGTGCCGAATAGTGGATCAGACAGTGTGGCGCGGAAACTGCGACCCCTCTGTGGTTGGTATAGTACCAACAGCTATCGTGGCTCGGGTGGCAGTAACGGCACGGTATCGGCAGCGGCAACCGACAATGGTACCCTGCGCAGCCTGACCGAATCGATGGTCAAGACGGCCCTGCAGGCCTGTTGGACGGCGGGGGGTAATCCTGACCTGATCATGTCGGGGCCCTTTAACAAGACGGTGATCTCGGGCTTTACCGGCAATAATACGCGGTTTCAGGATACCAGCGACGGCAAGCTCTCGGCGGCGATCGATATTTACGAGAGCGACTTTGGCATCCACAAGGTGGCCGCCAATCGATTTAGCCGCGACCGCGATC
The DNA here is from genome assembly GCA_030054295.1 of Minisyncoccota bacterium. GTDB lineage: Bacteria > Pseudomonadota > Alphaproteobacteria > Elsterales > Elsteraceae > JASGCE01. The sequence continues at coordinate 1,858 of JASGCE010000300.1, forward strand.
TCCATATCTTGACCACCGAGATGTGGGCCATTGCCTATCTGCGGCCGATGCAGACGCTTGATCTCGCCAAGACCGGCGATAACGAGAAGGGGCAGATCATCGCCGAATATACCCTCGAGTCGCGCAACGAAGCGGCCAGCGCGATCATCGCCGATCTGGTCAATTCGGCTGGGGCGGCATAGCTATGGAAAGTCCTCGCTCCCTTTAGGAAGGTCTGAAAAAGTCATTTTTTTGTCACTCTGAGCGTCGTCGCGCTTGACTTTGCGA
>JASGCE010000301.1 GCA_030054295.1 Minisyncoccota bacterium
TAGAAACTCTTGGTGAGACGAAGTCGAACCTTAGAGTTTCTTGGAGGGGTTGCACAATAAAGTTCGACTTTTGCAAGCCTTCCTTAAGCCCTTAGCTGCTGGCAGTATTTCTGCACCGTCTCGGCAAGTCCATAGACCAGGGCATCGGCAATCAAACTATGGCCAATCGATACCTCGTCGGGGTGAATCAGTCTGACCAAAAACCCCAGGTTCATCAGAGTAAGGTCGTGTCCCGCATTGATTCTGGCCCCCTGTTTGCGGGCAAGTTCGGCGGCTGTCCGCAGTCGCTGGCACTGATGGTCAAATGCGCTTTGGAGTTCCCTTGACCGAGGCTCCCGCGATAGCCGCGCCTCCGCCAGGGCAAAATCCCCAGTATAAAATTCGACCGAGCTTGCCCCGGCATCAATGGCCCTGGTGACCGAATCAAGACTCGCATCGACAAAAACACTGACGCGGGTTTTGGTCGATTTGGATTTGATGAACTCCACCAAACCCTTTTGATCATCGCCATCACGCCAGCCGCGACTCGAGGTCTTCTCCCCGCGATCCACCGGCACAACGGTAAATTGCTCGGGTTCGAGTTCGTGAATCAAACCGATCAAATCAGGCCGTAGGTCGCCCTCGATATTCAATTCAATTCCCGGATTTTGCCTCGTCAGGCGGGAAAAATCACGAAGGTCGCTAAAGAGAGCATGACGAAGATCCGCCCTTGGATGAAGGGTCAAGCCCCCCGCACCATTGGCGATACAGATGCTCGCGGCCACCAGCGGGTCTGGACCAAAACCATCGCGCGAATTGCGGAGCAGGGCGATCTTATCGAGGTTACAACTTAACATACTCGTCTTCACGGCAGGCATTAACGGCTCCTATTCCTGATCGGTAGAGAGGGAATCGATGGTCAGATAGTCAGGCAATCTTGCCACTACCCCCTTGGGGGTGGCGATCAGACCATTTTGCGCAGTAAAGGAAATTTTGGGACTGTTAAGATCACCCTGGCCATAGGAATTGATAAAACTCAGCCATTGGTCAGCCTCGGCGGGACTGAGGTCCTGAGCAGCGACCAGCTGCGCCAAGGCCGGTTCAACCCTGGGCAGTTGAATGACCATAGTCCCCAAAAGACGGTTCTCGCTATCGATGGTTACCGTACCCGATGCCGTGGCACCTACCCCGGCTGTTTGCAGCTTCAGGTCCTTGATGTCGATATTGCCACCCGAATCGCGCCACCCCACCAAGGCATCCTGAAACTTGCCAGCCGGCAGGGTGCCATTTACCAGCAATCGCCCCTGAATCAAGACCTTCGTCTGGAGCTTGGGTTGCAGCGAAACATTAGCATTGCTGCCGCCTTCTTCATTGACCGACAGGTCGGCATTTGGGTCTGGCCCCAGCCACTGCATATCTTCAAAATGCAGCGATATGGCCATGGAAGGGGCGATTGGATTGGCAGCAACCGGACTATAAAGCCTGACCTGGGCCGCCATCTTGCCAAAACTATAAACATCGTCATTACTGCCATTGGCAAAACTCAGGCGATTACTGGTCACGGTGGCCCGCCAGACCTGAGACAGGTTAGCGACCTGTGGCATATCCCCCGATGCCGCAATTGGGTCGTCTTCAGACGGATCAAAGGAAACAACAAAATGATCGCTATCGACCTGTCCGGTCAGATCAAATCCCAGCAGATTAAATCCGCCCAGTTGTGAACCATTGATCTGAACCTGCGACAGGCTGGGCGAGCCGCTTATGATACTCCAGACCGAGAATCGAGCGACCGCCTTCTCGGCCCGCCAATGGCCCTTGATAAAGCTGGCGTCATTGTCCATCAGATTCAATTCGGGCCCCGTAAGGACAGCTTGAAGCCTAAATGGAAATCCGCGAAGAGCGATAGTGCTGCTGGTAATCTGCACCCCAGTGTGATCACTTTTGGCGAGCCAGGCACTAAAGCCGCGTTCCAACCGCCAGGCCAGCAAAAACCACCCAGCCGACCAAATGATCACCACCAGGCCGATCATCAATGCCGAGAATTTAACCAGTCCCAATTTTTTATACATTCCATGATCCCTGTAGGCGCAAAGCTTCAAATCACTATGATGATTCTTTGTTTATA
>JASGCE010000302.1 GCA_030054295.1 Minisyncoccota bacterium
GCTGGGACGAGGAGGTTTTTGGCCTGGAATATGATCTCGATATTTTTATGATCGTCGCCACCGATGATTTTAACATGGGGGCCATGGAGAATAAGGGGCTGAATATCTTCAACACCCGCTATGTTCTGGCCGACCCCGAGACCGCCACCGATCAGGATTACCGCGATGTCGAGACCGTCATTGCCCATGAATATTTCCACAACTGGACCGGTAACCGCGTCACCTGCCGCGACTGGTTCCAACTGAGTTTAAAGGAGGGCTTGACGGTATTCCGTGACCAGGAATTCTCGGCCGATATGGGTTCGCGGGCGATCAAAAGAATCAGCGATGTCAGGACTCTGCGCCTGATTCAATTCCCCGAGGATTCTGGCCCCACCGCCCATTCGGTGCGCCCCGAATCCTATGTCGAGATCAATAATTTTTACACCGCCACCGTCTATAACAAGGGGGCGGAGGTGATTCGCATGATGCATCGCCTGCTGGGGGCTGCGGGATTTCGCAAGGGGATGGATCTCTATTTTAAACGGCACGATGGTCAGGCCGTGACCTGCGATGACTTTGTCGCGGCGATGGAGGATGCCAGCGGGGTTGACCTGACGCAGTTTCGCCTCTGGTATAGTCAGGCTGGCACGCCGCACCTTAAGGTAGATTCACACTATCATCCCGAGTCGCAGATCTACCATCTGACAATCGAACAGACCACTTTGCCCACTCCGGGTCAGGCCGAAAAATCGCCCTTACATATTCCCATTGCCCTCGCCCTGCTCGGCAATAATGGCGCGTTGCTGCACGAGAAGATTGCCCATCTGACCAAGGCCAAACAGGAGTTCCGCTTTAGCAATATCACCAGCCGACCAGTGCCGTCGCTGCTCAGGGGATTCTCGGCGCCGGTGATTCTCGAGTCTGATTTGACCCTTGCCGATCAGTTGTTTTTGCTCGCCCATGACCGCGATGCGGTAGCCTGTTGGGATGCTGGCCAGACAGTCTACAAAAGGATTTTGGCAGAGGCGGTAGGCAAGCACTTTAATTCGCGCGACGGGGCAAAACCGCTTGAGTCGGTGATGGATTCGGTCGAGTCCTTGATCGAGGCCCTGGCGCGTAAAATCGCCGCCTTCGGTAAATTACCCGAGTCTGACCCCGAGGCCCTGGCCCAGATTCTGTTGGTTCCTTCGGTCAATGACCTGCTGGAATCCCTGCCAGCTCATCTGTCAAACCCCGAGGCGGTACATCAGGCTCGCCACGCCCTGCGCAGTTTGATCGGCCAGCAGCTGCAAGAGCCACTGGTGTTTTTGTATGAGTCTCTGGCTGCGGCAGCCGCCGGTGGAACCGACACTGCGGCGATTGGCGCGAGGTTGCTGCGCAATGTCGCCCTCGGGCTGCTGACAGCAGCGGAGGAGGATAACCAGGCCAGGCGAGCGGTAGCCCAATATCGCCGCGTCATTACTGCCGCCAAACCCAATATGACCGACCGACTGGCGGCATTGGCCCTGGTCGCCGATTCCGAAGCCCCAGAACGGGCGGCGATATTGGCTGAATTTGCCGACCGTTTTGCCGCGACTCCCTTGGTTCTCGATAAATGGTTTACCGTTCAGGCCCAGTCGAGTCGTGGCGATTGTCTGGCGGAGATTGCCAAACTTTTGACCCATCCGGCCTTCACCTTGAAGAATCCCAATCGCGTCCGATCCTTGCTCGGGGCCTTTAGCAACGGCAATCCATACCGATTCCACAGTCGCGATGGTTCGGGCTATCGCCTGCTGGCCCAGCAGGTTGTGACTATCAATCAGCATAATGGCAAGCTGGCGGCGCGGTTGGTCGCACCGCTGCTGCGCTGGCGCAGTTTTGCCGAACCCTATGGCGGCTTGATGCAGGAGTCCTTAAAGACCATCGCGGCCGCACCCAATCTGTCCAAAGACCTGCAAGAAATGGTCGATAAGGGACTGGCATAGGAATAGCAAAAGGAGGGTTATGGTGAATATACCCCGTTCACTTGAGAATTCAAAACTTTGTTAATGTTTTAATAACGATCCATATTCGTCATTGCCCTCAAGCTGCGATAGCAGCGCAGAGTGGCAATCCAGATCGGCGT
>JASGCE010000087.1 GCA_030054295.1 Minisyncoccota bacterium
AGCTCGGACTGTTCTAAGCTCAGAATGACAAGTTTGGAGTTTTTCAGTCTTTCCTAAAGGGAGGGGGGACAATTAAGATTCTCTAGATACAACAATCCAGCAATATCCTCTAATTAGTCATTCTCCGCACCGTCCACTAAAGTGGCGGCGGGTGATGACAAAAAAGTATGGTTGGCCGCGCCAGCGCGCCCTTACCCCTCCACGCCCAAAAACTCAGCGAGCATCGGAAACTGACACTCCAACATCGACTGACCATAGTGCAAAATACAGCCGCGCCGACTGGCCTCCCGCAAGAGTTTAGTTTCCCGCGGCGACATGATAATCTCCGCCACCGCCATCTGCGGCCGCAAAGACTCCGCCGCGATCGGCAAGGGATCATCCGGATGCAAACCCAAGGCCGTCGTATTAATCAGCAGATCAATCCCAACCGTATCGGCAACCGCAGCCGCCATAATCGTCTCCCCCAAAAGCAAGGAAGGTACAGCCGCTGCAATCTCAGCCGCCAGAGACTCCGCGCGGTTGAGCGAACGGTTGACAATGGTCAAACTGGCCACCCCAGCATCAACCAAACCATGGGCAATGGCCGTAGCCGCTCCACCAGCGCCAAGAATCATCACCCGCTTGCCCGAAGGATCAAGATTATTGGCCCGCAAACTGGCGATAAAACCAGCATCGTCAAACATGCCCCCCTCGACCCGCCCATCGTTGGTCAAACGAACCACATTGACCGCCCCAATCCGAGCCGCCATCGGAGTCAAACTGTCACAAAGCTCCGCCGCCTGAAACTTATGGGGTATAGTCACCAAAAACCCACCAAAATTGCGCAGGGCCTTGAGCCCAAACCAAAGGTCAGACAGGTCTTCACTGGCAATGTGCAATGGCACCATCACCGCATCAATGTTATTGGCTTCAAACCAACTGTTGAACAGAGTCGGCCCCATGACATGACCAATCGGATCGGCAATAATGCCAAAGACCCGAGTCTTGCCACTGATTCTTCTGACGGTTTTCTTTTCGGTCATTCTTTGGTCAATCTGCCCTGAAGGAAATACTGATTGCAACCATTCTATAGCGAGCCACTACATCCTGCCAAGTTAATTCCATGCGGCAGATTCGCCGCTGATATTGCATTCACGGCTTGAATTCGCTAAAGAGAATAGATATCGACCCCTTCACTCCAATCGCCCGAGGAAAAAATGACCGCAAAGAATGATTATAAAGTCGCCGACATGAGCCTAGCCGATTGGGGTCGCAAGGAGATTCGCATCGCCGAAACCGAAATGCCCGGTTTGATGGCCCTCCGCGCCGAATATGGCAAGGCCCAACCATTGAAGGGAGCCAATATCGTCGGCTGCCTCCATATGACCATCCAGACCGCCGTCTTGATGGAGACCCTGACGGCCCTCGGCGCAACCGTCCGCTGGTCGTCGTGCAATATCTTCTCGACCCAGGATCAGGCCGCAGCAGCGGTGGCAGCGGCCGGAATCCCCGTCTTCGCCTGGAAGGGCGAAACCGAAGAAGAGTTCTGGTGGTGCATCGAACAGACTCTGCGCGGGCCCAATGGCTGGACTCCCAATCTGATCCTCGACGACGGCGGCGATGTCACCGCCATCATGCACGATAAATACCCCGAGATGCTGAAGACCGTCGTCGGCCTGTCGGAAGAAACCACCACCGGTGTCCATCGCCTGTACGAGATGGAAAAGGCCGGCCGCCTCGCCGTCCCGGCCATCAATGTCAATAACAGCGTCACCAAGTCGAAATTCGATAACCTCTACGGTTGCCGCGAATCGCTGGTCGATGGCATCAAAAGGGCCACCGATGTCATGGTCGCCGGCAAGGTCGCAGTGGTTTGCGGCTTCGGCGATGTGGGCAAGGGATCAGCGGCATCGCTGCGCAGCCAGGGTGCCCGCGTCATGGTCACCGAGATCGATCCCATCTGCGCCCTGCAGGCCGCCATGGAAGGGTACCAGGTCGTAACCATGGAACAGGCCGCCAGCGAAGGCGATATCTTCGTCACCGCCACCGGCAATATCGATGTCATCACCCTCGACCACATGAGGGCGATGAAGGACCGCGCCATCGTCTGCAATATCGGCCATTTCGATTCCGAGATTCAAATCGCCGCTTTGCAAAATTTAAAATGGGAAGAGGTCAAGCCGCAGGTGGACGAGGTGGTCTTCCCCGACGGAAAACGACTGATTGTTTTGGCCAAGGGAAGACTGGTCAACCTCGGCTGCGCGACCGGGCATCCTTCCTTCGTCATGAGCGCGTCATTTACGAATCAGGTTTTGGCCCAGATCGAACTGTGGCTGCACCACAGCAAATATGCCAACAAGGTCTATGTCTTGCCCAAACATTTGGACGAGAAGGTCGCGGCATTGCATCTCGAGAAGATCGGAGTCAAACTGACCAGCCTGACACCACGCCAAGCCGACTACCTCGGGATTAACGAAAAAGGGCCGTTCAAACCAGAAATGTATCGGTACTAAGGGGAGGGGGAGATGGGAGAGCATAAGCTTAAAGAAAACAAACCAACCTTACCAATCAAGGAAGACTATGAATCCATCGAGATCAATGGATTCCGCGGAATCAAACACCTCAAGATCGACAATCTGGGGAAGGTGAATCTGATTCTGGGTAAAAATGATTCGGGTAAGACGAGTTTGTTGGAGGCGATTAGTACACATGCTGCTGGACATCACTTAGCATTTTTTTTAAATCATATCGTAAATGGGAGAGAATTGGTTAGTGGTCTTTTTCCAGAATATGTTGTTGACCAATTAGTAAATATTTTCAATGTTGAATGCGAGCCATCATTGCGTCTTAATATAATTGCAAAATTCGTTAACATCTCACAAAAATATGAACATGCTTTGAATTTTAAAGCCGCTAATCAATTTTCAAATGTAATTCCACGCTATTTAAGGGAAAGCACCAGTACACAAGATTTTTCATTTGTAAAAGACAAAAATCCAATGTTACATCTTGGAGGACAGAATGATCCTCAATTTGCAATGATTAACGCAACCATGAATCAGGTTATTGGGCTGCTTCAAGTTCAATCAAATTCAATTAAAAACGATGTTTATTTAACGATGCCTTCTATTAACATGCTTCAAGGGCAAGCAATTAAGCATTCATACAAACCGTTCTATTTTTCACATCTCAATGCATATAATGATGGAAGGATCTTTGACGATTTAAAAAGGGAAGATTTATATCAAGCACTTCTTGATAATCTTAATTCTGTTTTTGATCCGATAAAGTCTATTGATTACTTTAGATATGATCATAATGTACAAGGTAATCTTTACATTACTAAGCAAAATAACACGAGGCTACCAATAAGCAGTTTTGGGGATGGCTTTAGAAAATTATTGTTTATTACTGCGCAGTTAATGTTTTACAAAAATGTTTTAATCTGCGTTGATGAAGTTGACATTAATTTTCATCACAGTTTACAGAAAAAATTTTCAACTTTGTTAAGCAGAATTTCCCAAACAAACAACAACCAGATATTTCTGACCACGCACAGTGTTGAATTTATTGATAATTTTCTTTCAGCCCTCTACGACGATGGCAATGAATTTGGCTTTACCGAAGCCAATGACCCCGTTCGCGTCATTACCCTGCAACGCGATGAGAAGACCGGTCAGGTAAGTGTTTGGAATCGCACTGGTGCCGATGCCCATTATATTCGCAGTCAGTTGGCAATGGAAATTCGGTAAAGACAATCATGGAAACACCTCAAAAATCAATTTCAATTATTCTTTGCGAAGGTAAAGTGGATGCAATTCTGCTTGGCTATTTGATGCAAAAAGCAAGCGATTATAAACCTAGTTATGAATCTAACTCTCCACCATTTGCGCTAACTACTGGCGCAAGAAATCAAGTCGAAGAATGGTACAGCAAGAAAACAAAAACCTTGGATGGAGTTATGCATCCTGCATCCGATTTGGTCATTGTTAGTGTTGGGAGTTCCGACTTTAGTAACTTAACCTCTAAAGTGCTTAGAGTAATCGAAAACCAACAGGAATTGTCGATTGAAAAATTACTTTTTGTCGCCGACCGTGATGCGAAAACTGAGGATGACCACATAATTGAATTTATGAATTGTTTAAAAATTTATGATGATAAAATGTCAATGAACCCAATTAAAATTGGTGTATGGTTTACCAAAGAAGTAACGCAGAAAAGCTATTCGTCAGCTGAGGTGACCACAGTCCCTTCTGTTGAAGTTAACATTTTCCTATTGCCGGTTAAAGGTATAGGTGCTTTAGAAACTCATCTATTAGACGCACTAAATGAAAAAGAACTCGTAAATTTATCACGAATTTTCTCACAGGATGGTGATATTGAATCCTTTTATCCACCAAAACCAAGAGAGGCTGATGCAAGAGAAAGAATGAAAGAGAAGGCAGCCTTGGGATGTACACTTGCTGTACTTGAACCCGATCAAGTCGTGAATAAGCTCGGTAAGAGAATTCTGGCGATTGAATGGGAAAAACTTCCAGAATTACAGCCTTTGCTAGAAGTTTTACATAAACTCTAGCAAATTGACTAATAGTTTCTTATGATTATGCTATCAACTTCAGGCTTGACGCTTTGTTGGCTCAGGTATAGTTCATTTTTGACTATATCTTTGAATGTAATTTGGCTGAAACTTAGGATATGTCTGCGCTTAACGGTCTGACAGAAATCCAGGGCCTCGGCATAGGATCGGGCTTGTAATCTATGGGCAATATCCTTGGGATTTGCCCCCTTAGCCTCTTCCCAGTTTGAGAAAACCCGATCGAGATAGACGGCGATTTGTGCCTCGGTTGGTGCAGGAAATAAGATTCTTTGTTGGAACCGCCGCCAGACGGCGCGGTCGAGTAACTCTGCATGGTTGGTCGCGGCCATAATCACGACATAGCTTGGCAAATGATCGATTTGCATTAACAGAAATGAAACCACGCGTTTGATTTCGCCAGTTTCGTGATCGTCGCCTCGCTCCTTACCTACTGCGTCGAATTCATCAAAAAACAATACACATCTAATGGTTTTAATATAGTCAAAAAGCTTGCGCAGGCGAGCATTTGTCTCCCCCAAATAACTGCCAATCAGAGCATCATATCGAACGACATAAAAGGGAATGGCCAGAGATTCGGCAATGGCCTCGGCGAAGGAGGTTTTGCCATTACCTGGTGGGCCAGACAGTAAAATCCGATGGCGCGGTTCGATACCATGGGCGCGAAGGACATCGGCTCGCTGTTGTTCCTCGATAAGGTTCCGAGCCTCCTCCTGTGCTGCTTCTGGCAGCAGCAAATCGGATAATTGCCGACGAGGTTCTATTTCATGAATCAATTGCCTCCCCGCCTGATCATTGCCCATTATCCTTGATGTCGTAAGGGATGGCTGCGGGGGGGCGGCCAGCGCGCGCTTTAAGCGGTCGGCAAGAATGTGATGGCTTTTTGAATTGGCATCGGCGACGATTGACTCGACAATTTTTTGCAAAGCCTCCTTATCACCCGTAACTCCCGAGCGAACAAGCGATACCAGCTGTTCAGCATTGGCCATGTGTCTTCTCTACAGTTTTCTGGGAGGTCAAATTATTATCTTTTAAGCAATTGACCATTTGCTCGACCAGAATACTAAATCTTATCGCGATAGGGCAAACAAAAAAGAAGGGACTTAAACTGACTGCCCCCCACCCATAAAAAGGGGAGGGCTACAACCGCAGCCCTCCCCCTTTTAACTCTCCCCGATCCTATGACCCAGCCATTAGAACCGGACCTTATATCCGTTATTCATGACCTTGGTTTGGGCGGCGACTCCGTTCACGGTCAGGCTATCATTCCATGAATTTACCGAAACTCGGACGAGGCCGGTCTCGCCGTTACGGAAACTGACGCCGCCAAAATTGGCCTTGAACAGGGCCGTAGTCCCAGAACGAGGTGCCATCACGACCCTGCCGCCAAAAGTGATCCCTCCCGGAAGGTTAGACAGTGCCACATTGGCATTATAGAGCTGAGAAATCACCGACCCCAGTCCCTCGCTGCTGCGTGTATCGCGCGAACCATACATGGTGTTGATCTGGGTGACTCCCGCACCAATGGTGATGGTATTGACTGTTGATGTCGTATAGTCGGTGGCATCAATGGTGACACTGCCAAATCCACGGGTAATAATGTCGCCATTAATCGCAAGGTTGGTTCGGGTAACCAGCTTAACATCACCATAGCCATTGTTCATGATGCTCGTAATCGACTTGACCTTGTTTTTAACATTGTCCAGAGTCACGGCCCCGCCCGAGGTCACCAGAAGTTCATCGGTGATCAATTCAGCCTCATGTCCGGCTAGACTGCCGTTCAGGTCTAAATTGATCCTTGCCGAACTCAGCAATCCTTGGAAGGTAGAGCCAGTGCCATAGGCACTATTGATAATGGTTAACCAGCCGCCGGTCGTAACGATTGACCCGGTACTGCCCTGCGATAGGCCACGGTCGGCGCGGATTGTGATATTGATCGCTCTCTGACTTCCATCCAAAAACATCTTCCCGGTGTTGATCAGGGTCAAGCCAGACTGCGAGGTCAGGGCGGAGCCAGAGGCTAGTCTCAGAGTCGTACCCGTACCATTGGCAGCACGGTTAATAATCTCAATCGAACCAGCCGAGATCTTACCGCCGATGGTAATATCTCCCTGGTTGTGAATCGACACCTCTCCCGCGATATTCAGGTTCATATCCTCCGCCAGGTTAAACTGGGTCGTTGAGGTGCCAATAATATGAAGGTTGTTGGTGTTAAGCATCCCATTGTTAAAGTTGATCGCCCCGCCCGAGACAATCCGAAGATCGTTGGCCTTTAAAATATATCCCAGCAGTTGGACATTACTATTGCCATTTTCGATTGCGAAGGTCCCGTTATCCGCATAGGTATAGGAACCACCAGCAAAAAGTACTGAACCCTGACTATTGACATGAACGGCGTACCTCGAGCCAAACTGCCCATTAACCGTAATCGCACCCGTACCACGGGTGTACAGGTCGCGGTTGGCATTGATGACACCATTATTGGTGAGCTGGCTAAAGCTGTTGAGGTTGATGTCATCGGTTGAGTTCAGCCTGGTCAAGAGATCGAGAAAAATCGTCCCCTGGCTGTTAAACTCAATCGCCTTGGCGTTGATTTCGTTATGCATCTCGATTCCGCCCGCGCCGTTCAGCGAAATACCACCCTTGGAATTGATATTGACAAAACGGTTGAGCAGAATCGAGCCCGCCTTGACATCAAACCGACCGGTATTGATATTGACCTGCCCCAGAAGATTCAAGGGAGTCGTGGTGTTGATCGTGATATTGCCGCTCCCGCTATTGGTGATATTGCCAAGCTGTTTGATATAGTTATTGGCACCATCAAGCGTGGCACTGTCGGTCACATTCAATGTCACATGGAAGATATGCAGATTATTGCCCGCGGTCTGGACGAACTTCGGGGCCGTCACATTGATCGAATCGAGATTGCGGCTGAGGTTATAGTTGACAGTGCCATCGGCCTTGATAATAAAATTAAAGGTGTCGAGCTTGCTTAAACTGTCATCCAGGTTAAAGGCACTATTATGGTCATTGATCGCAATCACCGGGAAGTTTGAGACCGAGCCATTATCGCCAATTGTTATTCCCTGCGGCGAGGTGTGGGCGATGGTGCGTTGGGCCTTGCCCCAGGGCGCATCAACCATGGTCGAGACATTGCCCTGCCAGCTTCTGACATTGAAGGTTACGGGATTGCCGGTAAAGCCATTTTCGCCGTGGATAGAATTATCGATGCGGATACTCTGGCCGCTGATGGTCAGGGCTCCCTTACCACCAACCTCGATCCGCCCAGCGATGGTGACATCCTGATCGGAATCGATGGTCCCAGCCCCGCTATTGACCGTGTAGGTGCCACCCAGCAGCGAGATATTGCCGCGAGTCGTCCGCAGGCTTTGGATATTGGTCGAACCCGTGTTGTTGATGGCAATCGAGCCGGCAAAGGTCGTATTGAGGTTGCTGACATTCTGGATACTATTATTGCCATAGAGTTCAATATTATAGGTCGCCGTCATGTCAAGGTTCTGGACATTAATCGCCGAATCCCCGTCCTGTTTAATATTCAGCTGGGCATTGGCTTTGAAGTTCTTATAGGTCGCATTGCCGCCAATCCAGATCGCACCACCCGAGTTCAACTCGACACTGGCATGATCAGAAAACTGACTGGCATCAAACTCCATATTGCCGCTGGAGGTGATCTTGACAAGGCCATCATTGCTGCCATGTTTTTGCACCAGGAGGTCACCATGCTGATAGACCGAGCCTGCCTTCATGGTAATCGCCGCCAATTTAGCGTCATTGGAAGCAATGGCACTGATCTGTGCACCCTTTTGGACGGTAATGTCATGATCGGCATTCATACCAATCAAACTATCCGAAGAATAACGAATCGCACTGATCCGCGCCGTCGAACCAACCGTGATATTATTGGTGGCCTTGACATCGATTCCCAAACCTTGCGTCGGATTCAAATAGGTCGTGATTGCTCCAGCCATAGTCACATTTTGTGCCGTAAGCTTAAGTTGATAGGTTGCATTGACCGTACCCTGAAGACTGATCGAGCCAGAGGTGGGGGTCATAGAAGAAAAAACTCGGGTTGAATTATACTGGGTACGAACATCGGTCGCAGTAATCGAAATGTCCGAAGTCGAAAGACCAATCACCGGGGCATTAATGCTGGAAGTCCCGGTAAAGATCATGCCGTTCTTATTGACAAAGAACAGATTGCCGTTACTTCTGATGGTTCCCGATATGGTCGAGGGACTTGGGTCATTGATGCGATTAAGGGTGCTGCTGGTAGGGGTCGGCACATAGAATTCAACCGATTCATTGGCGCCAAGATTAAAACTCGTCCAGTCAATCACCGCATCCCAGCTATTTTGATAAATAACCAATGAATTGGCGGTCTGGGTAAAATAGGCATGACCTGATGTCATATTGGCCCCAGTTGGCAGTGCCTTGGCCTCAGGGGTGTGGGACAATACCGCCAGCAAAACCAGAGTCGCCGAACCCACCATCAGATCATGACGCATATGACCGAGCGCACCCGTCGAGCCATGCATCAGACCCTGCAAATGAAGCGAATTCTTAAACTGACCGAGCTGACTGCGAACCGTATCAAAATCCTGATGCAGATGATGAATAATCTTGTGACCGATTTGATAGGTTTTGGGGAGAGATGACATGATGAATCCTTGTGAGTAAGATGAAGGGCTGGCGAACCAGACCGCAGATTATTGTTACTTGAACGGGTAATTTTCTTCTTGATTAACCAACAGTTAATTTTGTTTAACCATAGTTATTATTACTCTTTATTGAGATTTCTTTGCTAAGATAATATGATAATAATGCTATAGCAAGTGTAAAATTAAAATATTATTTTTTGTAAAAATTCTTGGGGTTTTATAGTCTGATTCTTTGAAAATCCAAAAACTCATTCTTTGTAGCGGGGGGCGGATGCCCCCGTCGAGCTATGCTCGACTCCCCCCTCTGGATCGCCTTCTGCTGCGCAGAACGCGATGAGGGGTTATGGG
>JASGCE010000303.1 GCA_030054295.1 Minisyncoccota bacterium
ATGTCAAGGGCCTCAATCGCGGAGTCATCAAGCTGGTCAAGGGCAGTATCAAAACGGCCGGACTGGATCGCGACAGTAATGGCATTATCATCTGGCACAATATCGAAGGCACCAATGCCTTAACCTCTTACAGCCTCCATGATCTGTCGGGTCGTAATATCACCTTCCATTCGATTGGCACTGCCGCCAATCCCTTTGTCCTGGATGTGGGCAAGAGCCTTGCCACGGCAAATTCAATTTCCTTTACCGGCACGAACCATTGGAATGGTGGAGTAAGCCTGACCGCCACCACAACCATAACCATCGGCGGTAGTAATAGTTTTGACAGCCTCTCCCTGACCAGTGGCGGAGCCATCAGCCAAATCGGCGGCAGCATCACCATCAATGGCAGCCACAGCCTGACCATGACCAGCGGCGGAGTCATAAACCTGTCCAGCACCAACAATGCCCTGACCAAGATTGGCACGGTGCGCAGCCGCGGGGCCATCACGATTAGAAACCAGGGTAGCGATCTCATCTTAAGCGGCGCGATCAACAGCAACTGGAATCAAGCGAGCGGCCGCGATGAACTGGGTTCGGCAAATCCAATTGTGATCGACCTCGGCAATGGCCGTGACCTCAGCATCGATTCCGCCCTAACCACCAGTGGCGGTAGTGTCACCATCACCAGTCGCAAATATACCAACAATGGTTTTGAATGGAATCTCAGCGGCAATCGCCTGACCGCATTTGTCACCGACAAGTCCGCCATCAGCCAAACGGGCACGGTCTTTAGCCGTGTCTCGCATCTGGACGGCAATTTGATCACCTTTGGTGACCCCAATATTGTCCATTACTTTACCAGTGATCTCGGCGATGATTTTACCGCTACCCAAGCCAGCCTGTCTGAAATTGACCCGACCGCGGTGCTGCACGACTGGAGCGATTTTGACCTCCCTACCCCCGCTGGTTTGGCCCTGGTTGGGGATCGCATTGCCTATAGTGTTAAGGGGCAATCGCCCTATGCCCTGGTGCCGATTGGCTTTTATAATCTGCGCTTGAAGGGAACGGTTCCGCAGTTTGGCTCGAGCCAGATCATTGTCCGCGGAGTCAACCGTATCTATAACAGTCTCGACCTTGCCACCATGCCGCTTTTGGTCCTTGCCAGCGACGGAGTCTTGACCGTGCCGACCCTGACCCTGGGCAATAATGGCGCGATTGATTTTGGCCCCAATGGCAGATTGAATAGCGACCAGATTATTGCCAATGGCGCCAATGGAGTTGGTTTCTATCGCACCGACCCCTTCAATAGCGAACCGCTGGTCATTACCAGCCAACTGACCATCAGCGGAGAATTGCGGGTCATTACCGCGACGGATTTTAGTGCCAAGAATCCGCTCAATCGAATCGCTAACCTGACCCTTCAGACCAATGGCAATCGAATCTATTATAACGGCCGAGTGAGCGGAATCATGGATGCCACGACTCATGGCGGTTCAATCACGGTTAATGTTTTTGACAGTCTCAATCTGGTCACCCATTGGGTCGGAGCGGTGGGATTCAAGGTTGAAGGGAGCCTTAGCCTGAGCGGTGGTTTTGGCTGGACCAGCGGAAGGGCGCAATCGGTCTCAATTGACGGTGATTCGATCAGTGTCTACGGCACTATCTCTTCCGATACCGGGATTAATATCGGCGGCAAGGGCAGTGCAATCCTGGCCGGTGAGCTGGTTGGCAATAGCGTGATTACGATAGACCAGCCCTTGACTGTGGCGACCCCCTCGACCGTGATTGCCCAGAATGGCGGTGCTATTGTGATCAATTCTCGCCTGACAGAGCCACAGGTCGATAGCAATCTGATGCTGGTGCTGAATGCCACGGGACTCGGCAAGGTGATTCTGGATGAGGCCAGCGGTAGCCTCAACCTCGGCTGGATCACCGTCATCACCAGCCAACTGAGCAACCCACAAGAGTTTTTACTTAATCGGAAATAGGGCTGGATTGCTTTGCCCTAAAGGAAAGTCTGAAAAAACTCCAAACTTGTCATTCTGAGCTTAGAACAGTCCGAGCTTTAGCTCGGC
>JASGCE010000088.1 GCA_030054295.1 Minisyncoccota bacterium
TCAAGCAAGCCTATCTCCCCCTGCTAGGGGGAGACAACAGCAAGTAAAACTTTAAGGTTTATAATTTGAGCCTCATATTAATAATAATGCTCTAGGGGGAAACAAAAGTACAAATTCAGATTTGAAGACATCCCTCAACCCGCCGAAAGGTACCTGATCGAGGAATCATGTTCAAACAGATAGAGCAGGGTGCGCAATGCCGCGCCATTCTCCCCTTCCAATTTGGGATTGTGGTTCAGGATTGCGCTGGCCTCGCGCTGGGCGACCTCGACCCAGCCACTGTCGGTGGTCAAGTCAGCAATGTGATATTCAGCTAGTCCGCTTTGGCGGGTGCCGAGAACTTCGCCGGCCCCGCGGAGAATCAAATCCTGCTCGGCAATGGCGAAACCATCTTGGCTGCCGCGAATGACGCGGAGTCGCTGTTCGGCAACCTCGCTGAGCGGCGCGGCATAGAGTAAAAAACAGTGCGATGCGGCACTGCCACGACCGACGCGCCCGCGCAGTTGGTGGAGTTGCGCCAGACCGAATCGCTCGGCCTGTTCAATCACCATGATGGTGGCATTGGGAATATCGACTCCGACCTCGATGACAGTGGTGGCGACCAGAATTTTAATCCGTGAAGCGGCAAAATCGGCCATGATACGGTCGCGGTCATCGGGTTTGATCTTGCCGTGAATCAGGGCGATCTGGTCGCCGAAAATCTCTCGCAGATAGTCGGCGCGAGTCTCGACCGCAGTCAGGGAAATGAAATCCGACTCCTCGACCAGCGGGCAAACCCAGTAGGCCTGCTCGCCCTTATGGATGGCACGATTGAGGGCGGCCACCAGATCATCCAGCCGTTCCATCGGCAGGGCATGGGTGGCAATCGGCTGCCGTCCCTTGGGGGCTTCAGACAGGCGCGAAACCTCGAGGTCGCCATAGGCCGTCAGGGCGAGCGAACGGGGAATCGGCGTTGCGGTCATGACCAGCAGATTGATGCCGCTGCTGCCCGACTGCGCCGATTTGGTGGTCAAGACCGCCCTTTGCTCGACGCCAAAACGATGTTGCTCGTCGATCACCGCCAGGCCGAGGTTTTTAAACCTGACCGATTCGGATAGAAGGCTGTGGGTGCCGACAATGATATTGGCGGTTCCCGATTCAATCTCGGCCAGAATCTCGGCCCGTCTGGCCGGTCGGTCGCGGGAGGTCAAGACCACCATTCTTATGTCGGTGTTGGCGATGAATTTAGCGATGGTCTCGCCATGTTGCCGTGCCAGCAATTCGGTGGGGGCGATCAGGGCAGCCTGGCTGCCAGCTTCGGTGGCTGTGGCCATGGACAGCAGGGCGACGATGGTCTTGCCACTGCCGACATCACCCTGAAGCAGTCTTTGCATTCGGTTGCTGCCAGCCATGTCGCGGGTGATTTCGTCCACTGCTTGTTTTTGCCCAGCCGTCAGGTCAAAGGGCAGGGCCGCGATAATCCCGGTTGTAAAATGCCCGGTACCGACCAGTGCCCGTCCCGGCCGCGACCTTTGCCAAGTTCGGATCAGGGACAGGGCCAGCTGCTGGGCCAGAAGCTCATCAAAGGCCAGCCTCTGCCGCCAGGGCGAATCGGGGCTAGAGTCGGATTCACCCCGCGGCTGATGGAGTCGCTTGATCGATTCATGCCAGGGATTCCAGGCGTGATTAAAGACCAGTTCGGGGCGCAACCATTCGGGCAAAATCGGCACCCGTTCGAGGGCGGAATGGATGACCCGTTCCAGCGACTTGACGGTCATGCCCTTGGTCAAGGGGTAGTGCGGATGGAATCCCAAGAACCGCTCGGCCTGCGACAGGGGGACAGAATCGGGGGCGACCATCTGCCAGGCGCCATTATATTCGGTCAGATTTGCCGTGATCAGATAGTCGTTACCCACGATAAAACGGGTTTTTAATGTCTTAAAATAGTCATATTTAACATTTTTGGGTCTAAAAAAGGCCAGAGTTACAAAGCCGAGATTGGGGATTAAGCACCTGATCTCATAGGGTAATTTGCGGTTCTGCGGATCGGGGGGATTATGCGCCTCCACCTTGACCTGAAGGGTGACCACCGAATCAAAGACCAGATCGCTGCGGCGGGTCGCCACGCGCCGCTCGACCACACCACTCGGCCGGTGCCAGAGCAGGTCGATGACTCGGGTGCCGCAGAGTTTGCCCAGTTGCTTGGCCACCGATTCGCCTACCTTGGGCAGGCTGGTGGTCTGGGCAAAAAGCGGCGACAGGGCATAGGGGCGAAGGTTCGACATGGTTCATGCTTGCCCAATCATCGATTTAAGGTCAAGTGCATTGTGTGCCTCAGTTGAGTTTAAAATTGTGCCGTTGGTTCTGTTGAAAGCCGGGAATAGCAAGTTTCAGTGGGTACTTACGAGCGATAGACTTGCTTGGAAGGTATGTCTTGGTAACATTACAAAGTTTAAGCCTACCCCCCCTGTCTCACTCTGCAATGCAGAGTGAGCCTTCCCCCCGCTCCCTAAAGGGAGGGGGGGCAGTAAATAATGAATGTCCCCGTTCGCCCTTCAGGGAGCGGGGGATACTGGTTCTTAGATTTGAGCAAGTAAAGCGCAGCGATAATCTTAGAACCAGTTGGGGGGTAGGCAGGCACGGCCTGTTCGATTCCTTATTCTTTGGTTTTTAACTCTGTACTTAAAAACCAAAGAACACAAAATGGCACCGCACCATCGCGGCCTACCCCCCCCCCCCGTCTCACTCTGCAAAGCAAAGTGAGCCTTCCCTCCGCTTTCTAAGGAGCGAACGGGGGCTTACAAAATTAAACGATTCGACAAATTATCAAACTTCTCTAATATGCAAACCACAGTCCCTATAGCCGTTGGAATCACCATGTTAAAAGTCCATTCTGCCGCTGGTCACAGTTTGACCTCTCTGCCCACAGCCAAGCTTAAAGGCGTGATTCGCGTCCCCGGCGACAAGTCGATTTCTCATCGTGCCTTGATGTTTGGCGGCCTGGCGATTGGCGAAACCGTCATAACCGGCCTGTTGGAGGGAGAGGATGTATTGGCCACCGCCGCGGCTCTCCGCGCCCTTGGATGCAGCGTCAGCCGCGATGACCATGGGCAATGGCGGGTGATTGGCCTCGGCCTGGGCGGTATGGCGGAGCCAGAAACCGTCCTCGATCTTGGCAATGCTGGCACAGCGGCGCGGCTGCTGATGGGGATTGTCGCCGGCCATGGTTTTGTCAGTTTTATGACTGGCGATGCCTCCCTCTGTTCACGGCCGATGGCCCGAGTCATCAAACCCTTGGAGCAGATGGGGGCGCGGTTTATCACCCGCACCAGGGGCCGACTGCCGCTGGCGGTGATTGGCTCCAAGACCTTGATTCCGATTGACTATGAACTGCCCATGCCCTCGGCTCAGGTCAAGTCGGCGATCCTGTTGGCCGGGCTTTTTGCCCCCGGCGTGACTACGGTTATCGAGGCGGTGGAGGAATATACCCGTGACCATAGTGAAAATATGTTGCGCCATTTTGGCGCCAAGGTGGAAACAACGATTCTTTCCGATGGGCGCAAAAAAATCTCCCTGACTGGCCAGCCGATTCTGCGGGCTGCCGCGGTGACGGTGCCAGCCGATCCCTCCTCGGCGGCCTTTCCGGCGGTAGCGGCGGCTATGAGTCCGGGCTCGGAGGTGACTCTGCAAGGGGTGGGAATCAATCCCCTGCGGGCCGGAGTCTATCAATCGCTGCGCGATATGGGGGCGAAGATTACCGAACAGAATCAACGCACTGAAGGGGGAGAACCCGTCGCCGATCTGGTGATTCAGGGCAGTCAGTTGCAGGGGGTGACGGTACCCGCCAATCGCGCTCCATCGATGATCGATGAATATCCGGTGCTGGCCATGGCCGCGGCGACGGCGCAGGGAACAACTCGGCTGCTCGGTTTAAGCGAGCTGCGAGTCAAGGAGAGTGACCGCCTTGCTGCCGTTGCCACCGGACTCGAACAGTGCGGAGTCAAGCTGGAGGTTCAAGGCGATGACCTCATCATCCATGGCCAGGGCCTGCCGGTCACGGGCGGCGCGACCATCACCACCAACCTCGACCACCGTATCGCCATGAGCTTTCTGGTGCTGGGGATGCGCAGCGAAAGGCCGATCACGGTCGATGATGCCAGCCCGATTGAGACATCCTTCCCCGGCTTTGCCCATCTGATGAACCAAATCGGCGCGAAGATTGAATAGGGGGGGGTGTTAGATTGAAGTGTTTAATGATTGTCCCCCCTCCCTTTAGGGAGCGGGGGAAAGGGGGGCTTAGATTTTAGCAAGCGAAGCGCAGCTGAAATCTTAGAACCCCTTGGGGGGTAGGGCTTGAAATCTTGTGATTGTTTATAGACATACCCCCCAAGCAAGTCTAACGCTCGTAAGTACTCGCTAAGACTTGCTATCCCCCGCTTTCGCAAGCGAGCGAACGGGGACAGTATTTTTTCTCCAAAGGACTGCCGATGACCCCATCCATCACCCTGCGCCGACCTGACGATCTGCACCTCCATCTGCGCGATGGCGCGATGCTGGAGGTAACGGTGGCAGCGACCGCCAAACAGTTTGCCCGCGCCACCATCATGCCGAATCTGACTCCGCCGATTACCACGGTGGCAGCAGCTGTGGCCTACCGCGACCGAATCATGGCCGTCTGTCAAACCCTTGGTTTTGCAGATCAATTTACCCCCTTGATGACTGCATATTTGACCGACGACAGTGACCCAGCCGAAATGACGCGCGGATTCACCCAAGGAGTCTGGGTCGCGGCCAAACTCTATCCGGCCCATGCCACCACCAACTCGGCCCAGGGAGTCAGCGACTGGCGCAAAATCAGCAAGGTTCTGGATGCCATGGCCGAGGCCGAGATGCCGCTGCTGATTCACGGCGAGGTCACCCACAGCCATGTCGATATTTTTGACCGTGAAGCGGTTTTTTTGACCGAGGTCTTGACTCCGCTGCGCCGTCAGCATCCGCGTCTTAAAATCGTGCTGGAACATATTACGACGCGGCAGGCGGTGGACTATCTGCTGGCCGATGACTCGGGGCTGCTGGCCGCCACCATCACCGCCCACCACCTGAGCTTTAACCGCAATGCGATATTTAAGGGCGGGATTCGCCCCCACTTCTATTGCCTGCCGATTGCCAAGCGCGAGCACCATCGCCTGGCCCTGCGGCAGGCGGCGATCAGCGGTCGGCCACAGTTTTTTCTTGGCACCGATTCGGCCCCGCATTTGCGCCAGGCTAAGGAATCGGCCTGCGGCTGCGCTGGACTCTATACCGCGCCGGTGGCGATGGAGACCTATGCCCAGGTCTTTGCCGAGGAGGGGGCCCTCGACAGACTGGAGGGGTTTGCCAGTGTTTTTGGCGCGAATTTTTACGGCCTGCCGCTTAATTCTGGAACCATCACCCTGAAACAGGAGTCCAACCAAGCCGCGCCAGAATTTATTGCCGCGGCGGGCGGGGAGATTCTGCCCTATCGCGGTGGTGAGTCCCTGGCCTGGAGGTTGGTGAAATTCCTGCTTTGATTGACCCATTGAAATCATTACCCGCGCACTTCCCCCCTTGTCATTACCCGCGACCCGCTGGCGAATGCCGGCATTCGCCGACGGGGCGACGGGTAATCTCCCTTTTCAAAGGAAGCGAGATTCCCCGTCTGCGTTTGCCCCTAACGGGGCAACCTTGCGGGGAATGACAAATATTATGTATAAGTCAAAATTAGAAATGTTCGAGTAAAAAGTTTATAAAAGGTACATCATGTCTCATAAAATTCCCGTCACCATCATCAGTGGTTTTTTGGGGGCGGGCAAAACCAGCCTGCTCCGTCATTTGATCAGCCATTCCGGCGGGCGGAGGCTGGCGGTCATCATCAATGAATTTGGCGAGTTAGGCCTCGACCGCAGCTTTATCGAGGACTGCACCAGCGAGACCTGCCCCAGCGAAGCGGTGATCGAACTGGCCAATGGTTGCATCTGTTGCAAGGTCGCCGATGATTTTTTACCCACCATGGAGACTCTGCTGGCCCAGACTCCCCCACCCGACTATATTTTAATCGAGACATCCGGGCTGGCCCTGCCCAAGCCCCTGATCGCCGCCTTCAACTGGCCCGATATTAAATCGCGCATCACCATCGATGGAGTCATTACCGTCATCGACGGCCCGGCCGTTGCTTCTGGTCGCTTTGCCGAGCCGCCGCCCGAGCTCATGGCTGCCGACCACGACAATCCCCTCGCCGAGGTTTTTGCCGACCAACTGACCGCCGCCGATCTGGTGCTGATTAACAAGTCAAATGGCTTGACCGCCGACCAGCGGCAAACCATCCAGGCCGAGATTGCACCCCATTTGCGAGCGGGGGTTAAGAGTCTCAGCTGTGACCATGGTCGGGTCGCGCCTGAAATTTTGATTGGCCTCAACAGTGCCGCCGAGGATGACCTGAGCAATCGCAAATCGGTGCATGATGGGGAGGCTGAACATGATCATGATGATTTTGACTCGCTGGTCATTACCCTGCCCGAGACCGCCGAACCGGAACAGCTGCTGGCCTGTCTCAAGCAACTGGCGCAGCAACACGATATTTTGCGCATCAAGGGCCTTGTCGCCGTGACCAACCGACCGCGACGGATGGTGGTGCAGGGGGTGGGGGAGCGGTTTGATTCCTATTATGATCGCAATTGGTCGATTGACGAGACCCGAAAAACCCAGCTGGTCTTTATCGGCCAGAAGGGGCTCGACTCATCCGCCCTCGTTAAAGCCCTGCACCAGTGACCCCGCGACCAGATACCAACCATCGACCAGGACAAAAAAGATCAGCTTAAAGGGTAGGGAGACCAGCGATGGCGGCAAAAACATCATACCCATCGAGAGCAAAACACTGGCCACCGCCATGTCGATAATCAAGAAGGGAATAAAGACTAAAAATCCAATCTCGAAGGCGCGGCGCAGTTCGCTGATCATAAAGGCCGGGGTCAAGATGCGCAGCGGCACATCCTCAATCGAGGGATAGGGTGGTGCCTTGGCCAGATCGATAAAGAGCTTTAGATCCTTTTCTCGCACATGGCGGCTCATAAAGGCGTGGATCGGCTTGACCGCGCGGTTGAAGGCGTCGATCTCGGTAATCTCGTTATTCATCAAGGGCTTGATGCCGTCGTTATAGGATTTCTCGAAGGTCGGCCCCATGACAAAGGCGGTCAAGAACAGGGCCAGACTGACCATCACGGCATTGGGTGGCGACTGCTGGGTGCCAATGGCCGTGCGCAAAAAAGACAGGACGATGATGATCCGCGTAAAGGCCGTGACCATAATCAGCAGCGACGGTGCAAGGCTGAGAACCGTCAAGAGGGCAAGAGTCTGGATGATCCGACTGGTCGCGCCGCTCTCTCCCGCGCCGCCAAGATCGAGGGTCAAACTCTGGGCAAGTGCCGCGCCGCTCATTAAGGATAGAGCCAACCAGGCCAGGGCAAAAACCGCCGCGACCGCCAGACTATAGCCGCCAATGCGATAGGCAAGGCCAGAGTTGCGGAGGGTTACAGGGTTTTTCATTATGACGATCCTTGGTGAATTCTTGCGCGGCTATTGTTTTTTTATCCTGCCTCGCCTTGGTTTCGCAAGGGTTTTTATGGGCTTAGAATCAGCAGCGGGAGTCGGGACAATGTTACTCTCGATCACCACCATGGTCGATTGGCTGATGGCCAGCAGATGTTCAACATTGTCGCGCCGCACCAGCACCAGCCGTGACTTGTTATCGATCGAGCCAGTCTCAACCACCTGCAACCGCCTGTGCCGCGGCCCGCCGAGCTTGCCGCCATAGCCCAGCCGCCGCGCAATATAGGCACAGAGGAAAATCAGACCCAAGACCAGAGCAAAGGCCAGAACAAAACGAAGATAGGCTATATAATCCATAAAATTAACGACCTTTTGCTTCTCAGGGTACCAGCTGCGGCGGGGCGGCATCCAGCCGGTAAAGATAGTTGATAATCTCCGCCACCGCTTCAAAACAGGAGAGGGGAATCGCGCTGCCGGTTTCGATCTCGGCCAGGGACTGGGCGAGGGTCGCATCCTCTCGCACCTTGACCCCGGCGGCAAAGGCTATGTCGAGAATCCTTTTGGCGACCTCGCCATAGCCCGAGGCCACCACGGTTGGTGTGTTGCTGCCATCATAGTTTAAAGCCACCGCCACCGCCCGCGGATTGGCTGCTGCTGACGGTGCGGCAGGACGATTGTTACTGAGTGCCCTTAGATCAATGGTAATGCCACTGTTGGCATTGGCCTCCGCCGCCGGTTGCGGCAAGGCCCGAGGGTCAGAGATTTCTGGACTGGAAGAGTCTGGATGGTTTTGGGACATTTTTGTACCTACTAAATCGAAAATATAGACCCGATTCTTTAAACGCACCCGGCCATGACAACCCCCCTTAGTCTCACTAATCAGCAAGGCTGATAAGTGAGACTATTCCCCCCTTCTGAAGAAGGGGGGATGAAGATAATTTACCTCCCCTTCTTTAGAAGGGGAGGATAGAAAATCTTGGCAAGGGCGAAGCCCGAGCCTTAGATTTTCTTGGAGGGGTTGCAGCACCCAATTTACCCAATCCCTACGCCCTTGATTTTGGTGTGCCGAACTTGGCATAGGCGGTTTCGCGGGCGGCCAGCGGAGCCTTCTCGTCGCCGGGTAAGGGTTGCTGTAAAATCCCTTCCCATGGTGATTCAAAATCGAAGCTGCGGAATTCCTGCACCAGCTTGACCGGTTCATAGACGACTCGTTTCTGTGCCTCGTCATAGCGCAGTTCGACAAAACCGGTCAGAGGAAAATCCTTGCGCAGGGGGTGACCTTCAAAACCATAGTCGGTCAGGAGTCGCCGCAGATCAAGATTGCCGCTAAAGGCTATGCCATACATGTCCCATGCCTCCCTTTCGTACCAGGCGGCAGCCGACCAGAGGCGGGTGACCGAGGGCAGGGGGGTTGCCTCATCAGTAGCAACCTTGACCCGAACCCGCAGATTATGGCGCATCGATAGCAGGTTATAGACCACCTCAAATCTCTTGGCCCTTTCGGGAAAATCAACCCCGCAGAGGTCAACCAGAGTCCGACATAAAAACCCGGGATCGTCCCTTAGACTGGCCATGAGATCGAGCAGAGTTGCGGGCTGAACCGTCAAGACCAGCTGGCCCAGAATAACCTCCGCCACCACCGCCGATTTAAAACGCGCCTTGATGCTCGCCATCTCGGCGGCAAAGGGGGCGGGAGTCTCGGCTGGATTGGCAATTTCTGATTCTGACATGATCGCACCTTTTATTCTATAGTGGAACCAAAATATAGTCTGATTCTTTGAAAATCCAATACTTTTCTTTTTTAGCGGGGGGCGGATGCCCCCCGAGTTGCTACGCAACTCCCCCCCACTGGATCGCCTTGCTATCGCAACGCGATGAGGGGTATCGAAAGGTTGAAACCTCCCATCACCCCTCATAGCGTCGTGCGTAAGCACGAGGCTATCCAGCGGGGGGAATCGAACGAAGTGAGATGGGGGGCGTCAG
>JASGCE010000304.1 GCA_030054295.1 Minisyncoccota bacterium
GGCTGGCAATCCAGCGGGGAGTTTGAGGGGCATAAGCCCCTCAATTATAATGATTTTATTGTGCTTGGGCTTATGCCCGATCTGGATTGCCACTCTGCGCTGCTATCGCAGCTTGAGGGCAATGACGATTTTGGGTTGGAACTTCTAGAATTCTTAAGGAAACAGTGTATAAACAATTTAGGTTTTTTTATCACTTATTTTATGTTTAAATCATAAATCATACCATAATCACTGGAACCTTACAGAATGCGCAAAAACAAACCCCTATCCTCTATCCTGCTCGCAACCATTCTGGCGGCAGTCGCTTATTCGCCCGCGCTTCACAGCCAAACCCCACCCGCAATGGTTTTGGAGACCTGTCGCTCCGACGAAAATAGCTGTCGTAAAATGAGCGACTCCAAGGATGTCACCGCCCAGATCGGCATGGCCAAACGCAAACTAACCGCAGGCGACCCACAACAGGCGAGTCAGTATTTCGCTCTCGCTGCACAGCAAAAATCACCCTATGCCCTGGCCTGGTTAATGGGCAATATCTCGGTGCAGACGCAAAAATATTACTATGCCCAGGAACTGGGCAAGAATCCCAATTTGATCGCCCTTCTGCCCTTTATCCTCCAGGCCGGATTTTTACCGACATCGGGCGGCGACTCCATGCTGCTGGATAGTTATTTAAAACCGCCGCGCCTGTTCAAAGAATGTTTGAAGGGGATGACATTCTGCCGCGCCGCATCAGCCGAGAATCCCGACCTCGCCCGTGTCTTAATCGGTCAGATATTGGAACGGCAAGGCAATCTGGTGGAGGCGGAATATGAATATCGCCAAACCCGCCATCCCTATGGCCTATGGCGATTGTCGAACCTGTCCACCGATTCCAAACTGTCGGATTTGGAAAAACTGACGCAAAAGAAACAGAATGAATCTGCCCTGAATAGTCACCCCAGCTGGTCAATGATTATCCCCTTCATTGAATAGCCAGGGCAGCTTAGGATTATCTTCACGATTTGTGACCAGAATATCGATGCCGCATGTTATCCTTGATTTTAATCAAGAATCAAATAGGGAGAGAAAAGCATGAATATTCTGCAATCAATATGGCACGGGGTCGAATTTGTCACAGCCCAGATTGTGGCGGTGGTAGGGGTCAATCTGGCCCTCGAGGAACCCCCCTATATCCTGCTCGATAGGATTAGCGATACTGTCGAGATTCGCCAATATTCCAATCGGATTGTCGCCGAAACCACCATCGATCTGAGCGGCGGCGACTCCCCGGCCATGACCGACGAGGAGGCCTCCAGCCAAGGATTCCGACGAATTGCGGGCTATATTTTTGGCGCCAATATCTCCAAACAGTCGCAAGGCGAATCGAGCCAAGAGATCCCAATGACCGCCCCGGTCGAGATCAATAACGAATCGATTGCCATGACCGCACCCGTCGAGATCTCCGCCAGCAAAACCATGACCATGAGATTTGTCATGCCCAGCCAATATCGACTGGAGACCCTGCCTACCCCCAACGACAAGCGAGTCATTCTTAAAGAAATTCCGGGCGAGACTCTGGCGGTTTTATCCTACAGCGGTCGCCGCAAATTCGAAACCATCACCGAGAAGGCCAGTGAACTTACCGATGCCCTTAGCACTTCGCAATGGCGATTGGGGCCATCGGCGCAGCTGCGGCAGTTCTATTACAATCCACCCTGGACCTTGCCCTTCTTCCGCCGCAATGAAGTGGCCTTTGAAGTGGTGGCTAAACCTTAGAGCGTTTGTTGTTTATCTTGCACAAACAAATCCTTGGTTTAGGAAAAGAATGTCCCCCCTCCCTTCAGGGAGCGGGGGATAGTCGAACTTAGCCGTTTACGGCTTAGTGAGACTTGGGGGGTAGGGCTAAGTTATTGTAATCAATGGCAGAAACCTACCCCCCAAGCAAGTCTAACGATCAAAAGCACTCGCTAAGACTTGCTATCCCCCGCTCCCTTAAGGAAACCCTGAAAAACTCCAAACTTGTCATTCTGAGCTTAGAACAGTCCGAGC
>JASGCE010000089.1 GCA_030054295.1 Minisyncoccota bacterium
GGATTGCCACTCTGCGCTGCTATCGCAGCTTGAGGGCAATGACGATTTTGGATGAACCTAAATTTGTAGGAATTACTCAAGAATTTTTACGAAAACAGAGTATAGTTTATTGGGGGGCGGATGCCCCCCGTCGCACTGCGTGCGACTCCCCCCGCTGGATAGCCTCGTGCTTACGCACGACGCTATGAGGGGTGATGGGAGTTTTTAACCTTTCGATACCCCTCATCGCGTTGCGAAGCAAGGCGATCCAGAGGGGGGGAATCGAGCGAAGCTCGATGGGGGGCATCCGCCCCCCGTTAAAAAGAAAGAGTTATGGATTTTAAGTGAATCAAACTATGCAAAAAATAAAAAAATGGGGCCGACCGAAGTCAGCCCCACCTTCCTTGACAAACCCAACCTATTCCTCCTTACCCTCCCGAATGAACAGGGCGCCAATCACCAGAGTAATGAGAGCAATAATCACCGGATACCAAAGCCCACTGTAAACATCCCCCGTCGCAACCACTATCGAGAAGACAATAAAGGGCAAGAATCCACCAAACCACCCATTACCAATATGATAGGGCAAGGACATGGAAGTATAGCGAATCTTCATCGGGAACATGTCAATCAGCAGCGCCGCAATCGGGCCATAGACCATCGCCACCAACATGACCAGAATCCACAGCAACAACAGAACCATCGGATAATTAATCGCGTTCGGATCCGCCGTCAAAGGATATTGAGCCTCGTTCAAGGCCCCACCCAAATCTGCGGTAAACTTAGCCCCCAACTCCTTGGCATTGGCATCAGTCTGATCATAGGAAGGAATCTCCTTACCCGCAATCAGAACCACCGCACCCGACCCAGCTTCGCCATCCTGCTTGGTATAGGGAACGCCGCGCTTGGCCAGGAACGAAGTCGCCGTATCACAACTCGAGGTAAACTTTACCCCACCCGTCGGGTCAAACTGCGACGAACAGTTGGCCGGATCAGACTTTATCACCACCGGACTGGTGGCAACCGCCTGCTCCAAAGCCGGATTAGCAAAGTGAGTCAAGGCCTTGAAGGTCGGGAAGTATATCACCGCCGCAATCAAACAGCCGGTCAAGATAATCCACTTGCGACCAATCCGATCCGACAGCCAACCAAAAAAGATAAAGAAGGGAGTCGCCAACAACAGAGCCAAGGCGACCAACAGATTAGCCGTGATCGGATCGACTCGCACCGTCTGAGTCAGGAACAGCAAAGCATAGAACTGCCCACCATACCAGATCACCGCCTGACCCATGGTCAAACCAAAGAGAGCCAAAATCACCAACTTCAAATTCGGCCATTTGGTAAAACTATCCTTGAGCGGAGTCTTGGAACCCTTATTCTCCTTCTTCATCTTGACGAAGACCGGCGATTCATTCAACTCCAAGCGAATCCAAACCGAAATCGCCAACAACAGGGCCGAAACCAGGAACGGTATCCGCCAGCCCCAGCTGTTAAAGGCATCATCCATATGGGCCGGTTCGACACTATGATCGCGTAGACCCAAACGACAGGCCAGAATGACCAGAATCGCCAAAAACAGCCCCAGAGTCGCCGTGATCTGAATCCACGAAGTATATTCACCCCGCCGACCCTTAGGTGCATGTTCCCCGACATAGGTCGCAGCCCCACCATATTCGCCGCCCAAGGCCAGACCCTGAATCAGCCGAAGCGTTATCAACAATATCGGCGCCATGATCCCGATCGTCGAATAGTTCGGCAAAAATCCAATCAAGACCGTCGAGGCGCCCATCAGAATGATGGTGATCAAGAAGGTATATTTCCGGCCCGCCAAATCACCCAAACGACCAAAAATAATCGCGCCAAAGGGCCGAACGGCAAAACCCGCCGCAAAGGCCAGAAGTGAGAAGATAAATTGCGCCGCCGGGGTTGCACCGGTAAAAAACTGCTTACCAATTACCGCGGCTAGTGTTCCATAGAGATAGAAATCGTACCACTCAAATACGGTTCCGAGTGAGGATGCAAAAATGACCTTCTTTTCCTCCCGGGTCATTTTATGCTTGGTTGCTGAAACCATTATTGTCTCCCTTCGTTGGTTAAGATTAAACGGACAGGTTAACTATAACAGTGGTTTCAATTTAGTACAGCCCAAATTTTGATGAGAACCACCAGAATTTACGCTGTAAATCTATTGAATTTTAATTCATATCCCTTGTTACCATCAAAAAAAACCTTCTCGGGTTAATAAAAATGGCAACTGTCTCAATAGTTTGAATTTTTCTCTAAATTTACAAATAAATCTGTTGCAATATATTTTCCACATTGTATAAGCCTAATAAGGCTGTAAATCATTTTGTCATAGACTTATCAGCCCAAAAAAATCGATCAGGTCGCAAACACATTATTTGCCTCCTGCACAAGAATATTTTGGAATTAAAGACTGAGAGTTCAGTAACTGGGAGTTCAGAAAATGAGTACAACTAACGGCAATGGTCATGATGGTGAGTTGATTGGAATGGTTTCGTGGTTCTCTAATTCAAAGGGATTTGGCTTCATAAAGCCAAATGATGGGTCAGAGGATGTATTTGTCCATATCTCGGCGGTGCAGGCCGCCGGACAACAGAGTCTCCGCGATGGCACCACCATCACCTGCGAAATCGAACCGGGCCGCAAAGGCCGTCAGGTGGCTAAGATCGTCAAGATCGATGAATCAACCGCAACCGGCAGTGCCTTTACCCCGCGGGAAGGGGGGCGACGCAATGCCAGCCCTGACGGCAATGGAACTGCGGTGGAGGATTTTGGCATTGGCTTTACCGATGCCGACCGTCAAGGGGCAAATGCTGGCGAAGGCTCGGTCAAGTGGTTCAACCTGACCAAGGGCTTCGGCTTTATCTCCCCCAGCAACGGCGGCCGCGATGTGTTTTTGCACGCCAGTGTGGTACGGCGAGCCGGACTACATGATGTCATGCCCGGGCAAAAGGTCTCCTTCTATGCCATCGACCGAGAAAAGGGGCCAGAGGCCCGAACCATCGATATGGTGAATTAAGGTCACTCATTGTCGTTAACCGCGCGATGAGGGGTTTTGGGTGGTTCAACCTTCCCATCACCCCTCATAGCCTTCTGGTGAGAATTCCAAAAGGAAAACCTGAAAATGTCATTTTTTAAAGACAGTCAGGCAACCCCCCTTAGTCTCACTAAGCCGTAAACGGCTAAGTTCGACTATTCCCCCCTTCTGAAGAAGGGGGGATAATGTGTAACGATTTCAATCTATTATACCTCCCCTTCTTTAGAAGGGGAGGATAGAGACTCTTTGCAAAGACGAAGTCGAGCATTAGAGTCTCTTGGAGGGGTTGCATTTACAGATTACTTGCGTAATTTAAAGCTGCCCCCCTCAATATGCATTCTTATGGAAAAACCCAAATATCAGGGTCAGCAGCAGAATCTTGGCATCAAAGAGCAACGACCAGTGATCAATGTAATAAAGATCATACTGCACCCGCAGGCTCATTTCCTCGGGTGAATTGATCTTGCCACGGAGTCCATTGACCTGAGCCCAGCCGGTCATACCGGGCTTGACGCGGTTACGGCCGAGATAGCCATCGACCAGTTCGGCACAGTGTTTATTATGCTGCACCGCATGGGGTCGGGGGCCAATCAGCGACATGTCCCCCAGCAAGACATTAATCAGCTGCGGCAATTCATCGAAGGAGCTTTTTCGTAAAAACCGCCCAAAGCGGGTCACCCGCGGATCGTTGGGAATGGTCTGAGCAAAACTCTCGCTCGCTTCGGGCTGGTGGACCATGCTACGGAATTTATAGACGGTGATTTCGTTATTGTTAAAACCGTATCTTTTTTGTCGAAACAGCACTGGCCCTTTACTATCGAGTTTGATTCCCATCGCAATCGTGAGCAACAGTGGGGAGAAGAGTAACAGGATCAGACTGGCCAAGACTCGATCCTCGAGGTTCTTGATGGCTCCATCCCAGCCGCTCAGAGGCTTTGCTGTCACATGCAGCAGGGGTAGGCCACCCAGCGAACTATAGCCCCGCACCGGCAATTCGAGTGCCAGGGGGTTGGCACAGATATTGGTATTGATCGGCAACTGGCTCAGGCGGCTCAAAATCCGGTTCATCTCCTCCGACGACAGGCCATTGAGGGCCAGGATGATTTCGTCAACCCTCTCCACCCGCGTGATCTGGATCAAACTGTCGATGGAGCCGCGGAAGGGGCAGCCTTCAATGGGCCTGGTGTCGGTTCCATCCTCGTCAAAAACCCCAACAATGTCGATAGTGGGCATGGTCTGGCGCAGATGGCGAATAACCTGCACCCCAAGCCGCCCCGTACCCACCACCGCAACCCGGGTTCTGGACTGGCGGATCACCCTTTTTTGTTGGTGATAGAGCTTCACCCCAAGCCGAATCAGAACAAAACCGAGCAGCCCCAAACTATACCAGATCATCAGCCAGTTTGCACTGACCCAACCCATAATGCCAAAATAGCTGATTGCCGAGAGATAGACCAGAATCACCAAGGTCCAGGCCAGAGTGACCCTGAGAATTTGCAGCCAAAAATTCGTCGAAACCGGGTATTGATAGACTCGGGCGAGGGGCAGGCCATTAAAACTCAGCAATAGTCCCAAAAAAATCGAAAGCTGATAATAGAATGACAAGTTAAGGGAACCAAGGGTCATGGCAAAGGCCAAAACCCCGCCCACCAGAATGTTAAGGGAATCTAAAAATCTTAATAGGCCAATTAATCTATGGCACTGGTCGCCAGCTATTCCAGCCTCTCGGGCCTGAGGCTGGGTCTGGGCTTGGGTTTTAGGCTGGCTGGCCCAACTATCCTCCTGCCTTCGCGGTCGGTCGCGGCTGGCAAGGGTTCGTCGGTCGTGGTTCGGGTCTATGTCACCCTTACGGCGGTTATGGGATGGGTCGGTAAGGTTAAAAAAATTCCGCTCAATAAAATATACCATATGAGTTCCATTGAGTTAATTGATCTCATCATAGCAGTTTTTTACCCTCCCCGATTAATTTTAAACATGACAAGGGCAGTAAACCGAAGGGAGCGATAAAATTTAGTTTGACAATCGACGCAACGGTCTCTATCACTAGGGTCGTAATTTAGCTTAGACCTTCGCAAAAGCCCTTAGCCCTTAGCAAAAGCCAGAGAATCCATATGACCAAAAGAGTACAAGCCAAATATAAGATCAACCGCCGCCTGAGCTGCAACCTGTGGGGTCGCGCCAAAAGCCCCTTCATAAAGCACGAATCGGGCCCCGGTCAACACGGCAAAAGACGCAAGAAGCCAACCAACTATGGCATTCAGCTGATGGCCAAGCAAAAGCTCAAGGGCTATTACTGTAATATTAGCGAACGCCATTTCCGCAAGCTATTTGCCGAGGCTGTTCGTCGCCGTGGCGATACTTCGGAGAATCTGATCGAACTGTTGGAACGGCGTCTTGATGCGGTGGTTTACCGCATGAAGTTGGCCCCGACCCCCTATGCCGCGCGGCAGGTGGTCAACCATGGCCATGTGCGGGTCAATGGTCTGAAGGTCAATATTCCATCCTATCAGCTGTCGGATGGCGACGAGATCGAACTGGCCCCCAAGGCTCGGACTATGGCCCTGATCCTCGAGGCCAGCCAGTCGAACGAAAGGGATGTGCCAGACTATATCGAAATCGACCACAATGCCATGAAGGGTCGTTTTGTCCGTGCCCCCAAATTGACCGATGTCCCCTATCCGGTGCAGATGGAACCCAATCTGGTGGTCGAATATTATTCGCGCTAACTGGGTTTGAATTTGTGATAATGGGCCTCCCTTTCCTTTATGGATCGGGGGGCTTTTTAATGGGACAGCAGTGTATTTAGGAAGGTCAAAAAAAGTCATTTTATACTCCGTTCACCTGAAAATTCAAAATTTTGGTTAGGTTTCAATAACCATCCATATTCGTCATTGCGAGGCTCCTCGCCGCGCCGCAAGGCGCATAAGCGAGGAGGCCGTGGCAATGAACCCGCGTAGCGGTCGATATAATCTTTTAAAATCAAATAGTTTTAATAAAAAGAAATCTGTCCGCTTCGCGGGCTTGCTGCACCCGCTGACGAATGTCAGCATACGCTGACGGGCGTCGGCGGTTATGCGAGCTACGCTCGCGCCGCCGAGGCTCGCAGTGACGATTTTAGGTTGATACTTCTAGAATTCTCAAGTGAACGGAGTATATAAAGACTGTCAGACAACCCCCCTTAGTCTCACTTAGAAGTAAACTTCTAAGTGAGACTATTCCCCCCTTCTAAAGAAGGGGGGATGAATATTGGATTACCTCCCCTTCTTTAGAAGGGGAGGATAGACAATCTTGGCGATGGGCAAAGCCCGAGCCTTAGATTGTCTTGGAGGGGTTGCACTATAAATTTCGAGTTTTTCAGACCTTCCTTATTGCACCGCCTCATTTTCCCACCTACCCCTCCAGTGCGGCGGGGATTTTAAAATGGACCGATTCGATGGGGCCGGGCAGGGTTGCGACCTCGACTCTGGTCAGTTCCTTGATTGCCGCGACCAGACCCAAGACTAGGTCTTCGGGGGCGGAGGCTCCGGCGGTAATTCCCACCACCGATGCCCCTTCCAGCCATTCTGGTCGCAGTTCGCTAGCATCTTCCAGCAGATAGGCCCGCGCCCCCTGTTCCTCGGCGATTTCCCGCAGGCGGTTGGAGTTGGAGCTTCGGTTCGACCCCAGCACCAATATCACCTCTGCCTGCAGGGCCAGTTCGCGAACCGAGGTTTGGCGATTCTGAGTCGCATAACAGATGTCGCGGACATCGGGGCCGATGATGGTGGGAAACCGCCGATTGAGGACGGCAATAATCTCCCGCGTATCATCGACCGACAGGGTGGTTTGGGTGACATAGGCCAGGGCATCGGGCCGCTCCACCACCAGCTGCTCGGCATCGGCGACTGAAGCGACCAGATAGACTCGCCCCTCGATCTGGCCGAGAGTCCCCTCGACCTCCGGGTGGCCCGGGTGGCCGATCAAGATCACTTCGCGCCCCTGTTTGGCATAGCGTTGCCCTTCGGAATGAACCTTGGTCACCAGCGGACAGGTCGCGTCAATAAAGGGCAGGTCGCGCGATCTGGCCTCCGCCACCACCGACTTGGCGACACCGTGGGCGCTGAAGATGGTCACGGCACCGGGGGGAATCTGGTTCAGTTCATCGACAAAAACCACCCCCTTGGCGCGGAGTCGTTCGACGACATGGCGGTTATGGACAATCTCGTGCCGCACGAAGATCGGTGCGCCGAACTTTTCGAGGGATTTCTCCACCACCTCGATGGCCCGTTCCACCCCGGCGCAGAAGCCGCGGGGTTCGGCCAACAGGATTCTTATCATCAGTTTCTCTCTTTATGCTAAAACTCAGTTGATTATAACCCAATAGAATGTGATGCGCAAAATATGTTAAGCGATCTCGAACAGTTTAAAACCGCAGCAGAGATCTATGCCGAATCCTGGCGCCGCTGTCGCGCTGCCACCGACCTGTCGCACCTACCGACGGAACTCCATGGCCTAGCCCTGCGCTTGGTTCATTGTTGCGGGGAGCCGACCATTGTTGAGTCACTCGCCGCCTCCCCCACCGCCGTGCCGTCGCTGACCCGCGCGATCCAGACTCCCGCAGCGATTCTGGTCGATGCCGAGATGGTCGCCGCCGGAATCATCCGCCGATTCTTGCCCGCCAACAAACCCATTATCTGCACCCTCGATCAAGTTCCCGTAACCCCTGCAACCGAAACCCGATCAGCGGCGGCGGTAAGGTTCTGGCAGCCCCATCTCAG
Organism: Minisyncoccota bacterium; assembly: GCA_030054295.1. Classification (GTDB taxonomy): domain Bacteria; phylum Pseudomonadota; class Alphaproteobacteria; order Elsterales; family Elsteraceae; genus JASGCE01. Next base: position 7,798 of record JASGCE010000089.1, read on the forward strand.
TCGCGATTCGATTGTGGTGATCGGCAATGCCCCGACCGCCCTCGCCCGCCTGTTGCAGCTCATCGACCAGGGCGAGCTTTCCCGTCCGGCGGTGGTGGTGGGTTTCTGCGTCGGTTTTGTTGCGGCACAGGAGGCCAAGGCGCAGCTGATGGCGCGGGACGATATTCCCTGGCTGGCCTTAAGCGGGCGGCGCGGCGGCAGCGCACTCGCCGCAGCGGCGATAAACGCCGCGGGGGCAGCAGCTTCGCAAATCAGGGGAGAAGAACCATGAGCCAAAAATGGCTATCGGTGGTTGGCGTTGGGCTCGAGGGGATTGCGGGAATCTCCGACCGCGCCCGCGCGGCGGTGCTGTCGGCGGAGGTCATCATCGGCGGTTCGCGCCACCTCTCGATGGTGGGATTGCCCGCCTCCGCCAAGCGAATAGCCTGGGAGACTCCGCTCGCTAAAACCATCGAAGGCATCACAGCCAGGCGCGGGCAGAGGGTCGTGATTCTGGCGACGGGCGACCCGATGCACTATGGGATTGGCGTGACTCTGGCGCGGCATTTTACCCTTGTCGAGATGGAGGTCTGGCCGCAACCCTCAGCCTTCAGTCTGGCGGCGGCGCGGCTGGGCTGGCCCCTGTCTCACTGCCATTGCCTGACCATTCATGGCCGCAGTTTGAACCAGCTTCATCGCTATTTGCAGCATGGTTCGCGGCTGTTGATTCTGTCGGAGGATCAAACCAGTCCCGCCGCCGTGGCCGAGCTTCTTACCCGCGCCGGCTGTGGCACCAGCATCATCACCATTCTCGGCGAGATGGCCAATGGCGGAGGCGAATCCCTGCGGTTGGAAGTGATGGCCGAGCAGGGGCACTCGAGTTTAAGCGGGGTTACCATTCCCGACCTCAATTGCCTCGCCGTCCAGATTCGAAGGACTGAGGGTCACGACCTCAGTCTGGCGGCCGGGCTTGGCGATCAAAACTATGAGACCGAATCGCGCTATCAGCTTCTGACCAAACAGCCGATTCGCGCCCTGGTCTTGGCCCTGCTGGCCCCGCAGGCGGGCGACTGTCTGTGGGATATTGGCGCGGGCAGTGGCTCGGTGGGAATCGAGTTTTTGCGGCTGTTACTGGGCAGCAGCGGCAGTGGTTTTGGCCTGTCCGCCCCCCGCGCCTTTGCGATAGAAAAGGATGACGAGCGACGGGCGATCATCGCCAATAATGCCGCGCGGCTCGGGGTGCCCGAACTGACCATCATCGGGGGGGAGGCAGATCGAGTCATAGACTCCCTGCCCGACCCAACCGTCGTCTTTATCGGCGGCGGGCTCGGGCGGGCTGGACTGGTGGCCAAACTCTGGCAAAGACTGGCGAGCGGGGGGCGGATGGTGGCAACCGCCGTGACTCTGGAGGGGGAGGAATCATTACGCGCCGCCGAGAGGCAATTTGGCGGGGAACTGCTGCGGATTGCCGTCACCCGCGCCGAATCCCTGAGCCCCGAATCGCGAGTCTGGCGCCCTTCCCTTCCCGTGACCCTGTGGCACAGCAAAAAACAGGATTCCCTTGTATAGTCTGATTCCTTGAAAATCCAAGACTTTTCGTTTTCAGCGGGGGGCGGATGCCCCCCGAGTTGCTACGCAACTCCCCCCCCTCTGGATCGC
>JASGCE010000090.1 GCA_030054295.1 Minisyncoccota bacterium
GGCAAGCGCGACGACGCTCAGAGTGACAAAAAAGTGAGTTTTTCAGGGTTTCCTTTAAAAAAAGCGAGATTCCCCGTCTGCGGTTGCCCCTGACGGTTCAACCTGGCGGGGAATGACAAGGATTTACAGCAGGAGCTGCCAGTCCAGCCACCCACCCTCACTGCCCCACCAACTTCCGCGCTTGCTTGTAATTCTCCTGGGCCTTCTTTGTCCATTGATAATCATCACCGATTAAATCGTGATATACCTTCCAGGCGCGATGGAATTAGTCTGCTGCTTGAGAGTAGTTCTGTTTTTCCCTAGCAATTAAGCCAAGCCAATATAAGGTATTGGCTGTACTGGGATGATTTTCGCCCAACATTTGCAACCTTACCTTCAGCACCCGTTGGTAATAGGTGATGGCCTGATCTAGATCATTTTTGTGAGTATAGACATCACCGAGATTAACGAGGGTGGCTGCCGTATCGGGGTGATTTTCGCCCAACAGCTGCAACTGTACCTTCAGGGCGCGTTGGTAATAGGCTAGGGCCTGGTCATAATCGCCCTTGACGGTATAGACATTACCCAGATTATTCAAGCTGTTTGCCGTAAAGGGGTGGTTTTCGCCATAGGCCGCTAATCTGATGGAAAGGGATTTATGTCCGGTAGATTCTGCCTCGGGAAAGTAACCACTGGAATACAAACCGACCGAGAGGCTGTAATAGGCATCGGCGATCAGGCCATCGCCGGGGGGGAGCAGGGCTTCGCGCAACTCCACCAGTTGCCGCGCCACCGTGACCATGTCGCGATATTGCCCCTTGTCATAATGGTCCAAGGCCTGCTGGTAGAGTTCTACCGCCTTGGCAAGGCCAATCCTGATTGCGGTTTTGGATTGGAAAAAACCACTCTGTTGCTGCGCCGCGGTGGCCGCCTTGGCCAGGGAACCGTTGGTTTGTAACTTCTTGATCGTGGCATAGAGATCAGCCTGCTGCGCAATCAGGCTGGTTAATTGATCGGCGAGGGCGACATTCTGTTTTTGGTTAGATGGTTCGGCATTATGCAGCTGTTCCTGGATGGTTTCAGCGCGGGTTTGTAATTGCTTAATTTGCTCTTCAAACTCGGCAATGTCCCCAGCGATCTGTTCTTTATTCAGATCGACATCGGCGATTTTGATCAGTTCAACACGAATTGTTACCGTGCAGAAGACCGAACCATTGTCCTTTGGGCAGTCACGGGACTGGATAGAACGAAGCTTCACCGCCACCGGCACGGCCTTGGGCTTGCCATCGATCAGGACAATATCGGCACCAAACTGCGCCGCCTTGTCCTTGGCCTTGAGTACCGCGGCATCGACGCAATCTTCGCGCAACTGACCTTCGCCGCATTTCTCGGTCGCCGAGACGGTTTGCATCCGATCATCAGTGTCGGCAGTCGCGGCAATGGCGGGGGAGGAGAGTGCAAGGCCAAAGAACAACAGATTCGCAAATAGATTCAAGCAGGGCAATATGCGACGCATCTTGGTTTCTCCGTAGTGACAGGTAGGACAATGATTAACTATGCCAGTTTTTAACCATTGTCGAATAAATTATTGCCGATAAATATAGATTGGATGAAGTCTGTGCGGGCAAAAATAGAAAGGGGCAGGGGGTGATTTAAAACAGTTCCCACCCATATAGACTGTTAAAATATCGTAATAGAAGCAGGTGTTCCGCTACCCCCCCCGAGAACTATCTGCTATAGTGGCTGACCTGGATTTGCAACACCGACACCTGTTCCGCTACCCCCCCCGAGAACTATCTGCTATAGTTAGAAGGAGTGAGTGCAGCGGAAAAATTAGGTTCCGCTACCCCCCCCGAGAACTATCTGCTATAGTACTAGACATGGGCTGCCAATTAAATCGTATGTTCCGCTACCCCCCCGAGAACTATCTGCTATAGTAGAAGGAGAGTCTACCAGATCAACATAGGTGTTCCGCTACCCCCCCCCGAGAACTATCTGCTATAGTCAACAGTTGTTGTTCTGGAGTTCCGTACAAGTTCCGCTACCCCCCCCCGAGAACTATCTGCTATAGTCATGGCAAGGCTCGCAAGGCGCAAGGGCGAGTTCCGCTACCCCCCCCGAGAACTATCTGCTATAGTCCGCCCGTGTGTCATACGGTGAGGGTAGCAGTTCCGCTACCCCCCCCGAGAACTATCTGCTATAGTTTTTCGGTGGTGCGGGCGATTGTCAGGGCGGTTCCGCTACCCCCCCCGAGAACTATCTGCTATAGTGCGGTAGGCATTAAACGGAATTGTTTGATAGTTCCGCTACCCCCCCCGAGAACTATCTGCTATAGTTAATCAGCGGCACCATAGGCATAATTATCAGTTCCGCTACCCCCCCCGAGAACTATCTGCTATAGTCGCACCTAATGGTTACCGACCCGCCGTATGGTTCCGCTACCCCCCCCGAGAACTATCTGCTATAGTACACGGTCGAGCTTGCGACCGCCATTGCGGGTTCCGCTACCCCCCCCGAGAACTATCTGCTATAGTCGCAATCAAATATGTGGTTGATTTGATTGCGACTTTCGGCTTCAGAACAGTTCGATTTGGTTGATATTTGCCTGTTTTTTGCGTTGTTTTTTGGTGCCGATATAGTCATGGGTCATTCCATATTGTTTGTCGGTGAGGTAAAAAAACTTACAGGATGCTCCTTCGGGGATCATCACGCGGACGCGGGTGACGCAGGCCTTGGCGACTTCCCAGGTCGGGAAATGTTTAGCGTAGAGAGATTCTTGCAGCTGCATAAAATTCTCTTCCAGCAGGGTTTTGCGGAATTGCCCATAGTCGCGGTTCGATCTTCTCGACCATCGGACAGTCATAAGATGCGAGTACCCACATGATGCGCCAACCGTTTATTGCCATGGGTGGTGATCCGAATAGTTCTTCAGAATTTAGAGTATTGAAGAAATCGCTTTACTTGTCAAATGATTGTATTGAGTAAAGTTTTGCTGTTTATCGCAGGGTTGAGAATATCGATTTTGTGACTCGAGATTCCCCGTCTGCGGTTGCCCCTATCATTATAGCTATGGCGCACTTCGCTCACATTCTGCATTATTGAAGTGGGGGGCGGATGCCCCCCGTCGCGCTTCGCTTGACTCCCCCCGCTGGATAGCCTCTCGCTTCGCTCGACGCTATGAGGGGTTAGGGGAGTTTTTAACCTTTCGATACCCCTCATCGCCCCGTCGGCGTAGGCCGACATAACTATGAGAAGCAAGGCGATGGGGACATTAAATAAATTTAGAAATTCTTCCCAAGATTCTCTACAAAAACCCACTTGGCAGGTGTAGTTTCTTTACCTTGCCTTCTAACAGATTGACGAGACTGGTGACGGTCAGGTCGATGGCCGAGTTTAACCTCATGTCTTGGTTATTGATTCGCACCGCGGTCTTGACAAATTCCAACAGGGCGAGTTTTTCCTTGCCGATAAAGTCAGGGGCGGGCAGGGGAGTATCGGATTCAGCCAGTATTTTATTGGCATCGGCCCATTGGGCCACGGCAATATCGACCAAAAATCGATAGGCCTCGATCAGATCATCGGCGAGGTTGAATTCATTGCCGCTCTGGTGGTGTCCAACCCCCAGTGCGCCGTTCAAACCGGCCGCGACCAGAGACCGCGCAATCATCGCCCGCAGCACCGCATAGCCATAGTTCAGGCGGATATTGATCGGGTCATCGGCCCCCTGTTTGCTGCGTTTAAAACCGTTCGGAAACAGATTCTGCCAATAGTGTTTTGCCGCCTGAGCCTCGAGGTTATTGGGATCGCCGGGCTGGACTTCGCTGGCCATTCGCTCGAGCCGAAGGGCGCCATTGCGGTCAAGGCGGCGGAGGGCAAGGGCCGAATTGGCGATTTTAGCAGCAACCAGTTGCTGCCAGATTCGCGATTTTTGCTCGCCGCGGTCAAACTCGATTTGCAGCCGCAGCCTTCCGGCCGAGACAAAATTGCTCGTCAAGGGCAGCTGCAAGGCAATCGGCATGTGGCGATCATCACAGACCATGACCATGGCCTGTGCCTCCGCCAATGCCGCCAGAACCGCCACCGAGAGAGTCGCAATCCTGGCCTCCAGAATCAATACGGCAATGTCAGCGGGCAAAACAAAGGCGGGTTCATGACCATCGCGATCGATACGAATGCGCCCCAAATCGAGCCGCAACTCAGCCGGATTGGCAATGACCAGAACCCGCTGTTCACTCATGGATTGACCAGTTCATAATTGAGGAGGCCCTTGCCACTAACAGATACCAATCCTTCGCCAGCCTTTAATTCAGTTTTACCACGGGTTTCGTAAATTTGAATCAGAAGAAGTTTGCCACCTGCGTGAATTTCTTTCACCACATAGAGATCTTTGGAGTGTCTCTTGTCAGTTTTATTCTTGCCAATTAACCATAGCGTATCCTTTTTATAGATGCGTCTAACATTGTCGGGTTTAGGTTGCTTGCGCACCAATTCCGCTTCATGATTATAAACTGACCGAGCAGAATCAAATTTGCCATCAATTATGACTAGTTCTAGATAGGCATAACCATCTTTCTCATAATGTTTTGTATGTTGTTGGTTTTTGCCATGTATTACTGTGACCAGTTTATTTTTATCAGCCAGAATATTGGTATATTTACATGAAACCTTGATAATCGGCTGCTTGTATTCTGGGTTGATAATGGGTTTTTCAATCAAGGATTGTTTCAAATCCTTGTAATCGATCCCCGAATCCATCCGCGAGGCAATTTCTTTGCGAACGGCTTCGCGGGTTACCAAGTTAACAATAGTGTCAATATTGTCTTCCATTTCGTCTTTGGATTTTCCCAATAGCGCAATAACCGATTTTCTTTTAGCCAATACCGGTTTGCCGCCATGATTGGCCTTATCCGCGGGAACCCACCGAAGCGCAGTATCACGAACAAAGGCGCCTCCCACATATCGATCCGTCTTGACCGTGATATGGGGGTTGCGGATGATCTGCCGAGCGACATCACGCAGGTGAGCCAGCGGCGGCGGCGGGGTGCGCATCTTCCCTCGGGTATAATTTTTCATTCGCTTTTCAAAGGCTTCTTGCGATTCATGCGGCATTTTATTCGGTGCCGTCTCGGAATGATATTTGTAATCGCGCGCCATCTTTTGAAACAGCCGCCGCGAGGTCATGGCAATGACCAGGGCATCGATAATATGGTGGCGATGGTCGATGCGTTTATCGATCTGGCGGGCAAAATCAAAATCTGGGTCTTTGGCCTTGATGGCGGCGGATTCGTCTTTGGACAGGCGGTGGCCCTCCCAAGTTTTGCGCAGCAGGTTAAAATCTTCCAGAGTAATTTCTCTCGGCTTGGCGGGTTTTTGGGTCACCGGATCGATCATGCCGCCCTTGTCAAAGACTTTACGATTGTTGGCCAGACGATCTTCAGCGATGACCGTATTCAAGCCCCAATTGGCGCGGAGCAGGGCGGTCATCTCGCCGCGCGAAGGCGAGACGCGCCCCGGACAGAGCGGCTCCATCCATTGGATCGCCGCCTTGGCAATCCAAGCGGTTTGGTGAAACTGACGATCAGCAAAACCATCAATCGATTCGTCGGTAAGGACTTCATTTTCGAAGTCTTCGAGCCGCAGGAGTTTGGCCTTGCGCTCGTTCTTATGGTCTGAGAAATACTTAGCGGCCTTTTTAACATTGTCGAACCGCGGACTATTGCCCCAGGCCTGAAAGGGGGTTCGGTCGCCCTTCTCTTGATTGCAACTGTGGTGGGCCAAGACCAGCTCCGAACTCTTGCGCTTTACCTGAGTCATTTTTTTGGGCAGAATATGTTCAAATTCGGTATCGCCCGACATGACCTCCCCAAAGCAAATGTTGCGTTCACAGTAAGGGCAGAATTCTTTATTCTGTTGCTGCCACAACAGGTATTTTTGAATACGGCTCGGTGTGGGATACTTATCCTGTTCTAGAATTTCTGCTATGGCAGCATTACGAAGTTTTTGGTTTTTACCGATTTCGCCTTCTCTTTCGTTGCGGGCCTTGGGGCCAAGGCTCATGTCGCGGGCCATTTCGATGACGATCTCCGAGGGTGGGCAACCGATCTCTGTGATGATCTCGTTCACGGCAATCCGAATCTGTCGCAGGGCCATATCGACCGTCGCATTGCCCGTAGCCGGGGCTGCCGCAAGTGTCGAAATCGATGGCGCAAGCGGCGCGGCCCCTTCCTCGCGGCGGGTTGAGGCATGGGGATAACAAAGGGTTATCGCCGATTCCTCGTCGCAGTTCTGTTCGGCCATGGCAGCGGCCAGCAGCTTCAGGGCCTTGACGCTGTAACTGGCGCGACCGGACGGAAATCCCATGGCTGGCAAGCGATTGAACTTGGCATGGTGCCGCAGGGCATCGACAAAATCGATGATCTGTTGGTTTTTAGCCTTTTGTTCTACGCCCTTAAAGCGCGTGAACTGTTCCAGCCAATCATTGGATTCAAATACCTCGGGCGTAATGTCGGCCAGAAAATTTATCAGGCTGATTTGAGTCTTGTCGTCCAAGGCCGTGAATCGCTCCGCCCAATCCTGGCCTAATGTTCGCCAAGCCCCCATGGTTTCGTTGCCCTTAATCTCGTCACGGTTAGCCGATTCCAGATTAAGGCTACGGTAACCTTCGGGTTTGGGGCAGCCCGCCTTGTCGAGGGCATCAAGGATGGTTTTAAACGAAACCGTGATTTGATTGTGGCAAAAACCCCGAATCACAGCCTTCTGCTCGGGCGAAAGTGGCTGTGCGGATTTGCCAACACCAAAACGCAGATCGGCCAGAGTCTTCTCGATACGAAACTGCTGAAAGGCCATCTGCGCCTTGGGGGCATGGGGAAGGGTGGGTTCTAAGGAACAGGGGCGCAACATGCCAGCGACCGACTTTAACGGCCGCTGGTAAAATAGCTTTTCTTGGAAGGATTTTTTGATGGCTGGGTTTTGTAACTGCGGGTGGAATTTGGCTTGAGTCTCCCAAATTTGTTCGAACTCATCGACCAGCATTTTGCGCGAAGCATAGAGATTAAAGGCTTGATTACCGCCTTTTTTGACCTCCTCGATAGTCTTGTTATTTTCTTTACTATCGCCGATCAGTTTTAGTTTGGTGGATAGAAAATGACCCTCTTCGTCTTTGACTTCAAAGCGTTTGCGAAATAGATATTGACCAAGAGTCCAGTGATTGAGACGGAGTTCTTCTGCCAATTGTGTTGCTCCATATTCGACTGGTTTAATCGTCGGTTTTTTGCTTGGTTTTTTGGCTTTTGAATCGGATTCAGTCTTGGTCTTTTGCGCCTCGGCCTCGGCTTCTCTGGCGTCGAGTTTTGCAAAATCCCCCTTGTAGCCGCGGCGTTTGGACAGGCGGAGGATGATGCGCATCAGGTCGGGCAGTTCGACTCGCATGGTTGCGGCATCGGCGCGGATTTTGGGCAGGGGGGTAGCCGCCGGTTGCTCAAACCCATCGCTCAAACCGATCAAGCCGTGTTGCAAACCAAGGTCGCGTAAAGCCCCCAGTCGACCACTGCGGCGCGAATGCTGTCTTCTCGCCATCCTTGCGGTGCGGCGAGCGAGGTTTTTGCTGACGAGGCCGCTCGTGGTCTTGTCGACCGGTTCGTCAAACAGCCGCAGACGGTGAGCAAGATAGGAATATTCGCCTATCGACGATTCATCGGTTTCGGGATCATAGATCTCGCCCGGCGGCACCTGCGGCAGATCGGCATCGGTATAGGGCTGGTCGAACAGTTCATCCAGCTCAACCGCGATGGCCGCGACCGAAGCTGTACCGACATCAATGCCAATGCGATATTTTTTTGGCTCGGTTTGATTCATTTTGCTTGACTCCCATTACACAAGTTAATAATGTGTATTGATAGCAGTTATTCCTCGGGGGGGGAATAGCGGTAACAAAGGCTCCAATTGCAAAAACGGAGTCTGCAAATCTAGGGGGCAGTTCGCTGCCCAATAGAAATATAGGGGGCAGTTCGCTGCCCCCTATGTTTTTTTTGCTATGATTTAGGTTTTTTCGTTCATTTTACCCACATATCGCTCCACCTTGATTTGGTTGAATTTCGCCCGCGCGGCGGCAAGGTCGCAGGCGGTTTGCATGGCCAGCAGGGTTTCCATCTTGACCCCAAAGGCCTTGTCGAAGCGGATGGCCATCTCGACCGACAGGCTGCTGCGGCCGTTCAGCAGGGCGGAGAGGGCTGGCCGGGTGACTCCCAATATGGCGGCGGCTTCGGTTATGGTCAGGCCTTCGGCGGCGATGATTTCTTCGGCCAAAAACCGCCCGGGCGCGGCGGGCTGATCGAGTTTAAATCCATTCTGTTTAGTGTACATAATATCCTCTAATGATAGTCGATTAGGTTTAAGTCAATGACTTCAATAGCATCCTTGTCGATTCGGAAGGTTAGTCGCCAATTGCGCGTAACCGATAGACTCCAAACCCCCTTCATATCGCCCTTGAGTTGATGCACATGCCATGATTTGATTCCGTAAAGTTCATCGGGTGACTTCATCGCCTGTAGAAATGAAATTATATTGATCAACTTGGGTACTGTTTTACTATCGATTCCGCTGCGGTCACCATCCTCGACAAATTCCCGCAACCCCTTGTGGATGATTGAACGGATAATCATGGTTTATATCCTCCTTTGAGAAGAGTGTCAAGTGTATCGTTACAGGCGACGGCTAATTTTCGCCAGACATAAGACTATTTCATTCTATAACACATCTTTAAAAAACCTCCCCAAAATTTCATTTCTTGAATCCCCGGGTGACAATTGGTACAGTGCGAATCAAGGACTAGCCAAAAATTCACACCCCTCAACCAGCCCAATGAATCGACCCTCATCATGCTTCACGATAAAGACCGAATCTTTACCAACCTCTATGGCCTTGATGATTGGCGGCTGGCGGGAGCCCGCAAGCGCGGCGACTGGGACGGCACCAAGGCGATACTTGCCAAGGGGCGGGAGTGGATTATCGAGGAACTAAAAAACTCCGGCCTGCGCGGGCGCGGCGGGGCGGGATTCTCGACCGGGATGAAATGGTCCTTCATGCCAAAACCCGCCGTGGGCAAGACTCACTATCTGGTGGTCAATGCCGATGAAGGCGAGCCCGGCACCTGCAAAGACCGCGACATCATGCGCCATGATCCGCACAAATTGATCGAGGGCTGTTTGATCGCTGCCTTCGCGATTCACGCCGAAACGGTCTATATCTATATTCGCGGCGAATTTTCGCGCGAAGCCGACCATCTCGAGGCGGCGATTGACGAGGCGACCGAGGCGGGTCTGCTGGGCGACAATGCCTGTGGCTCGGGCTGGAAATGTCGGGTGTTTGTCCATCGCGGCGCCGGGGCCTATATTTGCGGCGAGGAAACCGCCCTCATCGAAAGCCTCGAGGGCGGCAAGGGTCAGCCGCG
>JASGCE010000091.1 GCA_030054295.1 Minisyncoccota bacterium
TCGAGGGGCCTGGTGCCTCAGCGGCTGTCTTGCCCCCAATAAAAACCCGTCGTAGTGTTTGGTGATATAGGAATATTAAATCTTTTGCTGAACAGATAGATCTTTTTAACATTCATTGTCTCCCCCTAGCAGGGGGAGATAGACGCGCTTGGATTTTACTTTAGTAAAATCCTTAGCAAGTCTTGAGGGGGTAGGATATATATTGAAAACAAGTCGTTAAACTTCTACCCCCACCTAGAATCTCTAAGGTTCGACTGCGTCTCACCAAGAGATTCTTTCCTCCCCCTGCTAGGGGGAGGCAACATTATGATAAGCTGGATATTGTAACAAAAATTCTAACTCCACAGCTTACCATTATTCAGTGGCAATTCACTGGTTTTTGCTCTAAAACTTTGCCAGAGTTTGTTAACCTGTGCCAGGGATTGATCATGTTACCAGTTAAAAAATCTTGGATGAGTTTTATGATTGCGGGAATGGTGGCTGCGCTCACCCTCAGCCTATCCGATTCCCATTCTGCCGAGCCGGCCGACAACGGTCAGGGCGATATTGTCGGCTATAGCGAACCTCAGGCAAACCGTGTGAGTTTCTCGGGCAATATGGCGATTTTCGCCAATAATTACCACTATAAGGAGGTTGTCAATAACGCCAATTTTGTCGAGCATAGTGGCAAATTCAGCGGCGGTGGTGAATTCAACTGGCGCATGGACTATGGGATTCTATCGCTTGGTACGGATCTCTCCTTTAAGGTGGGTAAGGTTCGTTATTCCAGTGCCAGCGGTGTTTCTCCTGACGAAACCTATCAAATCATCGAGCCGCGGGCGATTGTGGGAATCAAGACCAGCTTTGACGATTGGAATAATAATCCCATTACCCTCAATCCCTATACCGGTTTTGGTTACCGTTATTACTATAACGATGCCCGTTCCCCTCTCTATAGTGGCAGCAAGAGGCCAAACATTGGCGGCTATCGCCGTGAAACTGAATATTGGTACCTGCCCTTGGGATTGAGCCTTGACGGTGAAGTGATGCGCTTGACCCCCTCAACCAAAACCGACCAGAAACACGATACCAATGAATTTTGGCAGAACCGAATCACCTGGAAGTTTAATTTTGAATATGATCTCTTGCTGTCGGCCCTTAACCGATCTTACCTGGGGGATATTTATGGCTGTTACTCGGCGTCCAGCTGTCCGGCGGGGGTATCTATTGCGGATTTGACGATTGACAATCGTAAGGATGCGGGTACGGGTTTTGGGTTAAAGGCTTCGCTTGAATTTGGTTATAATAATATTTCCTTTGGCCCCTATTATGACTATTGGGAAATGAGCCGTTACAAGGGGGTTTCTAAAGACTTTAGCAATTACCCCGAACTTGTCAACCAAACCACGGGCAGCACAACCTTTTACGAACCCGCCAATGTCACCACCGAGGTCGGTATTCGTCTGAGACTGGGGTTTTAGGGGATTTCTCACCTTGACTGATCCTATGATCTGTCATTTCCCTCGCTCTCTTCTCCTTTGTCATTACCCGCCGCTACGAAGTAGCGAGACGGGTAATCTCGCTTTGCTTTCAATGAAAATAAAAGGAAGCGAGATTCCCCGTCTGCGGTTGCTTCGCAGGCGAAGCAACCTGGCGGGGAATGACAAAAAAATTGGATTGTGAAACAAGCGCGTTCTTATGAATTATTTATCCTTACTCGCTTTTTGCTCACTTCGTTCGCAGCGAGTAAGGATAAATAATTCATTGGGAGTAATCGAACGCGCAACAAATCACACGATAAATTCGGGATTGCGCAGGGAGGGGAAGTACCTGCGGTGCTTCAAACTGTAAATCGGTCTGTGACCACCTCGTTGCGCTTCGCGCTTGGGCTTCGCCCAAACCCTTTTTTTTATTTTTTTGAATTTTGAAGTGAGTCACTTACTCAAAACAATTTGAAAAGGAATCGAACTGGCCGCGCCTGCGCTTCGCGCATTGGCTTGCAGCCAAACCGCTTCTTTTTTGTTTTTTGTTAATGTTCTTTATTCTTAACCACACTAATCGGCCCGAAAATCCAACCCAATATCAAGCCCGCGGCTGCTGTGAGTAAGCCACCCCGCCGAGATAATCTCAACCCCAGTTGCAGCTAACTCAGCAACCGTAGATAACTGAACCCCCCCCGAGGCTTCAAACAGAACCGACAAGCACCCCTTAGCCAAACGCATCCCAACCGCCAGCCGCAGCTGGTCGGGACTCATATTATCAAGCAACACCACATCAGGCTTTACCGCCGCCGAAAGCAATTCATCCAGTTGATCCAGCCGATCAACCTCGATCTCTATCCCAACCAAATGACCGACCCTCTGCCGAGCCATGGCCACCGCCGCAGCCGGACTGCCCATCAGCGCAAGGTGATTATCCTTAAGCAAAATCGCATCAAAAAGCCCAAACCGATGGTTACTGCCACCACCACAGCGCACCGCATATTTCTGCACCATCCGCAGCCCAGGCAAGGTTTTCCGAGTGCAACTGAGTCGCACCGATTCACCCCCCTTGACACGGCGAATCTCCGCGACCATCGCCGCCGTTGCCGTGGCAATTCCCGACAGATGAGTCATGTAATTCAGTGCAACCCGCTCGCCCGATAACAGGCTTCTGGCGCAACCCCTGACCGTGGCAAGAGTCATACCCGCCGTGACAGACTCGCCATCATGACAGCTCGGCCGGAACTCCACCGCTTCATCAAGGGAAGCAAAACTTAATCGCGCAAGATCGAGCCCACAGCAAACCCCCCCCTGCCGCGCGACAATGGCAGCAGTGGCATGGCGATCCGCAGCAATCAGTTCGGTGGTAATATCGCCCGCCAGCCCAAGGTCTTCGGCCAGTGCCGCCGTCACCAGCGGGCGCAGCAGCAAATCGGGCAAGGGCGCGATCATGGCGGTAATTCCCCTTCGCCTAGACGACCAACATTCGCTCGATCGCGGCGCGGGCGCGGTCGCTGATGGCCGGGTCGATGGTGACCTCGTGCTCCAGAGTCTCCAGGGCGCGGCGAACACCCGCCAAGTCAATCCGTTTCATATGGGGGCAGAGGTTACAGGGGCGGATAAATTCCAAATCCGGCTGATTGAAGGATACATTATCGCTCATCGAACATTCGGTCAAAAGCAAAACCCGCGGCGGTTTTTTGGTCGTAACAAAATCAATCATGGCCGCAGTCGAGCCCGAAAAATCACAGACCTGCACGACATCGGGCGGGCATTCGGGATGGGCGAGAATCACAATCCCAGGATGGTCGGCACGGTAAGATTCAATCTCGGCGGCGGAGAATTTCTCGTGGACTTCGCAATGACCGTGCCAGGCGATAATCTCGACATCAGTCTCGCGGGCGACATTTTGGGCGAGGAACTCGTCGGGCAGCATGATGACCCTCGGCACCCCGAGCGACTCGACGATCTTCTTGGCATTGGCCGAGGTGCAGCAAATGTCCGACTCGGCCTTGACCTCGGCGCTGCTATTGACATAGGTGACAATCGGCACGCCAGGATATTGGCTCTTGAGCAGACGAACATCAGCACCAGTGATCGATGCCGCCAAGGAACAGCCGGCACGACGGTCGGGGATCAAAACCTTCTTATTCGGATTGAGCAGCTTGGCGGTCTCGGCCATGAATTCAACCCCGGCCATAACAATAATATCAGCCGAGGTATCGACCGCCGCCCGCGCCAGAGCCAAGGAGTCACCAACAATATCGGCAACGCCATGAAAAATCTCGGGGGTTTGATAATTATGGGCCAGAATTATGGCGTTTTTTTGCAGCTTCAGTTCGTTGATGGCCGCAATATCCTGGGCATAGATGGCCCACTCCAAAGGCGGCAAAAACCGCGCCAAGCGATCATAGTCGCGCGGACTCTGCTTCACGCCACCCCGAAGGTTCGGGCGGTCTAACACCGGGCTGGAGGTCATCATGATTTTACGAATCCTCAGTTGGTTGCAATAACGGCTTGAAGGGCTGTTTTTATAATTACCGAACTTCGCAGGGTGTTTCGTGCCATCAACCCCAGAATTATGCTCTTAATGAGCATTAGTAAATCGAATGATTTACAATAACCCATTTTTGTGGGGCATGTCAAATCCGAATGGCACTTCAACAATTATTTGTCATAATAGTCGTGTTAATTCCTAGCCCATAGATAACTTATAGGCCATTTCAATTATGAAAAACAAAATTAAAAAGAAAAGCGGTTTGGCGGCAGCCAATGAGCGAAGCGAATGTGAGTAGGTCACAGACCAATAAACAATTTGAAGCACCGCAGGTACTTCCCCACCCAGCACAATCCAAAGTTTAAATTTTGTTTGTAGCGCGTTCGTTTACTCCTATGAATTATTTATCCTTGCTCGTTGCGAACGAAGTGAGCAAATTGCGAGTAAGGATAAATAATTCATAAGAACGCGCTATCTATGATTTCAACCCTTACGCCATCGGTTCGGGCTCGTTTTGTCTCGCCCATGGCGCAACCACCGCGCTCATGGAACGCTCGACAAAACGACCGCTCACCTCTTGGCGGGCTGGCTTCGCCTAAGGGGGAACTTCGCTCCCCCTTAACCCCCACAGCAAGGCTCCGCCTTGCATCCGAACAAGAACATTATTGTAAAAACTTCAAGTTTAAATGTCAAAAATCTAATTTTTTAGCAACCCGTTATTCTTTTGGAAACAATTTCACTTGCTGAGATTTTCTTTAATGCTCTTGATAACCTCGTCCTCATCAAACTCCGCAAAATCCTCTCCATCATTCAGGTGTGGAGGGAGTGCCAATTTTGCTTCCAACATTTCCAGGGTCATATTGGGATCATTGGTACCGACTTCATAGGGGGTTTTGGGTGTCTCTCTTGTCATGATCATAGTCTCCTAAAATTGCTCGCTGAAAATTCAACAGCCAGCCTAAGGTTTTAAATTCCCTAGTTTAGATAAATTCTTACCACATCCATTCCTGCACTGTAAAGAATCTAATTATATAAATAAATTCTATACTCGTTTATTAAACTTAGCAATCCTCCCAGTTCAAATTTCCGCCCCTTCACGACCTTCCATAAATATCCTCCAGCCGCACAATATCGTCCTCTCCCACATAGTCGCCGATCTGGACCTCGATCAAAATCAGGGGAGTCGATTCCAGATTCTCCAGCCGATGGACGCAACCGAGCGGCAGATAAATCGTCTCGCCTTTTGCCAGTTTAATCTTCTCGGCATCGCGGGTGACCAGGGCGACTCCCTGCACCACTACCCAATGTTCGGCGCGGTGGGCGTGTTTTTGCAGCGAGAGTTTTTGCCCCGGCTTAACCATGATCCGCTTGGCCTGATAACCAGCCCCCAAGGCAATCGACTGGTAGCTACCCCAGGGCCTTTCGACCACGGCGGGCAGTTCGACCTCTGGCCTTTGCCGCTGTTTGAGTTCATCGACCAGAGTCTTGACCTCCTGCGCCGCGCTCATCGGAGCCACCAGCACCGCGTCAGTGGTCGCGACCACGATCAAATCGGTGACCCCCACGGCCGTCAGCAGCCGTCCCTCCTCACTCCATAGATAGCTGTTTGACGACTGGATCGCCACAACATCGCCCCGGGTCACCATGCCCGCGGAATCCTGTTGCGACACCTGCCACAGGGCATCAAAGGCCCCGACATCGCTCCAACCAAATTCGGCTGGCACGACCCGCCCCTTGCGCGTCTTTTCCATCACCGCATAGTCGAGGGAGATGGATGGCACGGCGGCAAATTCCGCGGCGGGCAGATGCATAAAATCGCCACGGGTCTCCATCGCGGCAAAGGCCTTTTGACAGGCCGTCAGTAAGGCCGCATCCAGCACCGCTACCTCCGCCAACAGGGCGCGGGCCTCAAACAAAAACATGCCGCTGTTCCACAGATAATCGCCACGGGCGAGGAACCTTGCCGCCGTCGTCGCATCGGGTTTCTCGACGAATTTCTCTATCGGATAGACTCCACCACCGCCAGCCGCCTTGTAATGAATATAGCCATAGCCGGTCGCGGGCGCATCGGGCCTCATGCCAAAGGTCACTAGGTTACCCGCCCGTGCCGAGTCTTGGGCCAAACCAACCGCCTGCATGAACCCCGCGTGATTGGCAATCACATGGTCGGAGGGCATGACCAGCAACAGATGGTCGCCATCAAACTGCCGCTGCACCTGCATCGCGGCAATGATTACCGCCGCCGCGGTATTGCGGCCCTGGGGCTCGAGAATCATGCCCGAAACCAAAATGCCTGCGACGCGAAACTGCTCGGCGATTTTAAAACGATGGTCTTCCCCTGCCACCACCAATGGTGCGGTAAATCTGTTCGCATCGCGGCAGCGATTCGCCGTCTCGATGATCATGGACTCATCGCCCACCAGCGGCAGCAGATGCTTGGGCGCGGCGCGGCGCGACAGGGGCCAGAGCCGCGACCCCACCCCGCCAGACAGAATAATCGGAACTATGGGCGTGGGGGAGGTCATGAAATTCTAATTCCGTTAGGTAAACTAAATAACCTATCAATAATCTTGCCTCCCCCTAGCAGGGGGAGGATAGAAAACCTTAGCGAAGCCGAAGGCAAGCTTTAGGTTTTCTTGGTGGGGGTAGGAGTATTTCTAATCATGGTGTATCAAATAACCTCAACCACCGCTTTATTAATCCAGTACTCTACCCCCTCAAGTCTTGCTAAGGTTTTATCCCTTTCAGGATAAAACCAAGCGCGACTTTCTCCCCCTGCTAGGGGGAGACAAACAATATATACCGCCTATCACTAGCTTGCGTCAAGGTTAAAGCCGCGTGACCTCGGCCATCATTTGCCAAATATGGCTAAAATGATCGTGGGCAAAACCATCGGTCTGGTCACAGACGCTAAAATGCGCCACCACCGTGCCGCTGGTCAAGTCGGCATAGAGATACTGTCCACAGTAACCGGCATGGGCAATGGCGCGACCGTCGGTCTCGGTTTGGTTACTATAGCGATATTCATCCCCATCTTCTTTACTCCACGGGATTCCGCCTTTCAAGGTTTTTTCCATCCACCATTTACTGCCGATCTGGTGGCCATTGACCCCGAGGCCGCCGCGGGTAAAGATCGAACCATATCGCGCCAGATCGCGGGCGGTAAAACAGCCGCCGCCATCCATCAAGGGATAGCCATCGCGGTCGCAGCTCATGGCGAAGCGCGACTCGATTCCGGCGGCATCGATAATATCGGCGAGGTGGTGGTTCAGCGACTTGCCGCTGACCCGCTCGATCAGCCAGGCCAGACTGTCGGTGTTGGATGACTTGTATTTGACGAAGGGGCTGGGTGGAGTGAGATGGTTATGCTCCACCCGCGCGAGGAACTGCTTATGGCTCTCCTCGTGATTCAAATCGGGCGGAAGGCGCCAACCAATCGCCGCCTCGTGCTGGTAATAGAGGCAGTTGGGATCGTCGAACTGCTCGCTATAGTCATTCTCCACATCCATATTCAGGGTCTGCTGCACCGTGGCATTTTTATAGCCCCTGGCCACCTCTGGCACATAGTCGGTCAGCAGGCCATCGAGCTTGACCTGCCCCGATTCGACCAAGGGCCCGATCAGCAGATTGACCATGGTCTTGGTCACCGACTGAATCGAATGGAGACTCTGTGGGTCATAATCGCGGGCATATCGTTCAAATAGAATTCGCCCACCATTGATCACGCAGATGCCGCTAAAGAAGGGGTGGTTAATCAAATTCTGCACCGATTGCAGCTGGCCAATTCGGACATCTTCAGCGGGAATAAGCTCCATCACCGCCGCCGCGCGATAGGTCAAGTTATAGCGGGTGACATGGGCGAGGTTCTGGAACGAATGTCGGCGGTTGAAGGGCTGATTCCAGCGCGGCTTGTAATCGCCCTTGACCATCAGATCGGGGTTGGGATAACTGGGCGGGAGGTTAGAGCTGGTCATAGTCTGGTGACCTCCTGCGCCATTGCCCAGATCTTGGCATAGTGTTCGTCGCAGATTCCGTCCTTCTCGTCCGTCACGCTGAAATGCACCACCGCCGTGCCGCTGGTCAGGTCGGCATAGAGATATTGCCCACAGTAACCGCCGTGGCCAACCCCTCGCCCGTCGGTCTCGAGGTGGTTGTGATAGCGACTGCCATCGAGAGTTGAGTCTTCCCAGGGTACTCCGCCCTTAAGGGTCTCCCGCGTCCAGTCGCCATTGCCGATCTGAACGCCGTTGATACCGACGCCGTTACGGGTAAAGATGCTGGCATAGCGCGCCAAATCGCGCAGGGTAAAACAGCCGCCACCGTCCATGACCGGGACTCCGTCGCGGTCGCAACTCATGGCGAAGCTGGCTTCAATCCCGGCGGCATCGATGATATCGGCCAGATGGTTACGGAGGGGCTTACCGCTGACCCGCTCGATGAGCCAGATCAGAACCTCGGTATTGGCATCCTTATATTTGACATTGGGGCTGGTGGGATATTTGCCGGTATTCTGAATCCGTGGCAGGAATTTGCGTTGCGTATCTTCGTTGTTGAGATCGAGCGGTAAACGCCAACCCATAGCCTCCTCGTGGTAATAATATTCGGCATCATTGTCGGCAAAATTCTCGGAATAGTCATTCTCCACATCCATATTCAGGGTCTGCTGAATCGTCGCCTGACCATAGCCCTTGGCGACTTCGGGGACATGGTTGGTAATCCTGTCGGACAGTTTGACCTTGCCCTGAGCAAGCAGCTGCCCCATCAGCAAATGAACCATGGTCTTGCTGATCGACTGAATCGAATGGAGGTTCTGCGGTGTAAAATCGCGGGCATAGCGTTCATATAGAATTCGATTGCCATTCACCACACAGAGTCCGTTAAAAAACGGGTGATTGACTAGATGCTGCACCGATTCCAGCTTGCCAATTCGGGCATCTTCATGGGGAATAAGCTCCATCACCGCCGCCGAGCGATAGGTCAGGCCGTAACGGAAAATTCGGTTGAAATTCTGGAAGGAATAGCGGCGATAGGGGGCATGATTCCACTTGCCCTTATTGTCGCCAATCACCTCGAGATCGGGATTGGGATAGGTTTTTGGCAGAGCTTGATTTGACACTGATGACCTCCATATATTATTTTAATATTAATATATATAGCCGAAAAATTTATTTTTGGGAAGCGAAATCGGTTAGTCCTTGACCGTTACAAAGGGGGAGGGGGATTCCAATGGGTAAAATTTCGATTGTCATTCCCCGCAAGGTTGTCCCTTTAGGAAGGCCTGAAAAACTCTAAACTTGTCATTCTGAGCTTAGAACAGTCCGAGCTTTAGCTCGGCTAACTGTTCTTTGCGAAGAATCCAGAAAAACTTAAATCATTGTAATTGCTTAGTTTTCTGGACTCTTCGCTTGTCTTGCTAAAGACTTTGCAT
>JASGCE010000305.1 GCA_030054295.1 Minisyncoccota bacterium
TTGATCGTGATGCTGCCCGTCATCGCCGCCTCGACGTGCTTGTAACCCGTCAGCTTCTTTTGGCTGTTGTAAATCGGTGTTGCCGACGATGCCGTCCCAGCCTTGACCACACCTTTCAGTTCGATGCCATTGGCCACACCGCCGCCCGTCACTGTGCCGGTCTGGTCCACCTTGACCGAAGCCCCCGCCGTGACATCATTGGTCAAGGACACTCCGTTGGCCGTATTGGCGGTCGTGATTGAACCCGTCGTCGTCGTTGCCGTGCTTGAACCCGTCACCGACCCATTTTGGGTGATCGTAATCCCGACAGCACTGGTCAGCATAGCCGCCGTAATCCCGCTCGCCGAACCCGACAAGGCCTTTATTTCTCCGGATTGGTTGAGGCTAATATCGCCGCCAGTGGTCGAGACCACGGCTGCCGGGTAATAATCCGTGCGTCGCTTGCTGGCGTTATAAACCCCCGGGGAATAAGGCGACAATTGTATCCCCGCCGCGAGAGTCGTACCCGTGACAGCATCGCTGCTGCTCAGGCTCACATTGCCCATGGTCGAGGTGATGTAGGTATTGCTCTCGTAAATCCCATAGGCAGTATTGGCCGTCACGTCGCCGCTTTGGGTGATCGAGACCGATTTGCCGATCACGCTGCTCGTCAATTTAACCGATGTCGCCGTGCCAGAAATTGTGCTGGCCGAGACGGTTTTGTTGCTCGTGATCGAAAGCGCTTGGGTCGACTTCAACCCGCCGACACCGACCTCGTTCACACCGATGGCACCCGACACACCCGTCACCGTGCCACTATTGGTGATGGCCATATCGCCGCCAGAGGTATGATACCCCTTCAAATCAACCCCGGTCGCGGCAATGGTATAATTCAGGGTCGAGTCATTTGACCCATGCGACACCGCCCCGCTATTGCGGATCGTCAGGGAACCCGTGACATTGCCGCCCCCCATCACGACCCCCGTGGCCGTGACATTTTTGCCCGCAAGCAAGGTGTTTTTATAACCGAGAATAGCCGAAGCCGAATCATCCACCTTCGCCGTGGTCAGCTGATTGGCCGCGAGATAGAGACCATAAGCCGTCGCGGCCTGTGACTTAATGCTCAGATCATAAGTCTTGGTACCGATTTTGATCGTCCTGTTGCGATAAGAATAGGTGGTGGCCGCTTTCGCTTTCTCCTCAGACAGCAATCGATTTTTATTCTCCACCGCCGTCGTCTTTAGCCCGTCATTATCGGCTAAATTATTCGCCGTCACATTGCCGCTATTGACAATGCTGGCATTATTGGTGGTGCCGCCGGTCTTCACCTCACTCGTCAGGTGAATCCCCGAAGCCTCCACCGCCGTCAGTTTCGCCAGGTTTTGACTCGCCGTCACCACACCCGTGTTGGTCACCGTAATCGCCGGGGTTTCTGCGGTTTGCACCGCCGAACTCGCCACCAGTTCGACCCGGCCACTATATAAACCATAGGCCGAATTCGCCAAGCCGGTTACATTGGCGTTATTGGTCAGGGTAATCTTCGAATTCGGGTTGGTGCCGATGGGTTTAAGATTTTCTAACGTCTTATACGCGTCGAAAGTATTCCCCGCCGTCACCGAGGTGACATTGATGCCAGTGGCGGTGCCGCTGGTGGCTTTGATGGATTTGCCGGTCGTCGTCGAGATCGACACATTGCCACTGGTTGAGGTCGCATTACGAACATTAACCCCAAAGCCATTGGCCGAATTCGTGCTGGTCGCCGTCACATCGCCATTTTGCGTGACCGTGACACCCCGCGTTCCGACCAGATCACCGCTCGTAATCCCGCTGGCTCCGCCCGCATTCGCCAACACCGCGCCGATTTGATTGATCGTGATGCTGCCCGTCATCGCCGCCTCGACGTGCTTGTAACCCGTCAGCTGCGGTTTGCCGTACCTATCCAGTGCGAGTCTGCCACTTTTCATTAGGTAAATCGGTGTTGCCGACGATGCCGTCCCAGCCTTGACCACACCTTTCAGTTCG
>JASGCE010000092.1 GCA_030054295.1 Minisyncoccota bacterium
GACAAGTTTTTTGTTGAATTAGAACCACGAAATTCATTTTGAGACAGTCTGGGGCGGATGCCCCCCCATCGCACTTCGTGCGATTCCCCGATGGCTGGATAGCCTCGTGCTTACGCACGACGCTATGAGGATTTTGGGAATGTTACAACCTCCCACAACCCCTCATCGCGTTGCCCTGCTCAGGGCAAGGCGATCCAGCGGGGGGAGTCAAGCGTAGCTTGACGGGGGGCATCCGCCCCCCACTAAAAAATTAAGTTTTTGGAATTTTAAAGAATCAAACTATAGTTCACAATACTGACTTTGAGGAGACGCAAATAGATGAAAAAACCCAGCGCAAAAACGGCTCACAAACTCATCACCATCGTTGTACCCTGTTATAACGAGGAGGAGGTGATCGGCGAAACTGTCGCCCGGATGACCAGGATATTTAACAATGATCGGGA
Organism: Minisyncoccota bacterium; assembly: GCA_030054295.1. GTDB lineage: Bacteria > Pseudomonadota > Alphaproteobacteria > Elsterales > Elsteraceae > JASGCE01. Next base: position 444 of record JASGCE010000092.1, read on the forward strand.
TGTCGGGTTTGAATTCATATATGTCGATGATGGCAGTCGGGATCGAACCCTTGACCTGTTAAAGGGGTTTGCAGAAACCGATTCACGGATCAGGGTCCTATCCTTCTCTCGCAACTTTGGCCATCAGATTGCGGTGACAGCTGGTATTGATGCCGCCAAGGGGGATGCGGTGGTGATTATTGATGCCGATCTCCAAGACCCGCCCGAGGTGGTATTGCAAATGATTGCTAAATGGCAAGGCGGCTATGATGTTGTCTATGGCACCCGCACCGAGCGGCAGGGAGAATCAAATTTTAAACTAGCGACGGCGCGGATTTTTTATCGATTTCTGAACCTGATCTCCGAAGTGCCAATTCCGCTGGATACGGGTGATTTTCGCCTGATGAGTCGCCGCGCGGTAACGGCATTACAGTCTATGCCCGAACGGGATCGCTTTGTCCGCGGCATGGTCAGTTGGATTGGCTTTAAGCAAACAAAAATCGACTATAAAAGAGCCGAGCGATTTGCCGGGGTTAGCAAATATCCCTTACGGAAAATGGTCAAGTTTGCTTCCAATGGGATTATTTCCTTCTCGACCAAACCGTTAAAACTATCGATATTTTTTGGCATGGTCTGTGCATTATCATCCTTTATTGCCATTATCTATGCCTTCTATTCTCGATTCTTCACCAGTAACTGGGTCGCGGGCTGGACGACATTGATGATTGCGGTTCTTTTTATCGGGGGCGTTCAGTTGATTTGCCTGGGGATTATTGGCGAATATATTGGTCGCATCTATAACGAGATTAAGGGCCGCCCCCTCTATCTGGTGCAGGAGCGAATCGGTTTTGAAGACAAGAGAATAGGGGACGAGTGATTAGACTCTCGCCCTAATCCGCGACAGGCCAGCGAACTGGGCGGAGCTATCCAGCTCCTCCTCGATTCGCAGCAGCTGGTTATATTTGGCGGTACGGTCGGAGCGGGAGAGTGAACCTGTCTTGATCTGGCCGCAGTTGGTGGCGACGGCCAGGTCGGCGATAAAACTATCCTCGGTCTCCCCCGAACGGTGGGACATGATGGCGCCATAGTTCGCGTGCTGGGCCATCTCGACCGCTTCCAGAGTCTCGGTCAGGGTGCCGATCTGGTTGACCTTGACCAATATGGCATTGGCGGTCTGGGTCTGGATTCCCTTTGCCAGTCTCTGGCTGTTGGTGACAAACAGATCATCGCCAACCAGCTGAATCTTACTGCCGAGGGCCGCGGTCAATTCGCGCCAACCGTCCCAGTCATCCTCGGCCATTCCATCCTCGATGGAGATAATCGGATATCGTTCGACCAGGCCCTGCCAGAGTTTGACCAGTCCCGACGAGTCCTTAAACTGACCCACCTCAGCCTGATATTGGCCATCGCGGTAGAATTCGGTGGCGGCGGCATCGAGAGCTAAATACACATCCTCCCCCGCCCTGTAACCCGCCGCAGCAATGGCCTTCATGATCATGGCCAGGGCCTTGTCAATCGAATCGAGATTTGGGGCAAAGCCACCCTCGTCACCGACATTGACCGCCAGCCCCTCGGCCGAGAGCAGTTTTTTCAACGCATGAAAAATCTCCGCCCCCATCCGTAGGGAATCGCTAAACCGATCGGCCTTGGCGGGAACGATCATAAATTCTTGGATCTGCAAGGGGTTATCGGCATGGGCTCCGCCATTGATGATATTCATGAGCGGAGTCGGCAGGACTCGCGCCATCGGCCCCCCGAGATAGCGCCAGAGCTCCATATCATCATCGGCCGCCTGTGCCCGCGCCACCGCCAGACTAACCCCGAGAATTCCATTGCCGCCCAAACGACATTTATTGGCAGTACCATCGAGGGCGATCATGGAACGGTCGATCTCGATCTGGCTGCGGGCATCGATGCCGGTCAGGGCCTCGAAGATTTCGCCATTGACCGAATCGACGGCCTTCAGCACGCCCTTGCCGCCGTAGCGGCTCTTGTCGCCGTCGCGCAGTTCGACGGTTTCATGGGCTCCGGTGGAGGCTCCCGATGGGACGGCGGCGCGGCCGCGGGCACCAGTTTCCAAAATCACATCGACCTCGACGGTGGGGTTGCCGCGGCTGTCGAGAATCTCGCGGGCGCGAATATTGGTGATGGCAGACATGGCTTAGTTCCTTCTAATCAAAGGGATTGCAGAGATCAACCGGATGCTGTTTGGCCAGTCGGTCAAACTCGACCAGCATTTTTAACAGGCTCGGCATGGCGGCGAGCGGTACCATATTGGGGCCATCGCTGGGGGCCCTGTCGGGGTCGCGGTGAGTCTCGATAAAGACCGCGGCAACGCCAATGGCAATGGCGGCGCGGGCCAGCACTGGCACGAACTGGCGTTGACCGCCGCTGGTGGTGCCGAGTCCGCCCGGCTGCTGCACCGAATGGGTCGCATCAAAAACGACCGGACAGCCGGTCTCGGCCAGGATCGGAATCGAGCGCATGTCGCTGACCAGGGTGTTATAACCAAAAGAGGCCCCGCGCTCGCACAGCATGATTCGCTGGTTCCCGACCGAGTCAAATTTAGCGACAATATTGGCCATGTCCCAGGGGGCAAGGAACTGGCCCTTTTTGATATTGATGGCGCGGCCCGTGCGACCGGCTGCAAGCAACAGATCGGTTTGACGGCAGAGGAAGGCCGGGATTTGCAAGACATCGACGGCCTCGGCGGTGGGTTTGCATTGCTCGATCTCGTGGATGTCGGTCAGGACCGGACAGCCGAATTTTTCGCGTACCGCGGCGAGGATGCTGAGACCCTCGCCCATGCCGATGCCGCGGGCCGAGCTGACCGAACTGCGGTTGGCCTTGTCAAAGGATGATTTATAGATGAGGCCGATACCGAGTGGCTGGGTGATCTCGAGCAGGGCCTGACAGGTCTCAAGGGCATGGGCTTGGCTCTCGATGGCGCAGGGGCCCGCGATCAGGGTGAGGGGGCTGTTATTGCCGACGGTGACCGGGTGCGACCCAGAGCCTATGTCGAACTGTCTGATTTTTGGCTTTGTCATGGCCTCTTATAGCACAGGGATGGGTTTTGCTAATTGGTTTTTTGGTGAATTGATTCTTTTTGCTTGCACATAATCAAAAACACCATTACTCTCATTTCATGACATAAAAGTAGAGTGGCACCGCTAATTATATTGGATAAACAAATGCGTAAACTATCTCTTAGACTAGCGCAAATTTTTACTGGCACAGAAGCCGAACAAAAACTCGTATCGATGGGCTTAAATCCTGATTCGATTAGAGTTGCAGCTATTCGTGGTCATATTGCTGGTTCTAATATCAATCAATTTGATGCAAAAACAGCATCAGGCACGAAACGCTGGTTGGAAACATTGAAGCATTTCCGACAATTGCATTGTGAAGTAAATCCAAAACAATGGGTGGCCGAATCCGTAGAGGGTTTGGAACGGTTAACCAATTGGGAGAACAGTATTACTATCATTACCAAATCCGGTGACGCAAATACTGGTAATCCAGACAAGAGTCCAAAAACAAAAAATCCGAATGGGGAATCAGTTACAAAGCTTATAAATTCAAATTATGAACAACTGCTTTTACCTGGTGTTATTAATGATTTGATAGCGAATAATAATCCTAATGAAATTACCACTTATGTAAATCTATACTGTCACAAGAAGGGAAAAATTTATATTGAAATATCAAAACCTGTATTTCTAAACAAAGATGGAATGGCTCAGGAATGGATTGAACGCATAATCTTGGATCCAATTGATGTATCCGAATATCAAGATTCTGGTAAACACAATGAATGGAAGGGCTATACAGGTAACATTGTTATCAATATTACTAGGAAGTGATAAAAATGTTCAATCCCGATAAACTTGCCATCGCAAGAGACCGCCGTGGCTTAACCAAAATTGCACTTGCAGAGAAATTAGGTATTACCAGAGAAACACTCCAGAAATATGAAAATGGGGATTCTACCCCTTCTCAAGATATCGTCTTGGAAATGTCAAAATCTTTAGATTTTCCAGTCGAATGGTTTTTCGGTGAAAATGTAACCAAGATTAACATTAGTGGGGTAAGTTTTCGCTCATTGGGAAGAATGAGTGCTGCGAATAGAAATTCGGCTTTGGCATCAGGTTCTATCGCTTTGCTTGTAAATGCATGGTTTGATGCAAAATTCAATCTTCCGAAACTTGATTTGCCAGATTTGAGCGATTCCGCAAACGCAGAATCTGCTGCATCGGAGTTGCGCGCACATTGGAATATCGGGAATTTATCGATCAAGAATATGATTCACTTACTTGAGTCAAAAGGCATTCGTGTCTTTTCATTGGAAGAAGAAAATAAGGAAGTGGATGCTTTTTCATTTTGGCGCGATAATACCCCATTTATATTTCTGAATACATTTAAATCAGCTGAGCGCAGTCGATTTGATGCAGCACATGAATTGGGGCATTTGGTTTTGCATCGTCACGAGAAGGTTTCAGGTAAAGATGTTGAAAAACAGGCAAATAGTTTTGCTTCGGCTTTCCTAATGCCAGAAAGTCATCGATTTTCAGAATTGTCAAACTATCCATCACTAGAAGAATTAGTAAAATCTAAGAGAAAATGGAATGTGTCGGTTGCTGCATTAGCATACCGTCTTAATAAAATAGGAAAGATTACTGAATGGCAATACAAAGAACTGTCAATTGAACTTTCGAAAAGAGGTTATAGATCAAATGAACCAGAGCCTATACCACGAGAAGTTTCGCAGATTTTTCCAAAAATATTTGCATATTTAAGAGAAGATGGAATAACTAAGCGTGATATTTCAAGGGAACTTCATATAAATTCAATTGAAATCGACAAAATTTTGTTCGGACTTTTATTGACATCGATTAACAACGAACAAAACATTTATTTTTCAACACCAAAAAAAGGAAAATTGCGTGTTGTTAAATAATCTTTTTTTGCGAGGAGGTCATGGCAATAGACTCGCTTAGCGGACGAAATTTTTAAAAAAAACATTCAGTGAAATTTCCCTCTCTCTGTTTTAAACTTGAAAGCGGATGCAAGGTGGTTCCTTGCTCGGGGATTTTTCAGTGCTTGAAAACCCCTTTAGGGCGAAGCCAGCTACGCCAAAGGTGAGTGGTCTTTTTGGCCAGAATTCGATGGGCGCGGTGGTTACGCCATGGGCGAGACAAAAACAACTCGAACCGATGGCGTTTGGTTGTGAAATTATTTCAGCGCGTTCTTATGAATTATTTACCAATACTCGCTTTTTGCGCACTTCGTTCGCAAGCTCGCAAGGATAAATAATTCATTGGAATAATCGAACGCGCTACGAATTACAGGATAGAATTGTGATCGCGTTGGGTGGGGAAGTACCTGCGGTGCTTCAAATTGTAGAAAACTATTTTAACAAAAACAAAAATTGGTTGAGATTTTCAGTTTCAGCAATTTGATTAGGATTCGCTCAGGCCGCGCCTGCGCTTCGCGCATTGGCTTGCAGCCAAACCGCTTTCTCTTTTGCTTTTTTGTTAATTTTGTTTTGTTTATTCCCCCGAACGATTTGAAAATGTAAAATTCTGACTGCCACGCAGTCGGCTCCTAGTGACGATTTTCGGATGGGATCTTCTAGAACTGTTACAAAACCAGAACCCCCACAAAAATAATTGCAAAAACCAAAAATCAGTGTCTATAGTTATAACAAGCACGATAAATATCAGGGTGGAGCGATGGGATTGGATCCAAGCAAGTTTAATGTAAACGACCGAAAATTCCGGGCGGTGATGGCGCAGGTCATTACTCTGCTGGTGGTTGTTGGTTTTGCTGCCTATCTGGTTCACAATACCCTGGTCAACCTCGAGGCCAAACATATTCAAACCGGATTTTCTTACCTATCCGATGCTTCGGGTATCTCGATCGGCGAGTCCTTAATTCCCTATGAATCCAGTTACAGCTGGGGCTATGTGGTTTTGGTGGGCAGTCTCAATACCCTGCAGGTAGCCATTACCAGCATTATTCTCTGTACCATTTTTGGAGTGATTCTTGGTCTTGGAAGGCTCTCGACCAATTTTTTCGTCGCGCGGAGTTCAACGGCAATTGTCGAGGGTCTGCGCAACCTGCCGCTCGCTTTGCAATTGATTGTTTGGTATGCGGTGCTGGGCAATGCTCTGCCCGATTGGTCGGCGGCCTGGCAACCGATTCATGGGCTGCTACTGTCGAAGGGCGGGATTAGTTTCCCTAGTCCAGTTGCTTCTACGGCCTTGGTTGGCCTTTGGATTGGCTTGGCAACCGCCATCCTTGTCAGTATCGTCTGGTGGCGCATAGCCAAAGGGATTCACCGCCAGACCAGCCGCGAATTGCCGGTCTTTTGGCCGAGCCTTGCGGCATTGATTCTGCTACCCTTGATCGGCAAGGCCTTTGGCGGCTGGCAGATGGACTGGAGTTTTCCGACCGTCACCGAAGGTTCGCTCGAGGGTGGTTTTGGCCTGTCGTCGGAACTGCTGGCCCTGACGATTGGCCTGTCGATCTATACCGCGACCTATGTTGCCGAGGTGGTGCGGGCGGGAATCCAGTCGGTTTCCTTCGGTCAGACCGAGGCGGCCCGCGCCCTCGGGCTGAGTAAGGGCAAGATAGTCAGGCTGGTGGTTCTGCCCCAGGCGATGCGGGTGATTATCCCCCCAACCCTCAACCAATATCTTAATGTGACCAAGAATTCGAGTCTCGCCTATCTGGTTGGCTATCCTGATCTGGTGTCGCTGGTCTATACCGGCATCAACCAAACCGGTCAGGCGATTGAAGGGATTGCGGTGATGATGGCCATATTCTTGACCATCAGTCTGGTGGTGTCTTTGCTGTTAAATTGGCTCAATGCCAGATCGCAGTTGGTGTCGCGATGACCTCCCCTGTTTACAAACCCGTTTACAAACCCGTCAAGCTCAACCTGTGGCAGAGGCTGCGCAGCCAGGCCTTTAACGGCTGGGGCAATAGTTTGATTTCTTTGGTGTTTTTGGCCATAATTGCTTACCTGTGCTGGATTATCCTCGATTGGGGCGTGCTGAAGGCGGTTTTTATCGGCGAGTCGGCCGACTGTAAGGCCCTCGAGAATCGCGGAGCCTGTTGGGCCCTGATCCAAAGATGGGGCGTCTTTATCATTTTTGGCCAGTTCCCGCGCGACGAGATTTGGCGGCCGCAGCTGGGTTTGGCGATTTTTGTCGCGGCAATGTTTTTCAGCCTCTATCGGCGGCTGTGGTGGTGGAAACTGGGGGTGCTGTGGGGCATTGTTCTGGTCGTCTATATTTGGCTGTTGATGGGTGGCTTGGGCTTGACGCCGGTCGAGTCTGACAAATGGGGCGGTCTCAGCTTGACCATCGTGGTTGCCTTCTATTCCTTGATTCCGGCTTTCTTTTTGGGGATATTATTGGCACTTGGTCGGGTGTCAAACCTGCCGGCGATCAAGGCCATCTGTGTTGGTTTTATTGAACTGGTGCGGGGAGTGCCTTTAATCTCGGTGCTATTTATGGCCTCGGTGATGGTGCCGTTGTTTTTTCCGGAAGGGGTTGGGGTTAACAAACTGACTCGCACGATCATTGCCTTTACGCTTTTTGAGGCCGCCTATATGGCCGAGTCGGTTCGCGCCGGACTGCTGGCCCTGCCCAAGGGTCAGTACGAGGCGGCGGAGGCCCTCGGCCTTGGTTATTGGACGCGAACCTCCAAGATCATTTTGCCCCAGTCTTTGAAGATGGTGGTGCCGCCGCTGGTCAATAATGTCATCTCGACCTTTAAGGATACTTCGCTGGTGCTGGTGATTGGACTTTATGATCTCCTCTCGACCGCCAAGGTAGCGATCCGCGATGTCCTGTGGGCGGATTACTATCTCGAGGTCTTTATCTTTATTGGCGTGATTTATTTTATGTTCTGTCTCTTTATGTCGCGCTATAGCCAGATGATCGAGCGGATTCTTAATGCCAACCAGAAACGCAGCTAAAGGATTGACAAGATGAAAAAAGCAACTGCCTCAGCCAAGAAGCCAGCCAGCCAAGCCAAGGCCATGATCGACATGGTGGCGGTTAACAAATGGTATGGCGATTTTCAGGTCTTGAACAATATCAACCTGTCGATCAAGAGCGGCGAGAAGGTGGTGATCTGTGGCCCCTCGGGTTCGGGCAAATCGACCTTGATTCGCTGCATCAATGGGCTGGAGGAGCATCAGCAGGGAAGGATTGTCGTCGATAAGATCGAGCTCGATCAAAATGTGAAAAACATTACCGCAATCCGCCGCGAAGTTGGCATGGTTTTCCAACAGTTTAATTTGTTTCCCCATCTGACGGTGCTGGAGAACTGTACCTTGGCGCCGATTTGGGTGCGCAAACAGCCGCGACGAGAGGTCGAGCAGCAGGCGATGGCCCTGTTGGAGCGGGTGCGGATTCCCGAACAGGCCCATAAATATCCGGGGCAGCTGTCGGGTGGGCAGCAGCAGCGGGTGGCGATTGCGCGGGCTCTTTGTATGAACCCACTGGTTATGCTTTTTGACGAGCCGACATCAGCCCTTGACCCGGAGATGGTTAAGGAGGTTTTGGATGTTATGATCTCGCTGGCCAATGATGGCATGACCATGGTCTGTGTGACTCACGAGATGGGATTTGCCAAGCTGGTGGCGGATCGGGTGATCTTTATGGATCGCGGGGAAATTGTCGAGGAGAATAGCCCAGAACTCTTCTTTAGCAAACCCAAGTCAGAACGCACCAAACTGTTTTTGGGGCAGATACTGAAACATTGATTGGGTAGTAACTATAGTCTGATTCTTTGAAAATCCAAAAAATTTTAGTTTTTAGCGGGGGGCGGATGCCCCCCGAGTTGCTTCGCAACTCCCCCGATGGCTGGATCGCCTTGCCCTTAGCAGGGCAACGCGATGAGGGCTATCGAAAGGTTAAAACCTCCCATCACCCCTCATAGCGT
>JASGCE010000306.1 GCA_030054295.1 Minisyncoccota bacterium
GATCTTCAGCGGCGCGAGTACCGGCAATGCCGCCAAGATCAATGTCGGCAGCGGAACTTTCTATACGACTGTGGCGGTTCGCACCGGTGACTACACCATTGTTCCCGCCGACCTGCCTGCCTCGGCTCCGACGGCACCGGCGGGCTTGACCGTGACCAGCAACCAAGCCCTCGGCGCGGCGATTGTCACCGATGGGCAGATGACGCTCCTTTCTTTGGACTTTAGTTATAATGCGAGCACGAGACCAGTCGTATTTCCCGTCGCACTGCTCGGGGGAACCTTCCAAACCGCTGGTGCCAGCAGCTTTACCAAAAACCTGCTGCTGGTCAGTACCAGTGGCGAATTTAATATCGGGGGCTCGGTTACGGGATTAACCGATAGTCTGACAATCCATTCGCGTGGAAAAATCAGACTCAACGCCATCATTGCGGCATCGAGAGGCGTGAATTTAATCTCAGCCGGCAATATGATTCTCGAGGGCACCAGCACGGTCTTCGGCGGGCCAGTGACCATCGACCTCGGCAAGGGCGACCTGGATGTTGGTAGCGGTATTGGTATTGGTGGCATAGCCGGTTATTACTCCATCACCACCAACAACCAGAACTTGACCCTGACGGCAGGCCGGATTGTCCGTGGCACGGCAAACCCAATCTTCAAACTGGGAACGGGGAGGTTGAGTTTCGGCGAGGCTTCAGGGGTCACCCTTTCGACAAATGACTCCACCGATCCGGTCTTTACCCTGACAACGGAATCGATCACCAATGGCTATAAGGTCGATGACCTTCTCACCCTCTATAACATTGGTGGTGCACTTCTTTCCGGTAACAACGACTATACGATCAATATCGCGGGTTATTATTTTAAAGATGGGCAAGCGGTAACCAAGACTGGCGATGGCATTCCCACCCTCAAGCTACCCACCACCGCCCTCGCCAATTACAGCCGTCAAATTGGCACCCGCAAGGAGGTCGATGCTGCCGGTCGTAATCAAGGTCTGGTTGCGGTGGGCAGTGCCAATTCTGGTGAATGGGGCTGGCGGGCAGCGGTTGATAGTACCTTCAAGAATGAAATCAACATCGTCCTGCCCGTTCAAAAACCCATCGAGTTCGCGGGGGTTAACACCGCCGTGACCAATGTCAGTCTATTACAACCCACCACCATAAAATTGAGCGGAACCAATGTCTTTAGCCATGGTTTTAATCTGACGGCCACAGGTACCATCACCCAGGATGGCGGAACCCTTACCGTCAGCGGCGGTGACCTCTATATGACTGCGAGCGGCGGAATCAGTTTGAACCAGACGGGAAATAATCTTGGGACACTCAATGATATTACCAACACGGGCAGTGGTAATATCCTGATTAAAAACAGCGGCGGTGCGCTCGCCCTGAATGGCAATATTACCGGCGCGGCAGGAACCACCATCACCATCGACACCCGCGGAGCGACCACCAATCACCTGACCCTGTCGAAGGGAATTGCCAGCCAAGGGGGCGATGTGATTCTGATCATCGGCGGTAACTATAATCCAGGCGGCAATGTGTGGGAACTAAACACCAAGGGACTTGAATTGACCGCCAATGGTTGGGCTGGACCCGACAGCAGCTTCCCGGCCTTTAATGGTGTGAACGGCTTCAGCACCAACCTGACTCGCGTCGAAGGGGGTAACCCCTATACCAAGGGCAAAGACGCGCGATATTACTTTACTCAACTGGCGGCCAATACCCAAGCCTTTAAAGATGCCGCCGCCGAACTGGCCGAAATCGACCCCAATGCCATGCTGCTGAACTTTAGCGCAATCAATGAGAAACAGTCCAAGGGCGCCGGATTTGAACAGAGCGGAGGAACCGTCAGTTGGACACCCGCCGAGGCCGATGTATTCATCGACATTCCAACCAAGATTGGGGTGTTTAAGCTGAGTGCCAGTAGCGATCCCTTTGCCACCTACACACCCAATTTCCAGGTTGGAACCGAGCTGGCCTTTGCTGGGCGGAATC
>JASGCE010000307.1 GCA_030054295.1 Minisyncoccota bacterium
ACTTCGTCTCACCAAGAGTTTCTATCCTCCCCTTCTAAAGAAGGGGAGGTAATCCAATAATCATCCCCCCTTCTTTAGAAGGGGGGAATAGTCTCACTTAGCAGCTTGCTGCTTAGTGAGACTAAGGGGGGTTGCCTGACTTGCTTACTAATATGAGTTTTCAAACTTTCCTTCAGGGAGCGGGGGGCATTTTAAATTTTTTATCAGGGAGACTTCACCATGACACTAAAATCAATCTCAAAGCACCTAACCGCTGCGGTAGCCGTTACTGCTATCATGCAGCTGGCTTCGCCGCTGGTCGGTAAGGCCATGGCTGCTGATCTGTCGATTGGCCTTGCGGCACCGATTACCGGCCCCAATGCTGCGCTGGGGACTCAGGTTCGCAATGGCGCCAAGATGGCGGCGGCGGATATTAATGCCCGCGGGGGTATTCTCGGCAATCAGATAGTTGTCGTCGAGCAGGATGATGCTTCCGACCCCAAACAGGCGGTCAGTGTCGCCAATAAATTCGTCTCGCAGAAGGTAACCATGCTGGTCGGCCATGTCAATTCGGGTACCTCGATTCCGGCATCCGATGTTTATAAGGAGGAGAATATCCTGGCCATTACCCCTTCGGCGACCAATGTGGTCTTGACCGATCGCGGCTATCCCAATCTGTTTCGCATCTGCGGTCGGGATGACAAGCAGGGTCAAGTTGCCGGCAATTATTTGCTGAAGAATTTCAAGGGCAAGAATATTGCGATTATCCACGACAAGACCGCCTATGGCCAGGGTCTGGCGGTGGAGACCAAAAAGACCTTGAATGCTGGCGGCGGCAAGGAGGTTCTGTTTGAATCCATCAATCCGGGAGAGAAGGACTATAGCGCCGAGATCACCAAACTCAAGTCGCTCAAGGTCGATGCGATCTTCTACGGCGGATACCACCCTGAGGCTGGTCTGTTGGTTCGCCAAGGGCGGGAACAGGGGCTGAAGGCTTTGCTGATTGGCGGCGATGCTCTGACGACCGATGAATTCTGGGGGATTACCGGCGATGCGGGGGAGGGTACAATCTTCACCAACCAGGCCGATTCACGGGAACTTTCGACCGCCAAGGATGTGGTTGCTAAGTTCAGGGCGCAGAATATCGATCCCGATGGCTATACCTTGAATGCCTATGCGGCCTTCCAGGTCTTGGAGCAGGCGGCGATCAAGGCCAAGTCGGTCAAGACCACCGACATGCAGAAGGTTATGCACGGCGGAACCTTTGACACGGTGGTCGGCAAGATCAGTTTCGACGCCAAGGGCGATGTCGTGAATCCGAACTTTGTCTTCTTCCAATTCTCCAAGGGTACCTATGCACAGGTGAAGTAGGCCTGGGCGATAACCGCGACCGAGGGGAGGGGGCAGTTGTGATTGCTCCCTCCCTTTTTGTTTGGATCGATTTAATGATTTGTTGCACCATCAAAGCTATGTTTTAGGAAATGAATGTCCCCCCTTTCTTTAGAAAGCGGGGGATAGGAGTTCTTGGATTTGAGCAAGCAAAGCGCAGCGAAAATCTTAGAACGACTTGGGGGGTATGCCGCGCGAAGTTAGCGGTGCCATGCCTTATCATTTAGTATTGGAGTACAATGTTAAAAACAAATGAATAAGGAATCGCTCAGGCCGTGCCTGCCTACCCCCCAAGCAAGTCTAACGCTCGTAAGCACTCGCTAAGACTTGCTATCCCCCGCTCCCTGAAGGGAGGGGGGACAATTAAAATTCATTGATTCGACAAAAGACCAAAATGCTATAAGTTTCCAAAATAATCCCCTACCCATACCGCTGTTCGGTCCAGGGATCGCCTTCGTTGTGGTAATTGCGAACCTCCCAGAAACCCGGCTGGTCTTCGGCGACAAATTCAATTCGTTTTAACCACTTTGCCGATTTCCAAAAATAATAGTCCGGCACCACCACCCGCACGGGACCACCATGTTCGCGGGTCAGATATTCCCCCTCCCACGAATGGGCGAGCAGAACAT
>JASGCE010000308.1 GCA_030054295.1 Minisyncoccota bacterium
AAGCACTCGCTAAGACTTGCTATCCCCCGCTTTCATAAATGAAAGGGGGGACATTCATTATAATTGCCCCCCCTCCCTTTAGGGAGCGGGGGGAAGGTTCTTACCGCATAATGCGGCAAAAAATAGGGGGGGTAGGCCGCGATGGTCGCGGTGCCATTTTGTATTCTTTGGTTTTTAAATATAGTGTTAAAAACCAAAGAATAAGGATTCGAACAGGCCGTGCCTGCCTACCTTTCAACTGGTTCTATGATTTTCGCTGCCCTTTGCTTGCTCACTAAAGTGGGGGGACAATTGAATTAAACTATCAATTCCACAAACCATCTCAATTCTCTCCTTAGAAGCATCGTTTTTTACAAATCCAGCTAAAATCATAATAATAATAATCTAGCGGGGGTTACGATCAAATGCAGTTTATCATCCGAATCCTAAAGCTATTTTACCTTCCCGAGATCAATCGGCGGATTGATGACTGGGCCTCGAGGCTCAGGGAGCTAGAAATCAGCCTTCATAAAAAGGAGAAGGCGCAACCGATCAAGCGGGAGTTTCGCCCCGCGACCAAAATTACCGACCGTCTGTTGATGCCCGATGCCAGCGACAAGAGTTTTCTCGGTCGTTCGATTCGTCTGGGGGTGATGCTCAATATTCGGTGGGTTTCGATCCTATCGCAGTTGCTGATTATTGGTATTTTTAAATTTGCCCTAGGTTTTCCGATTGATCTTTTGCCATTGACCTTGATCTGTTTTGTCTCGATTGGGATCAATCTCTATCTCGCCTCGACCCGATTCTATTCGGAATGGTTGAGGGAGAGGGAGGCCTTTTGGATATTATTCATCGATCTTGTCATTCTTGCCGCCATACTTTTTTATACGGGTGGGATAGAGAATCCTTTTGTTATCCTGTTGCTCATCCCCTCGACCATTGGCGTGACGATTCTTACCCTCTCGAGTTCGATCATCTTGACGGTGTCGGTATTGTTCATCAATAGTTTTTTGAGTCAATATCATATGGCCCTGCCCTGGCCTGACCCGATTGTACCGCTGGTTCCGCCGCTCTATATTTTTTGCACTTGGCTGTCGATTAACTTGGCGACTCTCTTTATCAGTTCCTATAGTTGGCAGATTGCGATTGATGCGCGGCGGATGAATTCGGCCTTGAACGAGACTCAGATCGCCTTGCTGCGGGAGAAACGAATCTCGGCCCTCGGGGCCTTGGCGGCCTCGGCGGCGCATGAACTTGGCTCGCCCCTCAGCACCATTGCCGTGATTGCCCGCGAACTCAGTCACGAGATTCCAAAGGACAGTCCGATCTATCCGGATATTGAACTGATGATCAGCGAAACCATCCGCTGCCGCGACATCTTGACCCTGTTGAGTAATCGACCCGAATCCGTTGTCATGTTCGAGCGAATCCCCATCAGCCATTTGATTATGGAACTCGGCGAGAATCACCGTAAATCCGAGGATAAACAGCTGGTGGTCACCCGATATAATCCCGACAATACCTCCGAGCCCGAACTGCCCAATAATCCCGAATTTATTCATGGTCTGGATAATCTCATTCATAATGCATTTCAATTTGCCGAGTCCAAGGTGGTGGTCTCGATCAACTGGACCTTGACTCATCTTTTTATTGTCATCAGTGACGATGGCCCGGGATTCTCCCCGGCCATTCTATCCAAGATCGGCGAGCCCTATCTATCCAGCCGCACTGGGGTCAAGGGCCATATGGGTTTGGGAATTTTTATTGCCACGACATTGTTGCAGCGATCCAAGGCTACGGTTTCCTTCGCCAATCAGCATTACGGTGGGGCGGAGATTCGCATTCATTGGAATCGGCAACTCTTGGCCCAGAATGACGAGGAACAGCTTTTGGGTTAGAGGGCTGTTATGAATTACTGTACCACCTATCCCTCATCGCGTTGCATTAGGAAGGTCTGAAAAAATCATTTTTTTGTCACTCTGAGCGTCGTCGCGCTTGACTTTGCGAATGCAAAGTCT
>JASGCE010000093.1 GCA_030054295.1 Minisyncoccota bacterium
AAGCTCAGAATGACAAGTTTGGAGTTTTTCAGACTTTCCTAAAGGGAGGGGGGCAATTATAATGAATGTCCCCCCTCCCTTCAGGGAGCGGGGGATACTGGTTCTTAGATTTGAGCAAGCGAAGCGCAGCGAAAATCATAGAACCAGTTGGGAGGTAGGCCTTCGCAATAAGAGCTAAATTTTAGCCTACCCCCCCTGGCTCACTCTGCATAGCAGAGTGAGCCTTCCCCCCGCTTCCCTAGCGGGAAGGGGGGCAGTTTCATTATCATTGTCCCCCCTCCCTTCAGGGAGCGGGGGATACTGGTTCTTAGATTTGAGCAAGCAAAGCGCAGCGAAAATCATAGAACCAGTTGGGGGGTAGGTATTTGTTATATTGCAATAACTTAGGCCTACCCCCCCTGTCTCTCGCCGCATTCTGCGGCAAGAGCCTTCCCCCCCGCTTCCCTAGCGGGGCGAACGGGGGCAGTTTCAATTCAAACCCTCACACTTCAAGATCCAAAAAATGCCCGCGGAAGTAGCGCGGCGGCAAGACCACCGAGCCATTTTGAATAAGGCCATCGAGCTGCGACTCAGTCGGAATGCGGTTGCCAAGCCGACGGAGGTTGCGCAGCCGCACCCCGCTGGGGTCAACCAGGCCCGATACTCGCCCGTCAAAGGGGAAGGAAACCGTGTCGCGGCTGCTGACGGAGGAGGAACTCCAGCCGTCGTTGGCAATAGTGCTGATCCGATCATCGCCCATGATTTATCCTTTCTAATTGATAGTTGCATGGTTCACTTGGCCTTGGCAAGTAAATTGCGCGAAGTTATTCTCTGCTTGCAAAAGCCCCATTGCCGTGACAGGATAAACTGTTAGAAACCTTCAAAATCAATCGAAATCGAGTTAGAGTTTTATCGGTGAATCGCACTCGTTCCTTACGACATGGTCATGGTTTGCATCGCTGGCTGGCACTGGCGATGAAGGTCTTGCCGCTGGCATCGGTTCTATTCTTGTCTTTTTTGCCCGCCATAACCGTGGCTGTGCCAACCATTGGTTTGGTGCGCCCCTATTATGGATTGGCGGTGGTATTTTATTGGAGCATCTATCGCACCGATCTTTTGCCCTTGGTTGGTCTTTTTGTCCTGGGCATAGTTTATGATTTTGGCAGCGGTGGCCTGGTTGGCCTTACCCCCTTGCTCTATCTTTTGCTGCGCGGGGTGATTGGGGAGCTTGCGGCGCAGTTTCGCCTGCAGGGGTTTTTGGTCAACTGGGGTTTTTGGCTCCTGGTGGTGGTGCTGGCCATGACTATCGATTCGGTGGTAAATTCTTTGGTCAGTGGGCGGCAGGTTTCCATTATGATTCTGGCGGTTGATGCCATAGTATCCTGGCTGTTGTTTCCGCCGATCTTTATGGTAATGGAGTGGCTGAGGCAAAAATATCTCGGCGATATTGAGGCTGGATTATAATTGCCGTATTTTTGCCATACTATTGGAATAGACTGACATGGCGCGAAATCTAAGTAGCATTCTCGATACGCAAAAGGATCAGATCTTTACGCGCCGCCGGGTTTTGCTGGGGGCCGCTCAGGCTGGTCTATTGGTGGCCTTGGGGGGAAGATTATTTTACCTGACGGTTTTACAGGGTAAACACTATACCACCATGGCGGAGGAGAATCGTTCGTCCCTGCGCCTACGGCTGCCGCAGCGCGGCAAGATCTATGATCGCAATGGCGAGGTTCTGGCCCTCAACCGACAGAATTTTAGAATATTGCTGGTGGGTGAACAGGCGGGCGATGTCAACCTGGCCCTCGATTCCCTGTCGCTGTTGGTCGAGGTCTCGGCCAGCGACCGCGAGCGGGTGCTGCGGGAGGTCAAACAGAAACGCAAATTCGTACCGGTGGTCGTCCGCGATGATCTGAATTTTGACGAGGTGGCACGGGTCGAGATCAACGAACCCGACCTGCCCGGAATCTCGATCGATTCGGGGCAGAGCCGATTCTATCCCAACAGTCTTTCCTTTGGCCATGTTTTGGGCTATGTCGGGCCCCTGTCGGAACAGGAACGCAATGATAATGCTGGCGACCCCCTGTTTGAACTGCCCGATTTTCGGCTGGGTAAAAATGGCATCGAGTCCCATTACGAGGAGGAGCTGCGCGGCCGCCCCGAGATCGTGCAGGTCGAGGTCAATGCAGTCGGCCGAATCAGCCGCGAACTGTCGCGCAACGAAGGCAAGACCGGCGATGATCTGGAACTGTCTATCGATTCCGGTCTCCAGAACTTTGCCATGCGTCGTTTGGGGGAGGAAAGTTCGTCGCTGGTCCTGATGGATGTTCACAGTGGCGAGATTCAAGCGATGGTATCAGCCCCATCCTTTGACCCCAACGGCTTTACCCAGGGCATGAAGACCGAGACCTGGGCCGATCTGCGGAACAATCCCAAAAACCCCCTGACCAACAAGGCGATTGCCGGCCAATATTCCCCCGGCTCGGTCTTTAAAATGGTCACCGCCATGGCGGGTTTGAATGCCGGAGTCATCAATACCAGCACCACCGTGCACTGTAACGGCAGCTATACAGTTGGCGATTCGACATTCCACTGCTGGAGCCGCAAGGGACACGGCTGGGTCGGGCTGGATCGTGCCCTGAAGGAAAGCTGCGATGTTTATTTTTACGAAACAATCAGAAGAACCGGCATCGATGCCCTGGCCGAAATGGGGCGGCGCTTTGGCATTGGCGAGCCTTTGGGAGTCGATCTGATTAACGAAAAGCCCGGCCTGATGCCCGACAAGGCCTGGAAGCTAAAGACCTTCGGTCGGCCTTGGCTGATTGGGGATTCCATCAGCTGCGGCATTGGCCAGAGCTATGTCCAGACCACCCCCTTGCAGCTGGCGACCATGACGGCGCGGCTGGTCAATGGCGGCAAGGCGGTGATTCCGCGGGTGGTACGGCGGGTGGGCGGCAGACTGCCCGAAGGCATGCCCCATGCTCCCTTCGATGATCTAAAATTCAACCCCGAGCATCTTCAAGCGGTGCTGCGGGGCATGGATGCGGTGGTCAATCAGGCGGGAGGCACGGCCTATGCCTCTCGCCTGAATGAAGGGGGCTGGGAGATGGGCGGCAAGACTGGCTCCGCCCAGGTGCGGCGAATCACCAAACAGGAAAGGGCGCGCGGCATTCGCCCGCAACAGGATTTACCGTGGGAGGAGCGCGACAATGCCCTGTTTGTCGCCTATGCTCCGCTCAAGCGGCCGCAATATGCCTGCGCCGTGGTGGTCGAGCATGGGATGCACGGCGGCTGGGTCGCCCCGATCGCCCGCGATATATTGCTCGAGACCCTGCGCCGCGATCAAGGCTTTAACATTGCCAACGACCAGCCAAAGGTGCAGGGGGTCAAGGTCTTGACTCCGGCCGCGCCAGCCTCGGTCATGCCGCAGTCTCCAGGCGGCAATGCTTCGCCTGATTCTGATCCCCTTGATTCCGCCCCCCTTGACTCCGCCCCGGGGGAGGCAGATTAATGGCCATTATTGCAAGTTTAATCGGCCGTCGCCGCCAATCCTTTACCGAGAAACTGGTGCAGATGCCCTGGGGTCTGGTGATTGTGGTGACGATACTCTGTGTCATCGGATTGTTTATGCTCTATTCGGCGGCGGCGGGGAATTTTGACCCCTGGGCCTCGAAACAGCTGGTGCGATTTGCCATTGGTATGGTGCTGATGCTGGGGATTGCCACCGTGCCGATTCGTTTTTGGTATAGGGCGAGCTATGTTATCTATGCCCTGGCCTTGATTCTGCTGGTGGTGGTCAAGTTTCAGGGCAGTATCGGCATGGGGGCGCAGCGCTGGCTCGATTTTGGCTTTGTCCGAGTCCAGCCGTCGGAGATTATGAAATATGCCCTGATTATGGCCTTGGCGCGGTTTTTTGATCAGCGCGGCAGCGATGGCGCGAGTCAGTGGCTGGCATTGGTAATTCCGTTGATATTGTTAGCGGCTCCGGTGGGTTTAATTGCAGTGCAACCCGACCTCGGGACGGCGGTGATCTTGATCATGGCCTGTGGCATGATATTCTTTACCATCGGCATCAGCTGGTGGGTATTGGGGGGAGGAATCCTGACTCTGATCGCGGCGGCTCCGCTGGTCTGGCACTATCTGCATGATTACCAGAAGGCGCGGGTGCTGGTGTTTTTGGACAGTTCGCGCGACCCATTGGGGACGGGCTATAATATTATCCAGAGCAAGATCGCGATTGGCTCGGGCGGCTGGACGGGGAAGGGCTTTATGCAGGGAACCCAGAGCCACCTCAATTTTCTGCCCGAGAAACAAACCGACTTTATCTTCACCATGCTGGGCGAGGAGTTCGGATTCCTGGGCGCGATATTTGTGCTCTGTTTATATGGGATTGTGCTGCTCTATGGCTATCGGATTGTCTCGCGAGTCGCCAGCCGCTACGCCCGCATCGTCGCCATCGGCATCATCGGATTTATGTTCCTGTCCATCTTCGTCAATGTCGGAATGGTCATGGGCATGATCCCCGCCAAGGGCGTGCCTCTGCCCTTTTTAAGCTATGGCGGAACTTCGCTGGTCGTCACCCTGTGCGGCATGGGCCTGCTGATGAACCTGTGGATCCACCGCGATGCAAGGTTAGGAGCAGGAGGGGTGGAGGATTAGGGGGGTTGCGAATTCTTAAACAGTCGTGAATAAAATCTTTGATAAGGCTTGAACAAATTGCTTTTGTTTTTTTATGGAATTGTGTAAAATTTCCTCTCATTAAACAGGTGGGCAAAATGGATCAGCCAGAATTACTCGAAGAGACAAAAGAACGAAAGCAAGCTAATCCTTCCAAGATTCGCATTGCCGAAATTCATATTCAAAATTACAAGGGCATAAAAAATCTCAAGTTAAAATTTAAGGATAGACCTATTCCCAGCGATCTTGATGTCAGCATTATTGGCAGTGCCAATGGAATCGGTAAAACCGCCGTGCTTGAATGCTGCGCCCTCTTGATGTTGGCTCCTTTTTATAATGAACAATCTGCTTTTTTTGAGGATAAATATGGCCCACCGAGAAGATTTGAAAGGATTGCCCCTTTTTTATCAACATTGTTTCACTTTGATAGTGACAATATTAAAATTAACGGGGTAATCGATTTTGGTAAGGATAGCGAGAAGTTTGGAATATCAATTTCAAAGAGCAATACCTTCCTTAAATTTAAATTTGAACATGAAGAAGATTCAAAATTGAGAAAATTTTTTGGGTTAGATAAAAGGAAAGGCATGGGGATAGAAAAATTGCGTACAGAATCAAGTTTCTCTGAGAAACTTGAATCGATTTTTGGTCTTTCATTTAACAGTATGTCCCAGCCGATTTGCTTAAATTTTAATTCCTATCGCAAAATTACGGAGACAAATCCAGACTTTGGAACCTTGGTGCGAGGCAGAGACTCTACGGAACGGATGTTAAATCCGATTAGTAGATTTAAAGCCGATCTATTGCGTATGCAGATGGCGGAAGCAAATTTGTTTGACCATGTAAGCTTCAAATTTGATGATCGTTGGTTACCCATGCTGAAGAGTTTATTGCGGGAATTTGCGGGAATGGACTTAGCAAAGCCAAGTCCTACTGATAACTCTGAAATTTTGATTCGGGTTAAACCACTTAAAGTCGAAGATTCGGATCAATCTATTTCCTTTGATGGATTGAGTTCGGGGCAGAAGGAAATTATCGCTACCCTTTATCAGATCTATACCGATACAATCGATAGACCTAAGGTGGTTTTGATCGACGAGCCTGAATTGCATTTGAATGCCGAATGGCATCGGGTGTTTTTAAACTGGCTCAAAAAAAATGCGCCGCAAAATCAATATATTATTGCGACTCACTCAGACTTTATCTGGGAATATGCTCAAAAAAAGCAAAGAATTTATCTTGAAAATAAATCAAGCGAGAAGGGTTGGTGAGAATTGGTAAATCAATCTAAAACTCCTGACTCAGTTAACCGTGCAGCAAACCATCGTCTATTGGTCGAGGGTGAATTTGACCAAATATTTATGGAGGCACTATTCGATGAAATAATACCAGTAGGTCGGTTGGGAAGTCGGAATATATTGATAGTTGGTGCCAAGGCCTTTTCTATGATTGAGCCCAATTTTTATTTTCTAATCGACCGCGATCATCATAGTGATGAGGAGGTTGACAGTTTTTGGCAAAAATTTCCTGTCGCAAATGAACCCAATATCTTGATTTGGCGCCGTAAAGAACTCGAAAACTATTTGATTGAACCTGATGTTTTTTGCTCTTCAAAATCAGTAACGGCGAGTAAAGAACAGGTTACAGCGCGACTTCTAGAAATAGTTCAAGGCCAAATCTATTTTGACACCGCCCGTTTGGTGGTGAGTGAAATCCGTCGGAATCATGACAAGTCTCTCAATCAAGCTTGGGGTAAATTTAATAAAACTATGATAAACCATACCAATAGCATCAATTCAATCGAGTGCATTGCAGTTCTTATTGCCGATCTAAAATCACCAGAAACCTTGAAAGAATTCACAGAAACTTGGCTTGTCAATAAATATCAAGAAAAATTCAATCTAATGACCGGCGGTGCTGATACCATCGAAATCGGCAAAGGAAAATGGCACGAATTAATCCAAGGTAAAACGATATTTAACACCCTCTTTCATGAATTTTTCAAATCCCCAATTCCGCATAAGGATCATCGTCATAGGCAATTTGCAAAGGATGTTTTGTACGACATTCAAAGGCTTCATCCAGACATACTTGAAGTGAAAAATAAAATATCCGCTGTAATATCCCCATTCCCTGCTTGACCCTTTTGGAATCCTCTGTTACACCTGCACAGACTTGACGAACAGGCGAGCGAGAATGGTGCGGGCACATAGCTCAGGTGGTAGAGCAGCTGACTCTTAATCAGCGGGTCCAAGGTTCGAATCCTTGTGTGCCCACCAATTCTCAGGCGCGATTATCAGACTGGAGATTACCATGCCTGTCTCTCCAACCCCGCCGCCGCAGCCACCACAGCCACCACAGCCCAAAAATCTTGATGAGTTTCAACGGATTGCGCGGTTTTTTAAACCATTGACCTCGGCCTATCCGCTCGCCTTTAATCTTACCGATGATGCTGCGGTGATTGCGCCACCGCCCGGACTTGACCTTATAATAACCAGCGATGCTCTGGTCGCGGGGGTTCATTTTTACGCCGATGATCCGCCGTTCCAGATCGCGCAAAAATCCCTGCGGGTCAATCTGTCTGACCTGGCGGCCAAGGGGGCAACTCCGCTGGGTTACAGTCTCTGTTTTATCGCCCCGAGTTCCATCGACGACCAATGGCTCGAACAATTCACCCATGGTCTCGCCGCCGACCAAAATCATTTTGGCCTGTCGTTACTCGGCGGCGATTCGGTCGCTACGGCTGGCCCGCTGACCCTCGCCATCACCGCCTATGGCCTGATGCCGAGCGGGCGGATGGTCAGGCGCAGCGGAGCCAAGCCCGGCGATGATCTGTGGGTCACCGGCACCCTTGGCGATGGCGCGCTTGGGCTGCTGGCGCGGCAGGGTATTATTCAATCCGAAGCCCTGCGCGACCGATATTTGCTGCCGCAACCGCGGCTTGCCATCGCTCAAACCCTTCTGGCCTATGCCACCGCTGCGATGGATGTCTCGGATGGTTTAATCGCCGATGCTGGCCATCTGGCGCGGGCCTCGGGCGTGACCCTGACCATCGACCGCGATGCGATTCCTCTGTCGCGCGAGGCGGCGCGGTTGGTGGCGGAGACTCCCGCCTATTGGCAGCAAATTTTGACCGGAGGCGATGATTATGAAATATTATTTTCGACTTCGCGGCAAAACTCTGTCAAGATTGCCAAAGATGCGGGAGTAAAGGTAACACGGATCGGCCAGGTCGGCGAATTAATCGGGTCGGGCGAGACGGTTGCGGGCGGGTTGGTGCAGTTAACGACAGCAGAGGGTTCAATCGAAACTCCGGCGCAGGGTGGGTGGCTGCACGGATGATCACCGGGTGAACACCGTGCTGGCGGCAAGGATCAGAGTCATGAAAAGAACAACACGAATATTGATGGCTTTTTTAATTCTGGGAATCGCACTTTTTGCGACCTGGCAATTTATCTCCTATCGACAGAAGCAAGAATTATCCAAAGAAAAGAACGCCAATATGGCGCTTTTTGTTCGGCTGGAGCCGATCTTTATTCCGATTTTTGCTCGCGGCAAGGTGATCGAGAATCGTCAATTTGTGATCATTCTCGAGACCCGCGCCGGGATTCCCTATCGAACCACCTTGAATAGAATCCTATCGATCCGAACCTTGATCATGCAGGACTTGACCGTGCTGACCGAGCGGTCGGCGCCCAATAACATCGACAATATTCCCTTCGTTAAGCAGCAACTGATCGAATCCATCGACCGCACGATCGGCGAAGGCATTGTCTGGGGTTTGAATTTTGAAACCATCTTCACCAGCCCGCCGGTGCTATGATCGGCTTGCATGGCATAAAAATATTTGCTAAGGCTTATTAGATTTTGGTTTAATCATCGAATCTATTATCAATCTTCCACACCTCAACTAGGGTAAATCTTATGACTTCACTCACCGTGATTATACTTGTATGCGGCGCGATTGCGTTGCTATACGGCATTTTGGCGAGCCGCCAGATTCTGGCCGCGAGCAGTGGCACCGATAAAATGCGCGAGATCGCCGATGCGATCCAGGAGGGCGCGAGTGCCTACCTCAACCGCCAATATAAGACCATTGGCATTGTCGGTATTGTTCTGACCATTATTCTTGGTCTTACCCTTGGCATGGCCGTCTCGATTGGCTTTGTCATTGGCGCGGTGCTGTCGGGAATTGCCGGCTATATTGGCATGAATGTTTCGGTGCGGGCCAATGTCCGTACGGCTGAGGCAGCCAAGTCCGGCCTTAAAGCCGCCTTGAACATTGCCTTCAAATCAGGCGCCATTACCGGGATGTTGGTGGTGGGGCTGGGCCTGCTCGGCGTGACCATTTACTACACGGTATTAAAGTCGATGGGGTTCGAGATTCGCGCGACCCTCGAGGCCCTGGTGGCCATGAGTTTTGGCGCATCCCTCATCTCGATCTTTGCGCGACTGGGTGGCGGAATCTTCACCAAGGGTGCCGATGTCGGTGCTGATCTGGTCGGTAAGGTCGAGGCTGGAATCCCCGAGGATGACCCCCGTAACCCGGCGGTGATTGCCGATAATGTTGGTGATAATGTTGGCGACTGTGCGGGCATGGCGGCGGATCTGTTCGAAACCTATGCGGTGACATTGGTCGCGACCATGTTGCTCGGTGGGCTCTATTTTACCGGTGAAGTTCTCGACAAGATGT
>JASGCE010000309.1 GCA_030054295.1 Minisyncoccota bacterium
TGGCGACGCAGTTCATCGGCGATCATCGGCGGGGTCGAGCGGATGGTCGAGACCACGGTGACGCGCTTACCCTTGTTCTGCACGGCCTCCACCAGGCGGCGGAAGTCGCCATCGCCGGAGAAGAGCACAATATGGTCGATATAGTTGGCCATTTCCATCACATCGATGGCCAGCTCGATATCCATATTGCCCTTGATTTTGCGGCGGCCGAAGGCATCGGTAAATTCCTTGGTCGGTTTGGTGACCATGGTATAGCCATTATAGTCCAGCCAATCGACCAGCGGGCGAATGGGGGAATATTCCTGGTCCTCGACCAGGGCGGTGTAATAGAATGCGCGAATCAGGTGACCCTTGTTGGCAAAGACCTCGAGCAACCGTTTATAGTCAATGTCAAAATTCAAGGCCCGGGCGGCGGAATAGAGATTGGCGCCATCGATAAACAACCCTACCCTCTCCTGGGGATAGACTGGCAGTTCAAAGACCTTTTGATTGCGTGAGCGATTTTCTGACATATTTTTTCCTTCATATGAACGGTTGTTAATAAGGTTAAGAAAGCTTTAAAGAATTAAAAAATCTAAGCTCACCTTTCCTTGGTTAGAGGCATTTTAACAGGATTTTGCTAAACGACCCTGATGAAGCAACAAAGAACCTCTTCGCTTCACAGTGACGCATCTTACCCTGTTAAACCACATTCCCATAAAATAACTTGCTTTTCAAGTTTTAATTTGGATTTTTTGCACTTTCTTTAAGTTATATTTAGCCCTACAGTCGCGCTCAAGTTATTTTAACCAAAATTAAGGTTCGCCTGCCCCATGTCACCCGATTTTAACTATGGCTACTGACAGATTGGCCCCCCTCGACTGGTCGGTCTTGCCGTCGGATCACGCCCTGATCGCCCTTGGCAGCAACCTGCCCTCGCCCATTCATGGCGAGTCGCGGCTGGTTTTGGACGCGGCCTTGAAGCGACTCGGCGACTATGGAATCAAGGTCATTGCGGTGGGTCAATATTATCAGACCGAACCCGACCCGCCTTCGGATCAGCCGAACTATGTCAATTCGGCGGCCCTGGTGGCCAGTCCCTTCACGCCGCGCGAGCTGCTGGTGCGGCTGCACGAGATTGAGGCGGAATTTGGTCGGCACAGACAGGTCAGGAACGAGGCGCGAATTCTCGACCTCGACCTGCTGGCCTTTGGGGCCGAGGTTATTACGCCCGAATCAGAATCCGAGTCTGAACTGACCTTGCCGCACCCGCGCCTGCATCAAAGACTCTTTGTTCTGCAACCTCTAAATGATATTTTGCCCCATTGGTTTCATCCAACAAGAAGCAAAACAATTGCCGAGATGATGGCTCATCTCCAAAATCGGTAATTGCTTTTTGGCTCAATAGCGGTTATAGGAATAGTTTACTCTTAAACATCCAGCCCATTCCAAAGGATTCACCATGGCGCGCGTTACCGTTGAAGACTGTGTTGCAAAAATCCCCAACCGCTTCGAGCTGATCCTGCTGGCCTCTCAGCGCGCGCGGGAGATCGGTAATGGGCAGGAGACTATGGTGCCGCGAGGCAATGACAAGAACCCGGTCATTGCCCTGCGCGAAATTGCCGATACCGACCTCGATCTCGGGCGGCTGCGCGATTCGATCATCAAGGTGATGCAGAAGGTCGCCGAACGCGATGAACCAGAGGAGGAGATCATCGATATTCTCGCCGCCGAACAGGCATTTTTGGCCGATAACCGCCAGGCCGTCGCCGATTGGAAAATCGAAGACGGCGACGAGAGCGACATCGATATTGACGAGTCTGATGAGCCTATCGATGACGAGAGTCTTGATGCCAAGGACGAGGTCAAGGAATAGGGGTGAGGGTTTAGATTGGTTGTGAACTATTAAGGAAAATTTTGGATATATTGTCTGATTCTTTGAAAATCCAAAACTTTTCGTTTTTAGCGGGGGGCGGATGCCCCCCGAGTTGCTTCGCAACTCCCCCGATGGCT
>JASGCE010000094.1 GCA_030054295.1 Minisyncoccota bacterium
CAACTTTTGGTCTGTGTTGACCCCTTACAAGCATTTTGAGACAGTCTGGCCCCCCACAAATTTTAATCTAAACTACTCGCCTGAGTTTTTGACTTCTCATGTAAACAGACTATATCTTCATCTTATCCCCTCCCTTTCAGCATAGTTTTGATTATCGATAAATTTAATGCTAAAGATAACTTCGGTCAATTATTCTAAGAACCCTATTTTAACCTGTGGAAAATCATGCCTGTTTTTACATTACCCGATGGTTCGGAGCGCCAATTTGATCAATCGGTCAGTGGCTATGACATTGCTGCGGCCATTGGTGCTGGTCTTGCCAAGGCGGCATTGGCGGTCAAGGTCGATGGCCGGGTGAGTGACCTTCACCTTCCACTATCGGCCAATGCCCGCATCGAGATCATCACGGCCAAAAGCGCGGAGGCCCTTGAATTGCTCCGCCACGATGCTGCCCATGTGATGGCGGAGGCGGTGCAGGAACTCTATCCTGACACTCAGGTGACCTTTGGCCCGGCGACCGAGACCGGTTTCTATTACGACTTTGCCCGCGCCACACCCTTCTCGACCGACGATCTGGCGGCGATCGAGCAGCGTATGCACGAGATTGTCGAGCGCGACGAGAAGATCATCCGCGAAGAATGGGATCGCCCCACCGCCATCCAATATTTTGCCGACCATGGCGAGAAGTACAAGGCTGAGTGGATCCCCGAGATTCCGGGCAATGAACCCCTGACCATCTATCGCCAAGGCAAGTGGCTTGATCTCTGTCGCGGGCCGCATTTACCCTCGACCGGTCGGTTGGGTCATGCCTTTAAACTGCTCAAGGTTGCCGGGGCCTATTGGCGCGGCGATGCCAATAATGCCCAGCTGCAACGAATCAGCGGCACGGCCTTTGCGACCAAGGAACAGCTGGATCAATACCTCTATCAGGTCGAAGAGGCGGAGAAGCGCGACCACCGTAAAATCGGCAAGGAACTCGATCTTTTCCATTTGCAGGAGGAGGCCCCCGGGCAGATCTTCTGGCACCCCAAGGGTTGGGTCATCTATCGTTTGCTCGAAACCCTAATTCGTTCGCGGCTGCAACCGGCGGGCTATGACGAGGTGCGGACGCCGCAGCTGATTGACCAGTCGCTTTTCAAGGCCTCAGGCCATTGGGACATGTATGGCGATAATATGTTCAAGGTTGTGACCGACAGGAATGAACAGGGCGAGCGGCTGGCCGGTATCAAACCGATGAACTGCCCCGGCCATGTGCAGATCTTCAGGCAAGGGATTAAATCCTATCGTGACTTGCCGATTCGCTATGCTGAATTTGGTTCCTGTCACCGCAATGAACCGTCGGGAGCCCTGCATGGAATTTTGCGGGTGCGGGGATTCACTCAGGATGATGCCCATATCTTCTGTACCGAAGAACAGGTGGTGAGCGAATGTTCGGCCTATATAAAACTGCAACTTGGAGTCTATGCGACTCTGGGATTCACGGACATCGAGGTCAAGCTGGCCCTGCGGCCGGACAAGCGGGCTGGCACCGATGAGGTGTGGGATCGGGCGGAACAGGGGCTGCGCGATGCCTTGAATAATGCCGGCCTACCCTTTGTCGAGCTGGCCAATGAAGGGGCATTCTATGGCCCCAAGATTGAATTCCATTTGCGCGATGCGATTGGTCGTACCTGGCAATGTGGCACCCTGCAGATGGATTTTGTCCTGCCCGAGCGACTCGATGCGAGCTATATTGGCGAGGATGGACAAAAACACCGGCCAGTCATGCTGCACCGCGCGATTCTGGGTTCGCTGGAGCGATTTGTCGGAGTCCTGATCGAACACCATGCCGGGAAGTTTCCCTTTTGGTTGGCGCCGGTGCAGGTGGTGGTCGCGCCCATTACCAACGAAACCGATGACTATGTGGCGCAGGTCTTGGCTGACCTGACTCAGGGCGGGGTTCGTGCCATTGCCGATAGCCGTAACGAAAAGATCAACCTCAAGATTCGGGAACATAGTCTGGCCAAGATTCCGGTGATATTGGTGGTTGGGAAACGCGAGGCCGAGCAAGGAACTGTTGCGATAAGGCGATTGGGAGAGGAGGCTCAACAGCAGCTTCCATTGGCCGAAGCGATAAAGCAACTGTCGCGCGACTCGGCAATTCCCAATTAATAATTTCTATGGTACAGTCAAGTTTCTTGGAGACTAATGCATAGTTTGAACCGCTTTTGAGTCAAATTTATTTTTAGTTTC
Organism: Minisyncoccota bacterium; assembly: GCA_030054295.1. GTDB lineage: Bacteria > Pseudomonadota > Alphaproteobacteria > Elsterales > Elsteraceae > JASGCE01. The sequence goes on from JASGCE010000094.1 coordinate 2,233, forward strand.
GCAGTGGAATTTTTATTTAACAACCGTTGGAGACCACGATCGCTAGAACCCCATTTGATCTGACGCCGAGCCGAGATGGCCCCCGCGTTAATGAAGAGATAAGATTGAACAGCCTAAGACTCGTCGATCAAGACGGGGGGATGGTTGGGATTGTCACCATTGCCGAGGCCCTGTCGATGGCCGCTCAGGCTGGTCTTGATCTGGTCGAGATTGCCCCGACGGCTGACCCGCCGGTCTGCAAGATTCTCGACTACGGCAAGTTCAAATATGAAGAACAGAAGCGCAAGAACGAGGCCCGTAAAAAGCAAAAAATTATCGAGATTAAGGAAATAAAACTCCGTCCGACCATCGACGACCATGATTACGAGGTCAAGCTGCGGGCGATGAAAAAATTCCTCGAGGAGGGCGATAAGGTCAAGGTCACTCTGCGGTTCCGCGGTAGAGAACTGGCCCATCAAGACCTCGGGATGCTGGTGCTGGTGCGGGTCAAGGATGATCTCGAGTCCATGTCCAAGATCGAACAGATGCCGCGGATGGAAGGTCGGCAGATGATTATGCTGATCGCGCCAAAATAAGGTTCGAAAATCGGTTTGGGGAGTCGCGACAATGAAGCTGCAAAAAATCAGTCCATTCCTATGGTTTAATGGAGTCGCTGAAGCGGCGGCCCAGCATTATGTCTCGATCTTTCCCGATTCCCGCATCGATCACATTGCCCGCGCCCCCTCAACGGTGGGGGAATCGGCGAGTGAACTCAAGCCCGGGGCGGTGATGGTGGTCAATTATACTCTGAGCGGCATGGGTTTTGTCGGATTAAATGGCGGGCCGGGTTATGATTTCAATCAGGCGGTATCCTTTGTCGTCAATTGCCAAGACCAGGCCGAGGTCGATCACTATTGGGATCGCCTGTCTGATGGCGGCAACAAAATTCAATGCGGTTGGTTGACCGATAAATTTGGACTGCCCTGGCAGATTGTGCCGACCATGCTGTTTGACTATATGCAGGGTTCCGACCGCGAAGCCGCTGGCCGGGTTTTCAAGGCCATGCTGGAGATGGAAAAACTGGTGATTGCCGACCTTGAAAAGGCCGCAAGGGGGTAGGGAAGAGTTTTTCTTTGCCCAATTCATTTTCAAATTGTTTGGAGTGAATAAACCATAACAAAAAACAAAAAAATAAAAAGAAAGCGGTTTGGCGGCAGCCAATTAGCGAAGCGCAGGCGCGGCCTGTTCGATTCTTCATCAAATTGTTGAAACTGAAATTCTCAACCAGTTTTTGGGTTTTGTTAAAATAATTTTCAACAATTTGAAGCACCGCAGGTACTTCCCCACCCAGCAGAATCTTGAATTTATCCTGTTTTTGCAGCGCGTTCGTTTACTTCCATGAATTATTTATCTTTACTCGCTTGCGAACAAAGTGAGCAAAATGGCGAGTAAGGATAAATAATTCATAAGAACGCGCAGGTTTCACAATCTAACCTTTTTTTTATTCCACGCCACTGCCTTAGCTTTCCTTATTTATTGTCATTCCCCGCCAGTTTGACCCGTCAGGGGCAAGCGCAGACGGGGAATCTCCCTTCCTTTTTTAATCACTGTAAGCAAAGCGAGATTACCCGACTCGCTACTTCGTAGCGGCGGGTAATGACAATTCAATGGGTCAGACACAGTGGGAAAGCACTAGAGCATCTTCATGATTAAGAGGGGCGAAACATTAATTTTTATGCATGTTTCACTGTTGCCTCCCCCTAGCAGGGGGAGGATAGAAAACCTTAGCGAAGCCGCAGGCGAGCGTTAGGTTTTCTTGGTGGGGGTAGAAGGTTAATGACTTGTTTTTAATATATATTCTACCCCCACAAGGCTTGCTAAAGATTTTCGCAAAGAGGCGAAAATCAAGCAAGCCTATCTCCCCCTGCTAGGGGGAGACAACAGCAAGCAAAACTTTAAAGTTCATGATTTGAGCCTATTGCTTGTAAAAATGCTCTAACTACCCTCAATATCCCACTGCCGCCCCGTCATAGCCGCGCGAGTCATTCGCGCCATAGTAATTTTTGCCGTCGTTGAGAATGGCGGCGACATGGCTCCAGGGTGTATCCACCTCGATCACATGGCCCATCTTCTCGAGCTGAACTCGGGTCGGGCTTGGCAGTCCATTGGGTTCGATAAAGACCTTGTCGGGTTGCCACTGGTGGTGGAATCTTGGCGCATCAATTGCCTGATCGACGGTCATGCCATAGTCGATGACATTGATGATGGTTTGCAGCACGGCGGTGATGATTCGCGGCCCGCCGGGGCTGCCCAGCACCATAAAGACCTTGCCGTTTTTGGTGATGATGGTAGGGCTCATGGAACTCAGCGGAGTCTTGCCCGGGGCAATGGCATTGGCCTTGCCCTGCATCAGGCCATAGATATTGGCGACCCCGACCTTGGCGGTAAAGTCATCCATCTCGTTATTCATCAATATGCCGGTCGAGCCAGCCACCTTACCCACGCCAAAATAATCATTGAGGGTATAGGTCACGGCAACGGCATTACCCTGTTGGTCGATCACTGAATAGTGGGTGGTTTGACGACCTTCATGGGGAGCCACGCCGGGCTTGATTTTATTAGAATCGCCGGCCTTTTTGGCATCAATCGTTGCGCGGATGGTGCTGGCGTAGTTGGGATCGAGCAGGGCCTCCACCGGATTGGTCACAAAGGCCGGGTCGCCGAGGGCTGAATTGCGGTCGATAAAACTGTGGCGCATCGCCTCGACACTATAGTGAATGGCTTGCGGCGATTGGAAACCCATCTTTTTAAGGTCATAGCCCGACAGAATATTCAGCATCTCGCACAGCACCACCCCGCCCGAACTGGGGGGAGGGGCCGAGATAATGTCATAGCCGCGATAGCGACAGGTGATGGGGGTCAGTTCGCGGGGCCTATAGGCGGCAAAATCATCCAGTCCCATAATACCGCCGCCTTCGGTACTGGCGCGGACGATCTCCTCGGCGATTTTACCGTTATAGAATCCGTCGCTGCCCTGTTTTTGAATCAGGCGCAATGTGTTGCCGAGGTTGGCCTGGACCAGCAGATCGCCGCTGCTCCAGGTTTGTTTTTTGCCATCCTTCATGAAGATGGCGGCGGCTTCCTTGTCTTCTGACAGGCCAGAACTATAGTCAGCGAGCAGACTCTGTTGCCCGGGCGAGACGATAAAGCCGCGATCCGCCAGTTCAATCGCCGGTTGAATCAATTGATAGCGGGTTTTGGTGCCATAGCGATTCCGCGCATATTCCAAACCGGCAACCGTGCCGGGAATCCCAACCGCCAGCCAGGTCGAGGTGCTGCGACCCTCGACGACATTTCCCTTATCGTCCTGGAACATGGTTTCGGTGGCTTTTTTGGGCGCTCTTTCGCGGAAATCGATAAAGCTGGTGCGGCCATCGACCAGGCGAATGGTCATAAATCCACCGCCGCCGAGGTTACCCGCGGCCGGATAGGTAACGGCCAGGGCATAGCCAACTGCGACGGCGGCATCGATGGCATTGCCGCCATTCTCCAGCACCTCGATACCGATCTTGGCGGCGTTTCGTTCGGCGGCGACCACCATACCGTGCTGGCCGGTGACAGCCGATGAAGCCGCATAGGCCGGAGCCGCCAAAGACAGAGCGACTATGGCGACCAGCAAGATTCGCAGTTTTAACGAAGATAATGTCATTCACAATTCTCCTTCACAGGGTTTGTCCAAAAAAATTCAACACCAGACCAAATCAATCCTCTTCTCGACTACAAATCAGTATATAGAATAATTAAAAGGGTGCAAATTTTGGAGGATAAAAAATTGGTAGAGAATTCAGACCATGGCATTACCCCGCGGCCCGTGGGGATTGCGATATTGACCCTGTCGGACAGTCGGGATGCCCGCAGCGACCGTTCAGGCGATCTGCTGGTCGAATTATTGCTGGCGGCTGGTCACAGACTGGCGGCGCGCGACTGGGCCAAGGATGAACTGCCGGCCATTGTCGCCAAACTCAATTCATGGTTGGTGGAGCCAGGGATCGAGGTGATTATCACCACTGGCGGCACCGGGGTCACCGGCCGCGATGTCACCCCTGAGGCCTTTAAACAGGTCTGCGAAAAGGAGATTCCCGGCTTTGGCGAAATCTTCCGCCTGATCAGCTATGGCATTATCGGCACCTCGACCATCCAGAGTCGCGCGACGGCCGGAGTCGCCAAGGGGAAATATTTATTTGCCCTGCCGGGTTCGCCCTCCGCCTGCCGCGATGGCTGGAATGGGATTTTGCGCGACCAACTCGATATTCGCCACAGACCCTGTAACTTTGTCGAACTGATGCCGCGATTGGAGGAGAGGTAATCACTTAACCCGATTGACATGGCCCATTTTTCGACCAGGTTTAACCGCGGTCTTGCCATATAGATGCAGCCTTGCCTCAGGCTCATCGGCCAAGCGAGAGGGCCATTGATTGACCGATTCGCCGATCAGATTCTCCATAACCACAGTATCATAGAGTCTCTGGGTCGAGCCAAGCGGCAAACCCACAATCGCCCGCACCAGCTGTTCAAACTGGCTGGTTGCAGCACCATCCATGGTCCAGTGTCCCGAATTATGGGGGCGCGGGGCCAGTTCATTGACCTTCAGCGAACCATCGGCGCGAATAAAAAACTCGACGGCAAGAAGCCCAATCACCTCGAGACTCTCGGCCAGTTTGACGGCGATCTCTTCGGCGCGAATTTTGGTCTCGGCGGTAAAGTTCCCCGGCACCCTTGTCTCCGACAATATGTGATCCTGATGAAAATTCTCGACCAGTTCATAGGCCCTGGTCTCGCCCGATTGACTGCGGGCCACAATCACCGAACCTTCGGATTCAAAGGGATCAAATTTTTCGGCAATCAGCGAAATGCCAGCGTGAATGCGGGTAAATTCGCTCCAGATTTCAGGCAGCCTTTCCTGTTCCTCGACCATCACCTGACCCTTACCGTCATAGCCCAGCATGGCGGTCTTGATGACAATCTTGCCGCCCATTTGGGTAAAGGCCTGTTGCACCTGGGCGAGAGTCTTGACGGTGCACCAATCCACCGTGGCAATTTTCAGGTCGTTGATAAAGGCCTTCTCGAAGATGCGATTCTGGGTAATTGCCAGAACTACCGACGATGGTCGCACCACCGCATCGCATTCGGATTCCAAAAACTTCACGGCATTAAGGTCGATATTCTCGAACTCATAGGTGATGACATCCGTCGCGGCGGCAAAGTGCGACAGGGCAAAGCGATCCAAATAGTCGGCGCGGGTCACAAGATTTGTCACCTGAGTGGCTGGCGCATCCACCTCGGGACAAAAAACATGGCAAGGATAGCCAAGCCGCGCCGCCGCCAGTGCGGTCATGCGACCCAGCTGGCCACCACCCAAAATTCCAATCACCGAACCAGCGGGAAGCGGGAGCGAAGTAAAATCAGCCATTACAAACCACCCTTTTTGAGCAGATCACTATTCGGCTCAACCGCCACCGAATTGGTTTGATTTTTCCTAAATTCCTTAAGGGCTTTAAAAACCGCCGGGTCATGGGGCGCCAGAATGGCGGCGGCAAAGAGCGCGGCATTGATGGCTCCGGCCTTGCCAATCGCAAAGGTCGCCACCGGAATCCCCCCCGGCATCTGGACAATCGAATAGAGACTATCGAGACCGCGAAGAGCAGTGGCATCGACGGGGACTCCCAAGACCGGAACGGTTGTCAGGGCGGCGAGCATCCCGGGCAGATGGGCAGCACCGCCAGCCCCGGCGATGATGGCGCGAAGACCTCGCCCCTCAGCCGATTCGGCAAATTCAAACAGACGGTGCGGCGTGCGATGGGCCGAGACGATCTTCTGTTCAAAACCAAGACCAAGAATATCAAGGGTTGCTGCCGCATGGTGCATGGTCTCCCAGTCGCTCTGGCTGCCCATAACAATGCTGATTAAAACTGGTTTCATGCGGCTACCCTTTGACTTAACGCTGGCTGATTCTGGTCGGCATTATAGGTTGCGCATGTCCCAGTCTCAACAGCATAATCGATGATAAATCGGTTCGGCTTAAAATGACTATTTCATATGGCTTTAATTTGTTTATAATGCAGTACTTTTTGTAATATCCTATGGGAGAATTGATGATGAAAAATCCACTCGAGAATCTGCACTTGACTCTGATCCTTGGTCTGGTCGTGATGGTTATTTTAGCCTTTGCCCTAAGGGGCGAATCCAGTAACTGGATGGAGCTACTGCGTGTTGCCCATATTTGGTTTGGCGTCCTATGGATTGGTCTGCTCTATTACTTTAACTTTGTGCAGATTCCCTCGATGAAGAAGATTCCCGACGAACAGAAGCCAGCCGTGTCAAAATTCATTGCTCCTCTCGCCCTGTTCTTTTTCCGTTGGGCGGCGATGGCAACGGTTATCATCGGTTTGATCATTGCTTGGGATAAGGGTTATCTCCATGAGTCCATGTCTTTCCAGCCGGGCTTCCGCGCGATTGGGGTTGGCATGTGGCTGGGGATCATCATGTGGTTTAATGTTTGGTTTGTGATCTGGCCGAATCAAAAACGCGCCCTTGGTCTGGTCGAGGCGACTGCGGATATTAAAAAGGCCTCGGCTCGGCGGGCGATGTTGTTCAGTCGCACCAATGCTTTACTGTCCTTTCCGATGCTCTATTGCATGGTGGCGCAGGGTCATATTGGTACCAATTAGGTACTGTTCTATCGCATGATTCAAACTGTCCCCCCCTTTCGCGTGCGAAAGCGGGGGATAGTCGTTCTTAGATTTGAGCCAGCAAAGCGCAGCGAAAAGCTTAGAACGACTTGGGGGGTATGTCTTTGATATTTAAACAGAATTATGGCCTACCCCCCAAGCAAGTCTAACGCTCGTAAGCACTCGCTAAGACTTGCTATCCCCCGCTCCCTAAAGGGAGGGGGGACAATTAAGATTCTCTAGATACAACAATCAAGCAATATGCTCTAATTTGTCATTCCCCGCCAGGTTGCCCCTTTAGGAAACCCTGAAAAAGTCAATTTTTAAGACAGTCAGGCAACCCCCCTTAGTCTCACTAAGCAGCAAGCTGCTAAGTTCGA
>JASGCE010000095.1 GCA_030054295.1 Minisyncoccota bacterium
AAGCGCGACGACGCTCAGAGTGACAAAAAAGTGAGTTTTTCAGGGTTTCCTAAAGCCAGCTGTGTCTGCACTGGTACGATTATTGCATAAACTCCAGCAAGGAATTGATTTTTAGCTAGAATAGGCCAGTCTGGGCAGCGCAGATTCGGCAAAAAGGGCGAGATAATGACAATATTGTTACGCAAAACCAGCACCATTTTACTGCGCCTTGTCGTCGGTTTGGCGCTGGTCTTGGCGCCCCTGCCGATTGATTCCGCACGGGCGGCCGAGACAGCGCGGATCAAGGACTTGGTAGCGGTGGAGGGGGTACGGGACAATCAGCTGGTTGGCTATGGGCTGGTGGTTGGTTTGGCCAATACGGGTGACACCCTCAACCGTTCGATCTTTACCCGCGAGAGTCTGATCGGCATGTTGGAGCGGCTGGGGGTCAATGCCCGGACGGCCAATGACGAGATGCGGACGCGCAATCTGGCGGCGGTGATGGTGACGGCGACTCTGCCGCCCTTTACCCGTCAGGGTGGGCGGATTGATGTCAGTGTCTCGATGATGGGGGATGCTTCGTCGATGCAGGGTGGAACCTTGATTGCGACGCCCTTGATGGCGGCGGATGGGGAGGTCTATGCGGTGGCTCAGGGCCCGGTCGAGGTCAGTGGCTTTGCTGCTCGCGGTCAGGCGCAATCGGTAGTGCGGGGCGTGCCGACTTCGGGGCGGATTGTCAGCGGAGCGATTGTCGAAAAAGAAGTCGGTTTCGAGATGAAACAGCTGACCAATTTAAGGCTCAATCTGCGCAATCCCGACTTTACGACGGCGCGGCGGATCAGTCAGGCGATCAATAGCATGACGGGCGAGACGGGGGCCAAGACCCTCGATCACGCGACCATTCAGGTCGAGATTCCCAAAAAATATCAGGGTGATATTGTCCAGTTGATCGCCGATGTCGAGACTCTGACGGTCGAGCCAGACTATGTTGCCAAGATTGTGATTGACGAGAAGTCGGGGATTATTGTCATGGGGGCCAATGTGCGGGTCTCGACCGTGGCCATTGCTCAGGGTAATTTGACCATTCGGATTACTGAACAGCCCGAGGTGTCGCAGCCGCTGCCCTTTGCCCCGGGGCCGGGTTCGGGGACTCAGACATTGAATGATTCGAACCAGATTCAAACCGTGCCGCAGCCGAGGTTAGATTCTTCGGGGCAGCCGGTGTTGGATGCCAGTGGCAATCCGGTTTTTGACTATGTGCCGCAGATTGTGCCGGGCCGCCGCGCTGGGGTTGGTGCAAATAATGGTGGAGCGCAAACTGTGGTGGTGCCGAGGACTCAGATCGATGTTAATGACAGTGCGGGTAATCGGTTGGCGATTGTCCCGAGTGGTGTGACTCTGGGTGAGTTGGTCAATGGGTTGAATGCTTTGGGGGTTGGGCCGCGGGATTTGATTCCGATTATTCAGGCGATTAAGGCGGCTGGGGCGCTTCAGGCCTCGATTGAGATTATATGATGGCGGTATTGACTCCCCTTACGACGGGTTTGGAAACCATGACCGATCTGGCGCGGCAGAAGACTGTCGAGCGGCAGATGGAGGTTTTTAAATCGGGACAATCGCGCGAGGAGCTTAAGCGGGTGGCGCAGGATTTTGAGGCTATGTTTATGGCCGAGATGTTGCAGCCGATGTTTGAGGGGGTTGGCAAGACTGATGGTATGTTCGGCGGTGGTCATGGCGAGGCGGTATTTAAGACTCTGATGGTGCAGGAATATGGCAAGATTATGGCCAATCGCGGGGGTCTTGGGATTGCTAAACAGCTGGAGGCTCGGTATGGCGGGGAGGGTGAGCACCAGCCGACGGTGGCGGTTAAGTCCGTTGCCGATGAGGTGGTACCTGTGACGGATGAGTCGGTAACCAAACTTTCGGGTAAGTTGCCAAGGTTTTGATTTGTACACAGTTCAATTGAGAATATAAAAGGCAATCGAGTCTTTTATTTTGTAGGGGGGCGGATGCCCCCCGTCGAGCAATGCTCGACTCCCCCCGCTGGATAGCCTCGTGCTTACGCACGACGCTATGAGGGGTTATGGGAGTTTTCAACCCATCATTACCCCTCATCGCGTTGCCCTTTAAGGGCAAGGCGATCCAGAGGGGGGGAGTTGCGTAGCAACTCGGGGGGCATCCGCCCCCCGCTAAAAAAAAGAGTTTTTCAATTTTAAAGGAATCATACTATAAAATTCCAAAAATTTACGGAACCATAGTATAGTTGTCATCACCCGCCGCTGCCCACCCCACCCCTTGTCATCACCCGCCGCAGCCCACCCCACCCCTTGTCATCACCCGCCGCTGCGAAGCAGCGAGTCGGGTGATCCAGAGTAACAAAAACCGAATTACCTTTCTGCGACTCTGGATTCCCCGTCTGCGGTTGCAAGGCGCAGCCTTGCTGGATTTTTAAAGCCTGTCCTGAGACCGCGAAGCGGTCGTGAGGAGCGAAGCCTTAAATGGGTCTGGGCAAAGCCCAGAATTAACCCGCCAATCGGTGAGGGTCGGCAAGCGGCGCGTTTTTGCTGTGGTGGTTACAGCAAGTTAGCGACGCCTTGACGAGCCCGAACCGATGGCGTTGCAGTTACTTCTCACCACCAGCTTGCACGATTAACCAAATAACATCATTTCCTTCAGCCATCGACAAAGCTGTCTGTCCGTATTTATTCCGAAGATTTACATTCGCATTAAATTCAATGAGTAATTTAACAATCTCACTCTTTCCGTTACGCGCAGCCATCATTAAAGCGGTGTTACCATCTTCATCCTGTATATTTACATCTGCTTGTTCTGCAAACAGCAACCCAACAATCACTCTCAAATTGTAATTCTGAGAAAAACTAAAGTGTGGAAAGTATATGAGATTAAACAATGGGGTGCGACCATATTTATCTTTAAAATTAACATTTGCCCCTTTTTCAATTAACAATCTAATCATTTCATGGTTGCTGGTTCCTATTGCAAAACTGAGTAATGATTTGCCGTACTTGTCAATTGCATTTACATCAGCATTGGCATCGATTAAAATTTTTGCCACCTTAAGATAATCCTTTATTACCCCCCTTCTTTCATCAGCATTGACAGCACAAAACAAAGGAGTCCAATGCTGATAATCTTTTGCTTCAATATCTGCACCTGCTAAAATTAACAGTTCAACTTCCTTTGTTCGCGCAGAAGCAGCAGCAGCAATAAGTGCAGTTTCTCCATAATGACCTTTTTGTTCAATGTCAATCCGACTCGTGAGTATTTGCATCGCTAGTAAAGTTGTATTACCTTCTCGAGCAGCACTGACCAAGGTTGAATTCTTTTTTGTGGATAATTGCTTATTTACGAGTTTTGAAATTCTGTATTTTGCTGCATAGATTAACAGTTTAGCTCGAAAATACAACGCTAGCGTGGGCGCGTAGCGGTGAGAGAAAAAAAGCAGAATAGAAAAAATTATAATTATTATATAAATTATAGGGCTTAAAAATAAATTTAAAATTCTATTTTCTATATGAAATTCTTTTAAACCCGAAACAACAGCAGCACCAACGAAAGCAGACAACCCAAAGACTACGAGTTGAACTAGTGAAATTTGTGAATCATCAAGCAAAACATCATTCAAAATAATTCCACATGAAAAAAGAAAAACTAATTTTAGAAAATTTACTTTCACCGCAAACCCACCAAACACAATACCTTCTATTCCTAATATGGTGTAAATTTCTAATAAATCTGTCATTTCTTATTCCTAACATATTATGTGTGTATTCAAAAAATACTGATAATACAATCAGTCATAAAATTCTACTTATTTCAGAGCAAAAAAATCAAAAATATGAAATTTTCTTTTCTTCTTACACAATGCATATTCGCGCTTGCTGATTTTTAAAACGGGCAAGCTACTTAAGCGTTTGGAGAAAATCTCCCTGCCGACAGATTAATCAGTCTTGCATTAATCCATCACTGTATAAGATGTTCTGTAGGAACCAGTGCTGGTACATTCGTTATTTGAATTTTATAGAACTTTATTGTATTGTTTTAATTTAAGGTCAATTGTTTTAAACAATGTGATCAAAATTTTGGTAACAACGGCACAAGGAATTCTCAATGCACACAAAATTATACATTATAGGCAATGGTTTTGATCTTTACCATGGCTTACCAACAAAATATTCTGAATTTGCAGATTACATACTTCAAATAAGTCCAGAAACACTTAATATTTGTAAATATACTTTAGAAACAAATGAATATTGGTGCGATTTGGAAAAATCACTTGGTGAATTGATTCCTGAAGATCTAATCCAAGATCTTGAAGTACATGCACCAAGTTATGGTGCGGAGGATTGGAGTGATTCCGGACATCATGACTTTCAATTCGAGGTTGATAAAATTCTTAATTCTATAGTAAAAGAATTGCCTGTTTTACTAAGAAATTGGATTGTTGGAATTGAAAACAATTTCAAATATTACTATAATAGTAAAAGGTTGCGTTGTATTGACATAAATGGATTATATCTTAATTTTAACTATACTTGTTCACTAACCAAAATTTACAATATTAGCCGAAATCAGGTAATGTATGTTCATGGAGAATCACTTAATATTAATTCAACATTAATTTATGGGCATGGATATCATCATGAAAATGATATAAAACAATTAAATAGGGATTATGGTTGTGTGAATGGTGAGGGTGACCCAAGATACGAAGAGGTAATCCACATGATAGACTCTTATTTTGTAAACACAAAAAAGCCAGTAGAAAAAATAATTAGCGAAAACATAATATTTTTCAATAATTTAAATAATATTAGCGAAATTTTTGTAATCGGCCATTCTCTTTCCGTGGTGGATTTACCGTATTTTGTTGAAGTCATAAGAAAAACAGCAACAAACAATGTTAAATGGTTCGTTAGTTACAAATTTGAACAAGAAAAAGTCAGTTTTTGGTCAAAACTAATTGAATTGGGTGTTTCCGCTGATAGTATAAATTTTTGCAATTGTGATAATCTTTTAACATGTTAATATTTTTGTGGCAGAACCAGATATTCATTAAATTTTATAATGTTTTATCGCCATCGGTTCGGGCTCGTTCTGTCTCGCCCATGGCGCAACCACCGCGCTCATGGAATGCTCGCCAGAACGACCACTCACCTCGGCGGGTTTCGCTTCGCGCTGGCTGCCGCCAGACCGCTCGGGCTTCGCCCGAACCCACTCAGGGCGCTGCCCTGAGAACCCGCCAAGGCTTCGCCTTGGAACCGTTAGAGTCAGAAAAGCGAGATTACCCGTCTCGCTGCTTCGCAGCTGCGGGTAATGACAATCGATGGGCCGCCAACCATTTTAAAACGAATCGCACACCCCTGTCATAGCCGTTGCTTCGCCATTTGCCCCTATGCTATGAGAGAGCAAATTACAACCACCGCAGAGAGGAAACAAAATGAAATCACACTATCGCGTCGTTATCGTCGGCGGCGGCATCATGGGAGTCGGCCTGCAATACCACCTAGCCCTCGAAGGCTGGAGCGACACCCTGCTCATCGAAAAGGGCGAACTAACTTCAGGTTCAACCTGGCACGCCGCCGGCCAATGTCCACATTTTAACGGCTCGCTGAATACGACCAAAGTCCATATGTACGGCACCGAACTCTATCCCAAATTGCAAGAACTCACCGGCCAGGCCGTGTCTTGGCACGGCTGCGGCGGACTCCGCCTCGCCTGCACCGACGAAGAAGTAAACTGGCTCAAATATGTCTATGGCGTATCCCGCCTCGCCGGCTATGAATGCGAAATCATCGGCCCCAAAGACATCAAACAATATCACCCCTTCCTCGATACCCGCGAAATCAAAGCCGCATTCCGCACCGTCACCGACGGCCATGTCGCCCCCGCCGATGTCACCAACGCCATGGCAACCGGAGTCCGCAAACTCGGCGGCGAAATCAGCAAACGCAACCGCGTCACCGACATCAAAAGACTCCCCCGCGGCGAGTGGCAAGTCATATCCGAACAGGGTACCGTAACCTGCGAACATGTCGTCAATTCCGCCGGTTCCTACGCCGATGTAGTCGGCAGCTGGACCGGCCACGCCGTGCCAATCGTCAATATGCTGCACCACTATATCATCACCGAGCCGCGCCAAGAACTGATCGACTTCCTGCCCGAACTGCCCGTCGTCCGCGACCCCTATTCACATTCCTATCTGCGCGAAGAAACCAACGGCATATTGGTCGGCCCCTATGAAACCGCCACCGCCCATGTCTGCTGGGACGGCAAGCCCCCCACCTGGGACTTCGAGAACGAACTGGTCGCCCCCGAACTCGACCGACTGATTCCCTGGCTGGAAAAGGCCGGCGAGCGATTCCCACTCTTCGCCGAATCCGGGATAAAAAACATCGTCTCGGGAGCCATAACCCACACCCCCGACGGCAACTATCTGTCTGGGCCAGCCCACGGGCCAAAAAATTACTGGATGCATACCGGAGCCTCCATCGGCATTGCCCAGGGCGCAGGCGCAGGCAAGTACCTCGCCCAATGGATGGTGCACGGCCAGGCCGAGATCAATATGCGCGAATATGACCCGCGCCGCTTCGGGGCCTGGGCGACCAGCGACTATACGACCGAAGTATCCATCAGCGACTACCACCACATGTATTACTGCATGAAGCCCGCCGAGCAACATACGGCCGGCCGCAATATCCGCAAGACCAGCCTGCACGACGAACTCAAGTCGCGCGGCGCCCAGTTCAGCCAGATATTCGGCTGGGAACGCGCCCGCTGGTACGACACGACCGGCAAGGGCGAGGCCTTCTCCTTCCGCCGCAACAACGCCTTCGAAGCCGTGCGGCAAGAGGCCCTGACCGTGCGCAACCGCGTCGGTTTGATGGACCTGTCTACCTTCAGCAAGTTCGAAGTAATCGGCCCCGATGCCGAGAAATTCCTTAACCGCATTTGCGCCAACCAGATCGCCAAAAAAGACGGCGGGATTGTTTTGACTCATCTGCTCAACGACAATGGCTTTATCGAATCGGAACTGACGGTGACGCGGTTTGATGCGACTCACTTTTATGTTCTGTCGGCGGCGGTGGCACAGGTCTATGATATGGATCAGCTGACCTGGCGTAAGCGAGATGACGAGGATGTCAAGATCGATGATGCAACCGACCGTTATGGGACTCTGGTATTGGCAGGGCCCAATGCGCGAAAAGTTTTAAAGCAATGTACCGATACCGACCTGTCGAACGCTGGGTTCCGTTGGTTGTCGGGTAAGTTTGCTAAGGTAGCGGGGATTGGATCAGTACTGTTGCGGGTAAACTATGTCGGTGAACTGGGGTGGGAGATTCACTGCCCGATGGCCGACATGCCAAAGGTTTTTGCCGCCCTGATGAAGGCGGGCGAGGCTCATGGCATTGGCCTGTTCGGAACCTATGCGATGAATTCCCTGCGGATGGAGAAGTCATACCGCGGCTGGGGCTCGGAACTGACCAACGAGATCGACATGTTCGAAGCCAGCATGGAACGGTTCATCCGCACCGACAAGCCCGACTTTATCGGCCGCAGCGCCAGCCTGGCGCGCCAACAACGCGGCCCGCGGATGAGGCTGGTGACCATCGCGGTCGAGAACACCGACTCGGACTGTATGGGCAATGAACCGGTCTATCACCAGGGCAAGGTAGTGGGGGTGACAACCAGCGGCGGCTATGGCCATGCGGTGGAACGATCTCTGGCCTTTGCCTATGTCGCGCCGGAACTGGTGGCGGCGGGGACGGCTTTGGAAGTGATGGTCTTTACCGAAATGCGCAAAGCCGAGGTCATCGCCGATTCAATCTGGGATGCAGAGAACCTACGGCCAAGAAGCGAGGAGTAGGGGGAGGGAGGGGTGGTAAATGCTGACAAAAATTCGTATCCAAAACTTTAAAGGTTTTGAAGATGTCGAGATCGAACTCGGTCAGACGGTGGTTCTTGTCGGGCCCAATAATTCTGGCAAAACCACCGCACTGCAAGCCCTGGCCTTGTGGAAAGTTGGCGTAAAACTTGGGGTCGAAAATGGTCGATTCAATGGTCGAAAGAACGACAATACTGGCATGATTTTGTCACGGCGTGATCTGTTAGAAATCCCAATCCCAGCTGCTAATCTTCTGTGGCAGAATCTTATTATTCGCAACGGTAAAAAGAATCGTAGAATTGAAATTTCGGTTTGGGGAACCAGCAATGGGGTTGATTGGCAGATAAAAGTAGAGCTTGCCTACTCCAACCCTGAAATTCTTAATTGTTACATCAATTTAGATGAAAATTCAGACAGAGATATTGTCGAATTTTTTGTCATGCATGGCTTAGAACTAGCGTTTTTACCTCCCATGTCAGGATTAATCGCTAATGAACTTAGGGTTGATCCTGGAGCAATTAATGTCAGATTAGGGGAAGGTCGTACCGCCGAAGTACTGCGTAATTTATGCTATTATTTATATGAAGAAACAGAAATTTATGGATCTAATCCATATTGGAACAAAATTGTCGAATTGATTTGGACATTATTCAACATAGAACTCCAAGACCCATATTACGATTCTTCTCGTGGTGAAATTACCATGAGCTATATTAAAAACGATATTTCATTCGATATTTCGACAAGTGGTCGTGGACAGCTGCAAACCCTTTTGCTTCTTGCTTTTTTATACAGCAACCCCGGTTCGATTATTCTTCTTGACGAGCCCGATGCACATCTGGAGATTATTCGCCAAAGAGAAATTTATAGGCTGATAAAAACAGTAGTTGCGGAAACTAACTCGCAATTAATTATAGCCAGTCATTCCGAAGTGATATTGAACGAGGCAATCGACGATGGTCTTGTTATTGGCTTTGTCGGAAAGCCACACCGACTTGCAACCTCTGGTGACTTGGCTCAGGTAAGAAAATCGCTCAATCGAATCCCCGCAGAAGACTATTTGCAAGCAGAAGAGACCGGTTGGGTTTTGTATTTAGAGGGGTCAACCGACCTTTCAATTTTACAAAAATTTGCCTTAAAGTTAAACCACAGTGCCAAAAATTACTTAAGTAATTGTTTTGTCAGGTATATTGGTAATCAATTTTCACAGGCACAGGATCATTTTTTTGGCCTGCACTTTTCACATAGAAACTTAAAGGCAATTGTCATTCTTGATCACCCAAAAGGCCCTTTACCAAAGGGTGATAATTCAAATTTGCAGGCTCTTTTTTGGAAGCGGAATGAAATCGAAAATTACTTTACTTCTGAAAAGGTGCTTTTAGAATTTGCAAAAA